>NZ_SDHZ01000002.1:660193-990290 GCF_004118675.1 Filimonas effusa | reverse complement strand
TTATAATAAAAAACGTGCCGGAGACCCGGCACGACTCAGTTACTATATGTACATGAGAAAAAAAGTAATTTCTAAAGCCCGTATGGTAACACAGGGCTTAAAGCACCGGAATTAGAAGGTGCTAAACCTCACACCTACTGCATAAGGATATTGTTCGAGGCCTGTTTCGGCTTTCTTTTGCAGGCTGTTGAGGCTATAGCTGCCGTACAGCCGTACAGGGCCAAGGCCAATTTCACCTATTGCCGCAAGACGCCAGGGCTCCATTTCAAGATTTCCCTTTGTCTTTTGTTTGCCACGGTTGGCGCTGATTTGTTTGTTCCTGCTGCCAACAAGATAACCTGCGCTTACACCTGCACTGAAAGTGATGCCACGGCGGGAGCTTCCCGAAGGGGTGAAGTTCAGCAACAGGGGAACGGTGATATAACCAGCGTATAATTTGTTCTTTGTAAATGAAACAGAGTCCATGAACGCATAGGGCTGTGGCGTATTACGGAAACTGATGTCCGAATCGAACCTGTAGTTATACATCTCCAGTCCCAGGCCGTATTTCAGGTTCACCACCTTTTTAATCATATGCCATTTCTGCATGAACAGCCAGATATTTACGTTCGATGATTTTGCATTACGCAGGTTGAAGCTGCTTTTGTTCACCGGGTTATCGGATTTGCCGGTGTAAGGGATATTCCTGATATAGCCATCGGGGGAACGCTGCCCGGTAAAGGCAGGGCCGTTATAATCTGTCTTATCCCGCCAGTTGGCAAATCCCAGGTCAAAAATGAACCAGTTGGTGGAGATATTACTATTGCGGTTGCTGTAGCGCTTTTTCACGTCGAACTTTACCTGTGTAGACCTGTCGGCCCCGCCTTCCGGGTTGGTCTTCTTTTTCTTGATAATGATAAAGTTGCCTGCCTTAACAGTATCGGTTGTGGATTGCCTGCTGCTGTCTTCCTGACTATAGGCGGCTGCTCCGGCGCATAGCGCCAGGGTTAGTAGAATTAGTTTGTTCATAATGAGTGCTGATTTTTCTAAAGGTTTTGTTCTGTATTACCGGCCTTGTTTTCCGAAGAGGCGGCCGGCACGTTTGAATATTCCCGCTAGTTTATTTTTATTTAATTCCAGGTTTCCTATATAAAGAGGTTCATTTTCTTCTGTTACGTCGAGTTCGGTATAAACAGCTGGTTTCACTGTTGCGCCAGTAGCTGTTGTGTTATGTGGCATCGCGGCCAGTGTGCCTGCAGCTGTTGTGTTATGCGGTGTTGCCGCCAATGTGCCTGCCGACCGTTCGGGCAGTTCTGTATTATCTGTGGCGTCATGGTTTCCCGGTGTAACTGAGCGGGGTGATGTTGATTTAGCGATCAGGTTACCTGCTGCAGCTGCTGGTTGTCCGCCTGTTGCTGCCGGCGTTACAATGAGCGAAGCTTCCTGCCCCGGTTTGATGTTGGCCTGTACAGCTGCGCGGGAAGGCTGTGATACAGCGTTGCCTGTATTAGCTATCGCTGCTGTTACTGTTGGTGTGCCGGCAGGCTGTGGCTTGTTTCTGTCGTTTCCTGCAATGCCGGCTATAAGGGGAGCGGCCGGGGTTGCGGCAGAAGCCGGCTTCTGCCCGGTGGCAGTTGCGGCAGACTTGTGTACCCCGGCAACGGTGGGAGCAGTGGGCTGTTGTACTTGAGTACGGCCTTGTTCGCGCTCTTTCCGGTCCGAAGCAGTTGCTTCAGGTTGCGCCGCCGCTGGCTGGGAGGCTTCAGACGCATTTTTACTGCCCTGTAACCCTGGCCCTGGCGCCGGAGCAAATGGCGTGGCGATGTCAGACGGTTTATTGAACGCCTGACCAGGTTGCGCTACATCTGCATTACTGTTATGGAATAACCACCATCCGGTTATTGCTACGGCTGCCATCACTGCCGCAGCAGTAAGCGTACGTCTTACAAAGGGCGAGATGGGAATAATACGCCTTCTTTGGTACCGGTAAAGATCTTCTTTGTGTTCAAAGACGATATTTTCATGAGGCAGAACAGCCTGTTGCAATTGCTGCAACTGGTGTTGCAATGCCGGAGAAAGTTGCAGTTCTTTTTCCAGGTTTGTTTTTTCTGCCGTGTTCAGTTCGTTATCGATATATAACAGGAGGTCAGTTTCCTTACCGGCCTGGCGGTAAAGCATTGCTTTATCGGGGAAAACGGAAGGAGTATCTTCTGTCAATAATGTGTTTTGCAGGTCTGCGAGCTCTATGGCAAGGTCGGGGTGCTGTTGAATAAAGCTTTCCACTTCCGCGCGCTGAGCCGCATCCAGCTCGTTATCGATATACAGCAGGAAATACATTTCATAATTATCTCTGTTCAACATCATATCACAACACATTTTCAGGACTTACCAGATAATTTTTCAATGCCAGGCGGGCGCGATGTAAATACACTTTTACCTGACTTTCATTGAGGCCGGTGATCTTTCCGATCTCTTCATAGGTATAGCCTTCATAGTCTTTCAGCATTACCAGGCTGCGTTGCATTTCATTGAGCCGGCTGATGGCTTCATGTAATGTTTGCTTTGCCCGGTGAGCGGGTTGATGAAGAGAGCGGGTATCGGTTGTAAAAGAATCCTGCAATGATACGCGTTTTGTTTTCCGCAGGTGGTCGATCATTTGGTTATAGGCCACTGTAAACAGGAAGGATTTCGCTTTTTCTGTTTCAACTGTTTCCCGGGTGCGCCACATTTTTTCAAATGCGGTTTGCACAATATCGCGGGCGTCTTCCGAATGCCTGATATTCTTAACGATAAACCTGTAGACATTGTCTGCATACAGGTTCACACATTCGTTATACTCTAGTTCAGTCATAAACAGCGATACTTGCTCCTGGTTTAATGAGGCTTTGCATGTAATACGAAGCAAAGAAATAAAGGTTACACCATTGGAGAAAAAAAATCCCCCGGAAGGCGGGGGACTATTGTTGAGCGGATATTATAAGTCGTGTTGCCGATTCCCAGATCATATGCCCAACGGCTGCCGGTCTGTCGACCTGGGGAGCTGTTTGCTGTGTCGCGGGCTTGTAAGCCCCTACTGCAGGCAAACTGCTTTGCACATAATAACCAACACCGCCGATAACAGCGGCACAGGCCGATAAGATAAGTACAGGGGAGGACTTAAAGGTTTTTCCCTGTTTGTTTGATGAGGCCCTGCTCTCTAAGGTTACAATTGATTGATGATGTGGTTTCATAAATCTGAACTGTTTCAGGTAATACGAATATACTCGTCATAAAGTTACTCGTCAAGGTGAAAAAAATCTTTTAGCGTCTTTTTACAAATCATTAACGCTGTAAAGTGCTTATTCACTGGGCTTTACCCGTGTTTTCACGGGTAGGGTACCCCTGTTTTGTCCTAAGTTTTTATTCTGCTTATGCTTGTTAGTTAAGGGAGGCTTCCCCTACCTTTGCGCTTGCCTTAAATAATGCATATGAACGAAAAATTTATAAAACGTATAGGACAGGAACTGCTGGAAATAGAGCAGGCCGGACTTTTTAAGAAAGAAAGGGTGATCACCAGCGAGCAGGGACCTGAAATTGTTGTTAATGGTAAAACGGTACTTAACTTTTGCGCCAACAACTACCTGGGGCTTTCTTCGCATCCGGCGGTAATAGAAGCTGCTCATAAAGCCATTGATACGCATGGTTATGGAATGAGCAGTGTCCGGTTTATCTGCGGCACGCAGGATATTCATAAAGAGCTGGAGCAGAAAATTGCTACGTTCCTGGGTACGGAAGATACTATTTTATATGCAGCTGCCTTTGACGCCAACGGTGGTGTTTTTGAACCACTTTTCAATGAGCAGGATGCCATCATCAGCGATGAACTGAACCATGCGTCTATTATAGATGGCGTTCGCCTTTGTAAAGCGCAGCGTTTCCGTTACAAGCATAACAATATGGAAGACCTGGAGGAGAAGCTGAAGGAAACCAGCCAGCTTCGCAGCAGGATCATTGTAACCGACGGTTCTTTCAGCATGGATGGCACCATTGCCCAGCTTGACAAGATCTGTGATCTTGCCGATAAATATGATGCTATTGTGATGATCGATGAATGTCATTCTTCCGGCTTCCTTGGTAAAACCGGTCGCGGTACGCATGAATACAGGAATGTAATGGGGCGTATCGATATTATTACCGGCACACTTGGCAAAGCGCTTGGCGGCGCTTCAGGTGGTTTTACCAGCGGTAAAAAGGAGATCATTGAAATGTTACGTCAGCGTTCAAGGCCTTACCTGTTCTCCAATACAGTAGCGCCAAGTATCGTGGGGGCTTCTATTGCGGTGCTCGACATGTTGTCAAAAGCTACTACCCTGCGTGACAAGCTGGAATATAATACCAAATATTTCCGTGAAAAGATGACGGCTGCCGGTTTCGATATTAAACCCGGCGACCACCCGATTGTACCTATTATGTTATACGATGCAGTAGTGGCGCAGAACTTTGCGGCCCAGCTGCTCGAGGAGGGGGTTTATGTCATTGGCTTCTTTTTCCCTGTGGTGCCTAAAGACAAGGCGCGTATACGTGTTCAGCTTAGCGCTGCACATGAGCAGGCGCATCTCGACAAAGCCATCGCGGCGTTTACCAAAGTTGGTAAAGCGCTGGGTGTATTGAAATAGCCAGCCGGAAAATAGATGGTAGTACCACTACCATCTATTTTCTTACTTTTGGCTCCATGAAACAGCTTCTTCAATTGTCCTGGCTTATAGTTCTGGGATATCTTTTTTCCTGTACTCCCAATAACGTTACAGTAGATAATAGTATAGGCGCCTATTTCGACAGTGCCAAGGTTACAGGAAGCTTTGGATTGTACGATAACGGGCAGAACAATTTCCTGGTATATAACCTGCCGCGATTCAAAGACTCGGCCTACCTGCCGGCTTCTACCTTCAAAATAGTAAACTCCCTGATTGGCCTGGAAACAGGGGCCATTTCCGGAAAGGATATGGTAATACCCTGGGATGGCAAAGTGCATATTTTCCCCGGTGGCGATACCGCGAAAGACTGGAATAAAGACCTGACCATGGAGGAAGCCTTTAAAGTGTCGGCCCTGCCTTATTACCAGGAGGTTGCCCGCCGCATAGGAAAAGATACCATGCAGTTATGGCTCGACAGTCTTGGCTATGGCCGCCGTTATGGCCGTCCCGTGATCCAGCATGTAGATTCGTTCTGGATCGATAATTCGGTGAAGGTGACGGCTGACGAACAAATGGGACTTGTGAAAAAACTGTATTTCAACCAGTTACCTTTCCATAAAAAGAGTACCCAGGATGTTGTGAAAGAGGTGATGATCCGTGAGAAGAATGCTAATTATACACTTGCCTATAAAACCGGGCTGGGTTTTCGTGAAAATGGCAGATCGCTGGGATGGATCGTTGGATGGATAGAAGAAAATAAACATCCTTATTTTTTCGTACTGAATGTAGAAGGCGATCATGATGCGCCAATGATAGAAATACGTAAAAAGCTACTCATGTCAATCCTTACAAATAGGGGGTTCATGCAAGGGAAAAAATAGGTTAATTTCGTCACACTTACTTTACCAGCATGCATTTTTCAGTTGAACGAACGGATTATTTACTTGGGCTTACAGTTATCATTCCACTGGTGATATTGTTTCTGCTGGTGCTGCGCTGGAAGAAAGGGGTAAAGAAGAAACTGGGAGATGCGCATCTTATCGATCTGCTGACGCAGAATTATTCACCGAGGCAATATGTACTGAAATTTGTTGTGGTAATACTGGCCATAGGCGTTGGTGTGCTGGCGTTTGCGAATGTGCGGGTACCGTCGTCCGAAGATGATAAGGAAAAGAAGGCTGGTATCGATGTTATGATAGCGCTTGACGTGAGTAAGAGTATGCTTAGCGAAGATGTAAAGCCTTCACGCCTGGAGAAAGCGCGGCAGTTCACCAATTTGCTTATCAATAAGTTAGGCGACAACCGGGTAGGCCTGGTGCTTTTTGCGGGCAAGGCTTACCTGCAGATGCCATTGACATCGGACCCGGAAGCGGCGAAATTATTTGTTTCAAATGCAAACCCCAATGCGGTGCCTGTTCAGGGAACCGTTATTGGCGACGCGCTTGAGTTATGTGATAACTCATTGGATACCAAGCAAAAGAAATACAAGGCCGTGGTACTCATCTCCGATGGGGAGGACCATGATCCCAAAGCTCATGAAATTTTACGCCAGTTGAACGAACATGGCGTGATTTTGCATACAATAGGTGTAGGTACTACCGAAGGGGCTCCTATTAAAGAGCCTGGCACTTTCGATTACAAACGTGACGAAAATGGCCATATGGTGGTAACGAAGCTGAATGAAAAGGAATTAAGCGACCTGGCGGCCAAGAGTGGTGGTACTTACCACAACCTGGAGAATGCTGCCAATACCGCATTGGATGTTGCCGGCAGTTTGAGCACCATGGAAAAAAAGGCGTTTTTATCGGGGACGGGCGGATCGGGATATGCTTCGATCTTTCCTTACCTGCTGGCTTTTGTAGTGCTGTTGCTGATTGCTGAATTGTTCATCCCTGAAGTAAAAAAAAGATGGTAAAGACAATAAAACAACTGACAGGCGTGTTGCTTTTATGCTCCGCCATTTCGCTGCCATCGTATGCGCAGTCGGGAGACGCTTCTGTAAAGAAAGGAAACGATCTGTACAGGAAGGGGGATTATGCCAATGCTGAATTGTATTATCGCAAGGCGTTGTTGAAGGAACCGGGAAATGTTGCTGCCAAGTTCAATCTTGGCAATGCCATGGAGAAGCAAAAGAAAGGGGAAGATGCCGCAGCGATGTTCAATGACGTGGGTGGCGGTAAATCTGTTGATACGGCAACAAAGGCCAAGGCCTATTATAATAAGGGGCTGGCGCTTGCCAAAGACAACAAACTGCAGATGGCGATAGATGCTTTCAAGCAGGCTTTACGTTTGGCGCCGGACGATGAGCAGGCAAGAGAAAACCTGCAGAAGGCGATGAATGAGCTAAGGCAACAACAGCAGCAAAAGCAGGATCAGAAGCAAAACCAGCAGCCTCAACCGCAGAAGCAGCAGCCGAAGCCCCAGCAGGAGAAAACCAATTCGAAGCTGAACCAAAGCCAGGCGGAAGAAATGCTGGGACAGCTGCGGGATAATGAAAAGCAATTGCAGCGACAGATCCAGAAAGGACGATCCACTCCTAATCAGAATAAAAAAGATTGGTAAAAAGAAAAGCCGGCATTGCCGGCTTAATTTTTTTCAGGAGCTGAAGCTTCTGTGATCACTTCTACAACGGCACCTGCCTCTGTAGTAACAACCGAGCCCGGTTCCACTACTGCCAGTGCGTGTAATTTTCCTTCCTCTTCTGTTGGGCCAGTTGTATAAAGCAAATGGTACACATGCTTGTTGCCCGGAGCCATTTTAAGATCGGCTGAAAGAACGGTAATGTTTTTATTGTCTGAAAGCCATTGGTTTACAGCTGATTCCAGGCTGTTTAAGTCTTCCGCGGATATTATCTTGAGCCTTTTCATAGTAATGTATTTAAAAAAGAAAGCCCGGGTAGAAACCCAGGCAATATTTTCAACCCTAAACCCTTAAAAAACATCTATATCATTTCAATAACCTTGCCAGAAAATTTTAGTAAAGATTCATTATGTTTTCTTTAACGAAATAGTTTGTTGCTGGCAGCTGCTGCGGGAGCCAGTATTTGCTGTTGTTGTTTTTGAGAATGCCGGTATTCTACGTAATAATAGATGGATAGAATGAGAAAAACCTTTGCGAGCAGCACTACTCCCAGGAAAATATAGCGCCAGTATTTGCGCACTCTTATATGGGAATGCGTGCTTACATAAGGTAAATCGTCTACCGCCTTACGGGATTGTTGCTTTTGATAAGGAGGATTTCCGCCTGACTGGTAGGCTAGTCTTTTCATAAAACAAAGTTATGAGGAACCGGTTGGTGAAACCGGGATCATTGTGCGGAAAAGTTTACACTTAAAATTAGGAAAAACCCGTGTTCTTTAATGTTTATTTTTGTCGCAGAATAAAAGCTATGCATTTATATTGTAACTCACTAACTTCTTACAGCCGGCTGAAAACGCGCGAGGTGAATGTAGGGGGACTTCTTTTGGGGAATTTTCATCCTGTACGTGTGCAAACCATGACAACCACCGACACGATGGATACGATTGGTACAGTGGAACAAACCATCCGTTGCATAGAAGCAGGGGCAGAACTGGTACGTATTACGGCTCCAAGCAAAAAGGAGGCTGAAAATCTGCAGGTTATTAAAGATGAGTTGCACAAAAGGGGATATAGTGTGCCATTGGTGGCCGATATTCATTTTACTCCCAATGCTGCCGAAGTGGCAGCGCGCATTGTGGAAAAGGTGCGTGTTAACCCGGGGAACTATGTCGACAAAAAGAGATTTGAGCTGATAGAATATACGGACGCAGACTATGTGGAGGAGATAGAGCGCATCAGAACCCGGTTCACGCCGTTGGTAAAGATCTGTAAGGAATATGGTACTGCGATGCGTATTGGCACCAATCACGGCAGTTTAAGCGACCGGATCATGAGCCGTTACGGCGATACGCCTATGGGGATGGTGGAAAGCGCTATGGAGTTTCTGCGTATTGCCAGGGACGAAGCCTACCATAACATTGTGTTGAGTATGAAGTCGAGCAACCCGCAGGTGATGGTTCAGGCTTACAGGTTGCTGGTGCAGCAAATGGACCAGGAATTTGGTGAGATATATCCGCTTCATCTTGGTGTAACAGAAGCCGGCGATGGTGAAGATGGCCGTATAAAATCGGCTATTGGCATTGGTACCCTGCTTGAAGATGGTATAGGCGATACTATCCGGGTTAGTTTAACCGAAGATCCTGAGTTTGAGATCCCGGTTTGTAAAGATCTTGTAAGCCGTTATCATGGCAGAGAGCGTAAGCCATTTGGCATCGGCAGTTTAAAGGCAACGCCGCCTGCCATTACCAGTTTGCCTTATTCTCCTTTTCAGTACAAGCGCAGAGTTACGAATGCGGTGTCGAATATAGGCGCGCAGCAGGTCCCGGTTGTTGTGGCGGATTTTATGCAAAAGCAGGCGATCAAGCCTGAAGACCTGCAGGCAATAGGTTACACGTACGATGCACCTACGGATAAATGGAATATCAGCGATGGCGCTGCAGATTATATTTATACTGCTGATCATCGCATTGATTTTGGTTTGCCGGGCACTATCAAGGTGATCTGCAATCCGGATGTATGGCAGCAAATGGATGCCGATAACTGTTTCCCGCTTTTCCAGGGCATTGAATATCTTGACGCCAAAAAACGTTCTCCGCATATTAACTTCATAGGTATCGATACGCATGCGATAGATAAAGTGGTAAGGCAGAACATTTTTGATGCGGCGGCGGCAGACCCTACAGCTGTTTTCTGCTTTTTCTCTTCCAGCAAACATGTAATGGCCGATGTGCGTTGCGCCATGGTGTACCTGATGGAACACCAGATAAAAACACCGGTTATTCTTTGTGCTGAAAGTAAAGGCGCTACTGCTGATGAGCAGTTGATCCAATTCTCTACCGATACGGGCGCTTTACTGCTCGATGGTATGGGGGATGGTATATGGCTGATGAACGATCCTGCAAAAATGCACAATACAAAGGTGAGCGGGAGGAACTATATTGCTATCGACAATAACCATCGTTTCCTCAACTCTACTTCTTTTTCCATACTACAGGCTACGCGTACGCGTATCTCCAAGACCGAATATATTTCATGCCCATCGTGTGGCAGAACCTTGTTTGATTTGCAGGAGACGACTGCAAAGATCCGGGCGGTAACCAACCACCTTAAGGGGGTTAAGATCGCTATTATGGGATGTATTGTAAATGGTCCGGGTGAGATGGCTGACGCCGATTTTGGTTATGTTGGCAGCGGGCCGGGTAAGATAACGCTTTATAAAGGCAAGGATGTGGTGAAACGTAATGTTGACAGCGACGTAGCAGTAGGTGAATTGATAGATCTGCTGAAAGAAAACGGCGCCTGGGTAGAAACAACATCATGATATAACTGTTAACTTGCATCCCCATTCACTATTTGTTCTATTACCATGATGCAGACAGATTTTCTCGTGATCGGTTCAGGTATAGCAGGACTTACGTATGCTATTAAAGTCGCCAGACAATATCCTACCAAGAAAGTAATTGTTATTACAAAAACGCAGGCCGACGAAACGAATACGAAGTATGCGCAGGGCGGGGTAGCAGGCGTGTGGGATGCAGCGAGGGATAGTTTTGAAAAACATATTGAAGATACCCTTATAGCAGGCGACGGGCTTTGCAACCCACGTGCGGTAGAGATTGTTGTAAAGGAGGGTCCTGAGCGTATCAAAGAGCTGATAGAATACGGTGCGCGTTTCGATAAAGATGCCAAGGGTAATTATGCCCTGGGTATGGAAGGCGGGCATAGTGAGCACCGGATCCTGCATCATAAAGATGTTACGGGGAAAGAAATGGAGCGGGCGTTGCTTGAAACGCTCATGACCACGCCCAATATAGAGCTGGTAAATCACTGTTTTGTAGTAGATCTTATCACGCAGCATCATATGGGTTATCTTGTCACCAAATCGACGCAGGATATCACCTGTTATGGTGTATATGTGCTGAACCTGCGTACCAATCAGATAGAAAAGATTGCCGCGAATGCCACGTTGCTGGCGTCCGGTGGTTGCGGCCAGGTTTACCGTACCACTACCAATCCGCGTATTGCCACGGGTGATGGTATTGCTATGGTATACAGGGCCAAGGGGCGTATCGAGAACATGGAATTCATCCAGTTTCATCCTACCGCGTTATATGAGCCAGGTGTATCGCCCTCTTTTCTTATCACGGAGGCGGTAAGGGGTGATGGCGGTATTTTACGCAATAAAGAAGGCGAAGCCTTTATGCCGCGTTACGATGAGCGTAAAGATCTGGCTCCCCGCGATATTGTTGCCAGGGCTATAGACAGTGAAATGAAAAGAACGGGTACGGAGCATGTGTGGCTCGACTGCCGGCATATGGATAAGGAGAAGTTCATTCATCATTTTCCCAATATTTATGAGAAATGCCTAAGCCTGGGGATTGACCCTATGCAGCATTTTATTCCTGTTGCTCCTGCTGCGCATTACAGCTGTGGTGGTATTAAAACAGATGAGTGGGCGTGTACATCGATACAGCACCTGTATGCCTGCGGAGAATGTGCCAGTACCGGTTTGCACGGTGCGAACCGTCTTGCCAGCAATAGTTTGCTGGAGGCGATGGTATTTGCGCACAGGGCCTTTTTACATACCGTAGCACACTATAACGAGAACGCTCCTGTTGTGCCTATCCCGGACTGGAATGCTTCGGGTACTACCGATCCGAAGGAAATGATCCTTATTACGCAAAGTTTGAAGGAGTTACAGCAATTAATGAGCGATTATGTTGGTATTGTACGTAACGATGTGCGTTTACAAAGGGCAATGAAGCGGCTTGACCTGCTTTATGAGGAAACAGAGCAGTTGTATGAAACAACGAAGGTTTCGCCCCAGTTATGTGAGCTTCGTAATCTTATCACCGTAGGTTACCTGGTAGTAAAGGGCGCCCAGTTCCGGAAGGAAAGCCGTGGGTTGCATTTCAACACCGACCATCCGGCTAAAAGTGCATTGCTTCAGAATATTACCCTTTAAATGGGAGATAGCTGTTAATTTTGTGGTTTGTTGTGTTAGAATATGTATTACATAGTATACCCCATTTTATACCTGTTTTCACTGCTGCCATTCAGGGTGTTGCATCTTTTGAGTGATGTAGTTTATCTTATTCTTTACTATGTAGTCCGTTACCGGCGCGATGTAGTAATGAATAACCTGGAAATAGCCTTCCCGGAGAAGTCCGAAGCTGAGCGCGTAAAGATCGCCAAGGAATTTTACCAGCGTTTTCTTGATAATTTTATTGAGACGGTTAAGTTGCTTTCTATAACCGAAAAGCAGTTGAACAGGCACTTTGTCTGCAATTATGATATCATGCGTGAGCTGCGTGATAAAGGCTTTAAAATACAGGTACACCTTGGGCATCAGTTTAACTGGGAATTTGCCAATGCCAGTTATGCTGCCAATGTTGAAGGTCCTTTCCTGGTAGTATATATGCCTATCACGGCGAAAGCTATGGAGCGCATCTTTGTAAAACTAAGAACGCGGTTTGGCACTAAACTTATTGCTGCTACCCGTTACAGGCAGGAGTTTACGCCTTATGCCAGAGATAAATATGCATTGGTGCTGGTGGGCGATCAAAACCCTGGCGGGCCGGATAATGCATACTGGGCTCCTTTCTTTGGTAAAATGACCCCTTTTGTAAAAGGTCCTGAAAAAGGGGCGAAGTTTAATAATACTGCCGTGGTCATGTGCAAGATCATGCCTGGCAAGAAAAGGGGGTATTATAAAGCACATATGGAGCTGCTGACCACGGAGCCGCGCAGTCTTCCTGAAGGTGAGATAACCCGTAAAATGATCAGCTATATTGAAGACAGCGTACGGGAGCATCCTTCCAACTATTTATGGAGCCATAAGCGCTGGAAATGGGAATATGTTCCCGAGTTACATGAAAAGCTGGTGATCTAGCAGTTATGTAACTGCCAGATCACGTTATACTTAGTTAAGAATTTCAGCTGTTTTTTCGGTGGGGATCTTTGTTTCTTCTTTGATACGTGCCCAGCCGCCTACTACATTACGCAGGTTATGAATGCCCTGGCGTTTGATAAGTGAAGCAGCTATTACGCTGCGATAACCTGCAGCACAATGAATATAAAGATTGTGCGTATCGTGGAAGTCGGCCAGGTTACCGGGATCGGTTAAGCTGGCGAGCGGAAGGTTAATGGCATCTTTTACATGTCCGTCGGCAAATTCCACTTCTTTTCTAACATCCACTACCACCAGGTTTTCATCGAAGGGGAGGTCCATGGCGAGTTCATCGGCTTCTACGTCGATGATCATGTCTATGGTTTCACCGGCTTGCTGCCAGGCTTCAAATCCGCCTTCGAGGTAGCCTATGATCTTATCGAAGCCAACGCGTGCCAGGCGGATCAGGGTTTCTTTTTCCTGTCCTGCTTCTGTGATCAGCAGGATAGGCTGATCGAAAGGTAACAGGCTGCCTGCCCATTCGGCGAAGCGGCCTTCCAGTCCAATAAAGATGGAGCCGGGAACAAAGCCTACGGTAAACATGGGGCCGGGTCTTGTATCCAGCATAATAGCATCCGTTTCGGCCTGCTTTTCTTTGAAAGCGGCTACGCTTAAAGGTTGTAAGCCTTGTTCAATGATCGTATCCAAATTGGTATAACCTTCTTTGTTAATTCTTGCGTTAATGGGGAAATAAAGCGGTGGGGTGCCAAGTCCTTCTGTTACAGCGTTAATGAACGCTTCTTTGCTTTGTGGCTGCAGCGCATAGTTGTGCTGTTTTTGATCGCCGATGGTGCTATGCGTTTCGGGGCCGAGGTTTTTGCCGCAGTTGCTACCGGGGCCATGTGCAGGGTATACAATTACATTGTTAGCCAATGGCATGATCTTTTGCTGCAGGCTATCGTATAACATGCCTGCCAGATCGCTCACGGTTAATTCAGTTCCCTGCTGGGCGAGATCGGGGCGGCCAACATCGCCGACGAATAAGGTATCGCCTGTGAAGATGGCATAGTCTTTACCGGAAGCATCTTTCAGCAGGTAGCAAGTGCTTTCCAGCGTATGGCCTGGAGTATGCAGTACCTGGATCTGGAGTTTGCCTAAAGTAAAGAATTCCTGGTCCTTTGCCACATAAGGTTTGAAGCCGGCTACAGTGCCTGGTCCGTATATAATGGGAGCGCCTGTTGCTTGTGAGAGGTCTATATGTCCGCTCACAAAGTCGGCATGAAAATGAGTCTCGAAGATATATTTTATGCTGGCATTTCTTTTAGCGGCCAGTTGCAGGTAGGCGTCGATATCGCGTAACGGATCAATAATAGCCGCTTCTCCTTCACTTTCTATATAATAAGCCGCCTCACTCAGGCATCCCGTGTACAATTGCTCTACGTACATGACAATAACTTTTGGCAAAGATACAAATCATGATCTAAGCCAGGAATGTTAAAATGCCTGAGTGGGCCAGGCTACATAAATGTAGATATTGGAATTGAGGGCAGTGAAGCTTAAGCTACCAATTGCTCAACGAAGTCGTTCACTTCCTGGAGCCGCTTGTAATTAACGCCATAGTAGATGAACTTTCCATCCCTTTGCGTGGCGACAATACCGGCACGGCGCAGGATAGCTAAATGCTGAGAGGCAACCGACTGCTCGAGGCGGAGTTTTACATATATCTCCGTTACGGTCATACGTTTGTTCTCGTCCAGCAATTTTACCATTTGCTGACGCAATTTATGGTTTAGCGCCCTAAGTATGAGGGCCGCTTTCTTCAGGTGGATGTAATCTACTTTTACACCCCCTTTGGCATCGTTAGTTGTACTTTGCAGGGCGTTCATTGGGTAAAGAAAATGTGTTAAAAAAATAATTCATTGTAAAGATATTATAAATATATTGTTACGAATTGCACGTAACCCTGGTTTTCCCTCAGTTTTAAACAGCTTTTAATTATTTCATTGTTGGGTTAAAGAATTCTTTAAGATAATACGGTTCGCTATATGCCAGGTCTGCAACCTGGTTATTCCGGAACGCAAGTTCTGCAAGTACGCCAAGGTCACCGGCTTCGTGTTGCACATTGCTAAAGAGCGCATTATCATGGGTGATGATCTCTTTGAATTTAGTGCTTCCGTTTCCTGTGAACATTACGACCTGTTTGTCCAGTATTTCTTTAAAGCTTTCGTCTGTTAAAATAACAGCTGAGGGAGATTGTACTACCTGTAGCTGAGTGGTATACATTCCGGTAAACACCTCCATCCGCCGGGCATCTATCATAGGACATAGTAGCCTATCAGAAGCAGGAGCTTCTGCCCTTAATACTGCCTGTGCCATTACCTCAAGGGTATTGACCATCAGCAATGGCTTGCTTAAAGTAAAACAGAGTCCTTTAGCTGTAGCCAGGCCTACTCTCAAGCCTGTATAACTGCCGGGGCCGGCTGTTACTGCTATGGCATCGAGATCGGCCAGCTTATAGCCTGATTTCAACATAAGGTCGCTGACAGCAGGTTGTACAAAGCCTGCATGATTCTTTTGATCCTCATGTTGCAGTTCGTGCAGCACCTTGCCGTTCATGCTTAAACAAACACCGGCTCTTTCGGTAGCTGTATCAATATTTAAAATAAGCGCCATACTCTCAATTAATATGCAAGCTACAATTTTCCTGCAGCCATTTATAAACTCCCTTTATGATACTGCCGAAGCCAGTAAGGCGGCCGGCGTATAACGTTCATCTTCAGTACTCATTATGTTGAGTAATTCATAAACCTGATTTACCCCTATCCGTTGTGCCCATTCAAAAGGTCCGAAAGGATAGTTGGTGCCGAGGCGCATGGCGGTATCTATTTCGGCCGCGCTGCTCAGTTCTTCTTCCAGGGCAAAATAAGCTTCATTGATGATGGCAGCTATAACCCTGCTGCTTATGAAGCCTGGAATATCGGCGACCCATTCGTACTGCCATCCCAAACAAGCCATACACTCTTCTGTGCGCGCCTTTGAATTACCGTCTGTTGCTGCCAATTCCATCACCGGCCGCTGCAAAAAGCCCGGCCATGCATTTAGCCGTACAGCCCCTTCCGGCAGCCTTTTACAGGTTGCGGTTACGGCGTGTACCAACAGTAAGGTATTCACAGGTAAAAGAGGATAAGTAGTTCCGGGAGTATACAGCAGGTCGATCACCACATCAAAGTGTTCCTGGCTCAGTTCTTCCGGTCTGGTTATAAACCGGATCCGGGCACTGCCAAAACCTTTATGTTCCAATGCCTCTTGTTGCCAGGCATAGGATCTCACTGCTATTTGCATACGACAAGCTTAAGTTTCCGGTACGTTTCAAAAGCTAAAGTACAATGTTTACCGAAACTTTTATAATAATGACCGTAAATTGCTGCCGGCAAATCAAATACTATGTCTAAACAAATCATTAAAACCGATAAGGCGCCAGCCCCCATTGGCCCTTATAGCCAGGCTGTGAAAACCGGTGAGCTTTTATTCGTAAGTGGTCAAATTCCTATTGATCCTGCTACCAATGAGCTGGTACAGGGCTCTGTCAAGGATGAGGCGGAGCAGGTAATGAAGAACCTCCAGGCGGTGCTTGACGAGGCTAAACTTACTTTTGAACACGTAGTGAAAACCAATATTTACCTGAGCGACATGGCACATTTTGCCACTGTTAACGAGGTATATGGCGCTTATTTCAAAGGCGATTTCCCTGCCCGTGAAACATTGGCGGTTAAAACACTGCCTAAAAATGTGAACGTAGAAATCAGTATTATAGCTACTGTAAGCCTGGCATAGGCAAAGGGTGCAGACTAAAAAACAGCCGGTTCATCTGCCATGCAGTGTGGCAAATGACCGGCTGTTTTGTGTTCCTGTATTTTTATAAACTGCATTTTAACTCCTGGTTAAAATGCGGGAAATTAAAGTTGGCTAAGCATTTCGTAAGTACCATCGCCGGTTTGCATAATGTACACTTCCGGTGCATGTTTAAACCTGGATGTGTAAACGTCGGAAATAGCAGCTGCGATAGATTCCGCTTCATCGGCCTTTGTTATATTGATGGTGCAGCCTCCAAATCCGCCACCCATTAAACGGGAGCCGATAATGCCAGGATGCTGGTGTGCCTGTTCTACCAGGAAATCGAGTTCAGGGCAGCTTACGTCGTATAATTTGCTCAAACCTTCGTGTGTGGCAAACATCAGTTGTCCGAACTCCTGTATTTTATTTTGTTGCAAGAGGCTGGCAGCTGCCTGTGTGCGTGTAATTTCTTCGGTTACATACAAGCATCTGCGGTATACGTCGGCATCGAGGTGTTCTTTAACCTGTTTTACCTGTTCGGGCGTTATATCCCTGAAGCTTTTAGCCTGGGGATAATGTTGTTTGAGGATAGTTAAGCCTTCTTCGCACTGGCGGCGACGGATATTATACTCACCGCTGGCCAGGGAATGGCTTACTTTGGAGTTAATGAGCATGATCACATACCCGGGGATCTGCAAAGGCAGCGCCTTATATTCGAGGCTGGTGCAGTCGAGCAGCAGCACATGATCCTTTTCTCCCATCATATTGGCGAACTGGTCCATGATACCGCAGTTAACGCCGGGGAAAGTATGTTCTGCTTTTTGGGATAGCTGTGCGATAGCAACCCTGTTGAGTTTCAGGTCGAAAATGGTATTTAAGGCAGTAGCGAGGCCACATTCTACAGCAGCGGAAGAGGATAAGCCGGCTCCTGAGGGCAGGTTGCCGCCAAATACTACGTCGAATCCCTGCAGGGGTAAACCGCGTTTCTGGAACTGGTCTACTACTCCCAATATATAGTTAGGCCAACCTTCTTTCTTTTTAATATCGCTGAGTTCAACCTCCAGGTCTTCCTTCATATCAATGCTATGCACCCTTAATTTGCTGGTATTATTGGGGGCAACAGCGAATACAACACCTTTATCGATTGCGGCAGGCATTACAAAGCCATCATTATAATCAACATGCTCTCCTATCAGGTTGATGCGGCCGGGTGAAAAAAACAGTCGTGGCGCCGCCCCGAACTTTTCTTCGAAAGCCTTTTTTACTTGTTGTTCCTGGTTGTTCATCTGAATTAAATGGTTTCTAATCTGTATGTTGTTGAAAATATAGCCGGGGTATTCTTTTCGAGGCGCATTAAGCCAATGCCATTGTTAAAGGCATCGGGTGCGGCGCTCAGGTTTTCGATGGCAATGCTTTTACGATGCGATGGCGTATAAAGCTGCAGGTAGGGATAGCTTTGATCCGGAATGATGGTCAGGCGCAGTTGTTTGCCTTCGAGGATACAAACCGGTTGCTGAACGGTGGTATCCAATGCAAAACAGTTATCGAGGAAAATGCCTTCCAGTACAGCGGGATCAGCGAAGCGTTTGTCGTCGTGTATTTTACCTGTAGGAATGAGCGTTGCATCGAATTCCAGCATGGAGTTACTGTTGAACTGAAGCGTACAGCTATCTATGGTATCATCTAGTTTAAAATACGGATGCCAGCCATCGGCAATAGGGATGGCTGTTGGGTTCTCGTGTGTAACCGTTGTGGTTACCGTTAAGGTATTACCCTGTTTCAGTTCCCATATCACCTGGATATCATAGTTAAAGGGATATCCTGCATCACTGCCGTTGTAGTGGTGTTGGAGTGTTACCGAAGCGCCTGAGGCATCGGAAGCGGTACTCACTATATCAAAAACGGCATCGTATAAGAGGCCGTGTAATGCATTTGGAGCGTCGTAATATTTTTGGATCGTGAAGTCTTTGCCGCCGAAATGGTATTTACCCAGTTTCAGCCGGCACGGGAAGGGGCTGAGTTTTGCACTCTGAAAGAAGGGCGTAATCGTTTGCGTAGCGCCGGCCGGGTTTTGGAAGCCATCTACTGTATTAAACAAGCCACTTTCCAGCACCACTGAAAAGTTATTAAGCAAAGCTCCGAAACGGTATATCTCTGCTTTGGTGCCGCTGGTTGTATCCTCTAAAATGATTGCCTGATCTGTGTTATTGCCTGATATGCGTACTTCAAAAGACATAGTAAGAATCGTTTAGGTATTAAAGGTACATGGCCTGTACTTATTTCCCTATGATAAATCTCAAATCCTGGCAACATTAGGTTATATTTGGCTAACGATTGTTAGGGAACGAAAACACATAATTGCCAATGAGTCTTCAAGCTAAAATACGACTGGTAACAGCCGTTGCCTTATTCGACGGGCATGATGCCGCTATCAATATCATGCGCAGGATCCTGCAGTCGCAGGGTGCCGAAATCATACACCTGGGGCACAACCGCAGTGTGCTTGAAATAGTGGAGGCGGCTATTGAAGAGGATGTACAGGCTATAGCCATCACTTCGTACCAGGGCGGTCATATAGAGTTCTTCAAGTACATGAAAGACCTGCTTCGTGAAAATGGCTGTGATCATATAAAGATCTTTGGGGGCGGCGGAGGTACCATTTTACCACATGAGATAAAAGAACTGCATGATTATGGCATCACACGGATCTATAGTCCCGACGATGGTCGTACTATGGGGCTGGAGGGTATGATCTCTGATCTGTTGTCGCATTGTGTTTCTGCTGATGCCGTAACGGCATTTAACAATGCCTCTTCCTGCTGGAACGGGAAGAAACCGCTTAACGAGAGCGCCGATATCCGCAGGATTGCGCGTGCTGTTACATTGGCTGAAAATGAAGAAGCTTTTCAGATGCCTGCGTTAAGTGAAGAGGCAACTGTGTCAGTAATACAGGCATCGGAGCCGGGCCAGAGGATGGCTGAAACTGGTTTGCAGCTACAGGGAGCGGCTGGTCAGGGAATGAAGCTGGCGGTTGGCCCTACAGAAGCGATACGGCCTGCCCCTGTATTGGGCATTACCGGTACGGGCGGCGCGGGGAAATCGTCTGTTACCGATGAGCTGGTACGCCGTTTCCTGCATACCTATACTGATAAGACCATTGCGGTTATTTCGGTAGATCCTTCGAAGAAGAAAACCGGCGGCGCTTTACTTGGCGATAGAATCAGGATGAACAGCATCAGTTCTCCCCGTGCCTATATGCGTTCGCTGGCTACCCGGGATGCAGATAAGGCCCTTAGCCACTGTGTTCAGGATGCCATCGATATTTGCAGGAATGCCGGGTATGACTTTATCATTCTTGAATCTGCCGGCGTGGGACAAAGTGATGCCGCCATACTTGATTATTGCGATCTCAGTCTTTATGTGATGACGCCCGAATATGGCGCGCCTTCGCAGCTGGAAAAGATCAATATGCTCGATTATGCTGATTTTATCGTGATCAATAAATTCGACAAAGCCGGGGCACTCGATGCTCTCGACGATGTGCGGAAACAATATAAACGAAGCCGTCAACTGTGGACGGCTTCCAACGACTCGTTGCCGGTATTGGGCGCCATTGCTGCGCAGTTCAACGATGTGGGGATGAACAGGCTTTTTGCCGGCATCATGCAGCTCGTACATACCAAAAGCGGCGTAACGTTCGGGAGTGCGGTTCCCGATATACCCGGTGAAACTTCTGTATCTTCTCTTATTATCCCGGCTGATAAAACCCGTTATCTCAGTGATATTGCCTCTGCTATCCGTGATTATGATTCCTGGGCAGCAGAACAGGTAAAGCTGGCTTCGTTATGGTACAAGTTAAACGGAACAATAGAGGCGCTGCCGGCAAAAGGGGATCAGGTGACGGAGGCGCTTATGTTGCTGCTGGCTGAAACAAAGAGCCAGATACATCCGCAATGTTTGCAGCTCGTGGAAAACTGGCCTGTATTACAGGAACATTATAAACAGGATGCACTGGAATACCAGGTTCGTGGTAAGCTCATCCGGGAATCGCTGGTTTCTCATTCATTGAGCGGCACGCGCATCCCGAAAGTGATACTGCCTGCCTACAATGACTGGGGTGATCTTTTGCGCTGGCAATTGCAGGAAAACCTGCCGGGCCGTTTTCCTTATACAGCCGGCGTGTTTGAGTTGAAAAGAACAGGCGAGGACCCCACGCGTATGTTTGCCGGTGAAGGTGGTCCTGAGCGAACCAATAAACGATTTCATTATGTGTCGCTTGAACAACCCGCCAAGCGACTGTCCACTGCCTTCGACAGTGTAACGCTCTATGGGGAAGATCCCGATGAACGTCCTGATATCTATGGTAAAATAGGCAATGCGGGGGTAAGCGTTGCAACGGTTGACGATGCCAAAAAGTTATACAGCGGCTTTGATCTCTGCGATCCCAAAACTTCGGTGAGCATGACCATAAACGGTCCGGCTCCTGTATTGCTGGCTTTCTTCCTGAATGCAGCTATCGATCAGCAATGTGAAAAATATATCACAGCCAACGAGGGCTGGCAAAGGGTGAATGAGCTGGTTAGCCAAAAATTCGAAGGAACGCAGCAGCCCCGTTATAATGGCAGTTCCGGCAAGCATGAAACCAATGTGGTATCAGATGGTGGCGTTAACGAGAATATAACAGGCCCACCATTGCCGGCCGGCAACAATGGGCTGGGGTTACAACTGCTGGGTTTAAGTGGTGATGAAGTGTTGCCTACAGAGATCTATGCACAGATAAGAGCTGAGGCCGTTCAAAATTTGCGTGGTACTGTACAGGCTGATATCTTAAAAGAAGACCAGGCTCAGAATACCTGTATTTTTTCTACTGAATTTGCGCTAAAACTAATGGGCGATGTACAGGAGTACTTCATCGATGAAAAAATAAAAAACTTCTATAGTGTAAGTATCAGTGGTTATCATATTGCTGAAGCGGGGGCCAACCCTATTACCCAACTGGCATTCACGCTGGCCAACGGCTTTACTTATATAGAGTACTACCTGAGCCGGGGTATGAACATCGATGATTTTGCGCCGAATCTTTCCTTTTTCTTCAGCAACGGTATGGATCCGGAGTATAGTGTGATAGGCCGTGTAGCGCGCCGTATATGGGCGAAGGCTATGAAGTACAAGTATAAAGGAAACGACAGATCGCAAAAGCTGAAATATCATATTCAGACCAGCGGCCGCAGTTTGCATGCCCAGGAAATAGATTTCAACGATATACGTACGACACTGCAGGCGTTGTACGCCATATACGACAATTGCAGCAGTTTGCATACCAATGCCTACGACGAAGCGATCACTACGCCAACGGAAGAAAGTGTACGCCGCGCCATGGCTATTCAGCTGATCATCAATAAGGAATTAGGCAGCGCGAAAACGGAGAATTTCACCCAGGGTTCTTTTCTCATAGAGGAGCTTACGGATCTTGTGGAGAAGGCGGTGTTGCAGGAGTTTGACCGTATCACACAACGTGGCGGGGTATTGGGCGCCATGGAACGAATGTACCAGCGGAATAAAATACAGGAAGAAAGCCTGTATTACGAAAGCCTGAAACATAGCGGTGAGTTACCGGTAGTTGGTGTAAATACCTTTCTGAATAAAAATGGCAGTCCTTCTATGATCCCCAATGAGGTGATACGGAGCACTGATGGAGAGAAGCAGCAGCAGATAGCCAATTTGCTTGCTTTTAAAGCGCGGAATGCCAGCAAGGCAACGGAAGCCTTGTTGCGTTTACAACAAGCGGCCACCAGTAATAAGAATGTATTTGCCGAACTAATGGAAACCGTAAAATACTGCAGCCTGGGGCAGATAACGCATGCCTTATACCAGGTAGGAGGGCAATATCGCAGAAATATGTAGCGGTCAAGGTAAATGAACTGTCTTTATGTAATTACCTGTTACTCAAGCGGCGTTGTGCACTATGCTTGCCGTTCCCGTGACTGTAAGATGCAGTTGATACAGGCGGCCTGCTACTGCCTGTAGCGTAAATTGGGTAACCTGGCAGGAACCATAACGTGACTCGAGGTAGGCTTTGGTTAACTGCAACAATTGAGGTATGAATTCGGGCGTTTCGTGCTGTACTACTGCCAGTGCGGGACAAATAAAACGTGCATACTGATACAGCCGTTCGAGATTATGCGATTGTGGCCTGTAACCTGTTTGAGCGAAAATAAGGGCAGTAAATAACTGTTCTGCGCTTTGGTGTAATAATAAGGCTGCGAGTGCATATTCTTTTCTTCCCATATACAGTTCGACGCCTGCCATAAAAGAATACGCCCGTTGTGCGAAGGCTATTGCTTCTTCATGTATAGGTTTTAAATGTGTATCCGATCGATTGGTTTGCTCTTCGTTATTGATTAAAGCTTCGGGCATGGCATCGTGCCAGAGAAGGGAATTGTTGTGAACACAATTCGCAAAATAATCGCCGCTATTTAAAAGCTGCCGGAACTTAATGCGTGACATTACCCAGGGGATAATAGTGACATTATGCAATGAAAGGCGTTCGATCTTTTCTCTTACTACATGAATGCTACGTGGTCCTTCGGCATCGATAAGTACGAATACAAAACAGGCGTTTGGGTTGAAGCCTGGCTTGTAGTTTATATCGGTATATGCCCAATGACTAAAAATGGAATAGGATTGCAATTCTGTGGCAACTCCCAGGAGATAAACTTTACAAATGCCTGCTGCACGGGCTATTGCGTTAGCAATGACCTTTTGATGTTCCGGTAAATGGCGTTTCATTGGTTTGTGATTAGAGGTGAGCAAGTTAGTTGATTTAGATAAATAAGTTATGGTGTAATTATGCACAATGTGCTGTTTAATGAACTTATTATATCAAATAATGCGCTTATGTTGTTATATTAGTTTATAGAAAATCAATTTTATGGCTGCGAAACAACTCAATCGTTTGAAGGTAGTTCTTGCGGAGCAGGGGCGTACCAATAAGTGGCTGGCGGAGAAGATGCAAAGGCATGATGCTACGGTTTCGCGCTGGTGTCTTAATGATATGCAACCTTCTCTTGAAACCCTTGTAGAGATAGCGGCGGCGCTGGATGTAGATGTGCGTGAATTGTTGTGGGCTACGAAGAAGCGGGAATAGCAGATGCGTTTTTTATACTTTAGATATATTTAATGATAAAAGTCATAGTATGTTTTTGTTTTAACTATTATAATTGATACAATTCTAAAGTTATGGCAAAGCAAACCGGTCCTGTAATACGGGAAGGCACTATTGGTAAATTAAATTTTTACAAGCGGGGTGGGAAGGGATTTCTGCGTAAGAAAAGCAACCTCACCGGGAAGCGCTGGTTTTCGGATCCTGCTTTTGCGGGCAGCCGTAAAAGTGCTGCCAATATGGCGCAGGCTTCCATACTCGCCAGTGCGGCTTATAATGGTATTCCCAAACTGCAGCGTTGCTTTGCGGACTACCGGCGGTTGGCAGGCATAGCATGTAAAATATTGTCGGCGGGAGGCAGTGAGCAGCAGGCGCAGGATATGCTTGCGCAGGAAGCGGCGCAGATATGTCTTAGACCTGCGGTAGAAGGGGGTGAGGGTAACGGTTAAGTTCCTTTAAACGGTGGCGGACTCTTTTGCGGCGGGGGTGTAGTGCTGCGGTGAAAAGAAAATATTATCTTGCCGGCGCCTTATTTGCGTCCGGACAGGAAGCTTTAATTTTTACCAGTACTAAACCCTATAACATGAAATCCCTTTTCGCAGTGCTGCTTGTTTTATGGGGCAGCGCGTTGTTTGCACAGAATGATACCGTGTATCGTTACAATCTTAATCCCAAGCCCACTTCAGGCAAAGATTCCATAGCTTCTATAGATAAGCTGGTAAAAGAGGGTAATGGATGGCATTTGTTCCAGTACCGTTACAGTGACAATGTGCTTATTCATGATAAGACACTGACGGATTCATCTGCCAAAACCCCAATGATGGATGGCGTGTTCAGGATATATTATGAATCGGGCAGATTAAAGGATTCTGCTATTTATGAAAGGGGCAATATGGTGCTTTTGTATCATTATTACAAAAGTGGTCCTCTTATGGCTGTTGTGCACTTTGATAAAAAAGGGGATTTTGTTGCGGTAGAAGGGATAGACAGTATTGGCAGGCCCATTCCGGATTTTATTTACCAGCAGCAGGCTACTTTTAACGGTGGTGATAAGGCCTGGCGCGAGTACCTGGCAGCAAGCCTGGTTAAGAACCAGCCGCGAGCGTATAAGAAGGGCGCTATTGGTGGAGATGTGGTAATCGACTTTTCAGTGGATAAGCAGGGGCATATTACGGATGTTCGGGTAAGCAGCAGTTCGGGATATCCCGAACTTGATGAGCATGCTTTAAACATTGTTAGAAACGGCCCTGACTGGAACCCTGCGATACAATATAATCAGCCGGTCATTTACCGTCAGCGGCAGAAGCTTACTTATGCCAATTAGATTGTTTTGTGTACTAATGGGCATAAATGCAGATTGAACTATTGCATTTGAATAATGGTTATGCCGGATTAAAAGTAATGAGATATGATGTTGCTACAATTCCACCGACATAAGTTCGCTACCTAATGCGTGCAGCGCTTTTTGCAGCTTTTCTTTTTGAGCAGGTCTTGGTTTTTTGAGGCCGCTTGAATAATGTTGCAGCTGGCGCTGGTTAATGCCGGTAATGTGTTCCAGTGCAGATTTTGTAAATACTTTGCCGTAGTATTTTAGCAGACTTTCCATATCGAATTTAAATACCAGTGCATAATCACCTTTTAAAATGGCTGGTATGTTTTTTTCTGAATTGTTTTCCATCAATAAACGAATTGCTTCCAGGATCGAGGTTTTGGCTTCCTCT
Organism: Filimonas effusa; assembly: GCF_004118675.1. Classification (NCBI taxonomy): domain Bacteria; kingdom Pseudomonadati; phylum Bacteroidota; class Chitinophagia; order Chitinophagales; family Chitinophagaceae; genus Filimonas; species Filimonas effusa. Next base: position 964,953 of record NZ_SDHZ01000002.1, on the reverse strand, counting down.
ACCGTATCGCCTGCTCCGTAAATGCCGGTTATATTTTCGGCATAGGCGCTGTAGTGGTCTTTACTTTTTTCGATGATAATTCTTACTGTTTTCATTTTGAGTTTGTTATTAATGGAATGAGGTTAGTTAAGTTGCATTTCTTTTATTATTTTTTTTCTCAGTCCTTCGCCTATCTCTTTGGTTCCGTGAAAAGGAACAGGGTAGGTTCGCCCTTCCTTTTCGTAAATGTAGTGGCTGCCTTCTGTACGTATATGCGTCCAGCCACTACGACGAATCTTTCGATGTAATTCGCTGTATTTCATGGTTAGCGGTTGAAATGATCTATAAGGATCGATTGTAAAGGTAGTAAATTTACTACTTATTTTGATAGGGATCCGTATTTTAAATAAAATTAAATGTGCGCAGTTTTCGTTGGGGGATATTGGAATTGTTACTGTGCCGGAGGGGCGTGGGCGGGAAATTGAAAGCCTGTAATACGGGCGGCATTACAGGCTTTTAGTTCTTTTTTTGAGGTTGGATGGCTAATGCCTAGGCGTGTACTCCTTCGGCAATTTCTTCTATCATTTTTTTGTTAAATGCTTCCAGGTCTTTGGGGCTGCGGCTGGTTACCAGGCCGTTATCTGTAATTACTTCTTTGTCTTCCCATTTTACGCCGGCATTGACGAGGTCGGTTTTAATGGAAGGGTAGGAGGTCATATTGCGGCCTTCGAGCAGGCCTGTTTCGATGAGTAACTGCGGGCCGTGGCAGATGGCGGCCAGTGGCTTACCCGATTCGAGGAAATGAGTAGCAAAGGATACATATTCCTGCTGTCCGCGCATCTGGTCGGGGTTTAGTACGCCGCCGGGGACCAGGAGGGCGTCGTAGTCTTCTGCAATTGCTTCGGATAGAGATACGTCTACAGGTAATTCTATGGACCAGTGGTCATGATCCCAGGCTTTGACCTTTCCTTCCTGTTTTGATACGATATGCACGGTGGCGCCTGCTTTTTCCAGGGCCTCTTTGGGACTTGTTAACTCTACTTCTTCAAAACCATTTTCGGTTAAGATCGCTACTTTTTTACCGTTGAGTGTTGACATAGTGTTTGCTTTTATATTAACAAATGAATTTGCCTGTGGAGTGCTGCAAAAGCCATGCCCCCGAGGTACATGATATTGTTAATGCAAGTCAGCTTATTGTGACTCAGGGAGGGGAGTTGCTTAACAAGTTAGCCGGACGTATCAACTGATGCAGGATAAATACTCTTTATTATTTCTGCGCCGGCAAGAGGAGGTGCGCCATATATGCCCTATTAGCGTGTATGGAGAAATTGCAGGTATTGTGATTATAGCGTTTTTGTGCCTGCTCTTGTGGGTGTGGTTTGGGAGGATGCCGTTTCAGTTGAAAGCTGGGATAATAACAACGCTGCCCTCGTTTTGGGTTGGGCCGGGGCAGTGTTGTTATTACCTGGTAGGGTGAGCTGTCAGGTGGATGATTGTTTTTTATCTTTCTTTTCTGCTGTTTCGCTTATTAGTGAAGCTACCAGAGCTGTCCAGCCGGTCTGGTGGGCGGCGCCAAGGCCGCTGCCGGTGTCGCCGTGGAAATATTCATAAAAGAGGATAAGGTTTTCGTTGCCCGGTTGCTGGTAAAACCAGTTGTATTTGCCGTGTGAGGGGCGGGCGCCTGAAAGGTCTTTTTCGAAGAGGCCTATTACCCTTTTGGTAAGGGCGTCGGCGACTTCTTTCAGTTCCATTTTTTTGCCGGAGCCGGTGGGGTATTCTACTTCGAGGCGGCCGTTGTAGAATTCGCCGAACTTTTTGATGGACTGTATGATGAGGTAATTGATGGGCATCCATACGGGGCCGCGCCAGTTACTGTTGCCACCGAAAAAGTTGGAGGTGGAATCGCCGGGATCGTATTGAATAGAGTATTCTACGCCATCTATCTGAACGGAATAGGGGTATTGTTCATGGTATTTGGAGAGCGCCCTTATGCCGCCATTGGAAAGAAATTCTGTTTCGTTCAGCAGGCGTTGCAGTAATGCGGTGAGTTTTTCCTGTGAGATAAGCGACAGTAAAATATTGTTGCTGCCTGTGCGTTCTTCGTTGGGCCAGAACTTATTGTTTTTGGTCCTGTAGTTTTCGAACCAGGTAATGCGTTTGGTGAAATCGTCGAGGCGGCGGGATACTGTTTTTTCGATGATGGATACAGCGAATAAGGTTGTAAGGCCTACGATAGACTGAATTTTCAGGCGCAATGGTTGAGTGCCTGGGGCTACGAGCATATCGTAGAAGAACTTATCCTCGTCGTCCCACATGCCCAGTTCGTTCAATGCTTCTGCGATGAGGATGAAGTGTTCGAAGAATTTGGTGGCAGTGTCTTCGAATGAAATATCATGCATGGCAATTTCGATGGCCATATCCATGAGGTTGAGGGCGTACATGCCCATCCAGCTGGTGCCATCGGCCTGTTCCAGGGCCATTTGTCCGTGCAGTTGGATGCTGCGGTTAAAGACGCCTATATTATCGAGACCCAGGAAGCCGCCTTCGAAGATGTTATTGCCGTTGGGGTCTTTACGGTTTGTCCACCAGGTAAAGTTGATAAGCAGTTTCTGGAAGATACGTTTCAGGAAAGCCACGTCGCCTTTACCGGTATTCTTTTTTTCGATATGATAGACCTGCAGGGCGGCCCAGGCGTGTACGGGGGGATTTACGTCGCTGAAATTCCATTCGTATGCGGGGAGCTGGCCATCGGGTTTCATATACCATTCGCGCATTACCAGGATCAACTGGTGTTTGGCAAATGTGGGGTCTATCATGGCCATGGGGATGCAATGGAATGCCAGGTCCCATGCGGCATACCAGGGGTACTCCCATTTGTCGGGCATGAGAATGATATCCTGGTTTTTAAGGTGCGGCCAATCGTGATTGCGGCCCAATGTTCTTTGGGTGCTTAGCGGTGAAATGCCATCGGGGACGGAGAGCCAGCGTTCGATATCAAAATGATAATATTGTTTGCTCCATAATAGTCCTGCGAGCGCCTGCCGCTGGATCTGCTTTTGCTGTTCTGTGATGTGGGCGGGTAAAATGGCTTTATAGAAGTCGTCGGCTTCTGTTTTGCGTTGCTGAAAAATTTCTTCGAACCCGTGTGCGAAGGGTTCGTCTATCAGGTTGTCTGATAAGCGCAGGTATAGCGTTTTAGCGGCGCCTCCGGGCACTTTATATTTGAAGACGGGTGAAAACTTAGTGCCTTTATCCAGTTTGCGCAGCAGATCGACATTCTTGTTTTCTATAATGGCGTCATTAATGGCATCTTTTACGAAAGGGGCTGCGTTAGGCTTTTTAAAGAGCTTTTCGTTGTTGCTTTCGTTTTCGGTAAAGAACTGGTCTTCTGTTTTAGGGAAATAAAAATAATAGGAGCCCAGCCGTTCATGTTTTGCCTTCACGGTGCCGTGATTCACACGGGTGATGGAAGGTTTCTTTTCTACGCCACCGTATTGCCAGCGGTTATAGAACCATAGTGTAGGCAGCAGTGTGATGGGCGCCGCTGTTTTTCCACGGTTAACCACTTCTATTTTAATTCCAATATCGCACTTGCTGAATTTAGCGTAGGTGATATAAACGTCGAAGTATTTGTTGTCGTTAAATACGCCGGTATCTAGGATTTCGTATTCGGGTTCTGCTTTGCTGCGGTTGCGGTTTGTTTCGGCCAGATCGGTGTAAGGGAATGCCTGTTGCGGGTATTTATATAACATCCGCATATAGTAATGCGAAGGAATATTATCGAGGTAGTAATAGAGTTCTTTTACGTCTTCGCCGTGGTTGCCTTCGTAGTTGCCGAGGCCGAACAAGCGTTCTTTCAGTATTTTGTCTTTACCGTTCCACATGGCAACGGAGAAGCAGAGGTTCTGGAAGAAATCGCAAATGCCGCCGATGCCATCTTCGCCCCATCGGTAAGCGCGGCTGTGGGCATGGTGAAAAGGGAAATAATTCCACGCATCTCCATTTTCGCTATAATCTTCTCTTACTGTACCCCATTGCCGGTCCGATAAATATGGTCCCCATTGTTCGAGTGGTACTTTTCTATTTGCATTTGCTTTTAAACGTTGTTGTTCTGCTGTCATAATTACACGCTGTTAGATCAATCTACTATTGGCAGGCAGCCGAAGCCGGATCATGTGAAATTAACACTAACTCACTATTAAAATGAGTTGCAGTGCGTAGCGGGTTTAGAACTGATTGATTTTGGTTGGTGTTGTATGCTGATTATCCGTATTCTGGACAGGCGGCTTCAGCAGCTCTCTGAACGTTTTATCTACAGGAATCAGGATATATTTTTCTTTGGGTTTAAACTGGAAAAACTCAACTACCCTGCCAAAGAATGGTTTTTTCTTTTTGGAGCGTTTATCGATGCGTTCTTTGGCGGCTGCTACCTGTTCGACCATATGGGTGCCGTCGTCAGTTTGTGTCCATCGTGTACAGTGTTCTGTAGAGTCGAGGTGTTTTATTTCTGCGAAGGTGGCGGCGCAGTGTTTCGGGTGGGTAGAATCGGGTGTGCAACACCATTGGATCTTTACGTTAATAGGCATATTCACCACTACATATTTGTTGGAGTGGTGAATAGGTGCTTTTGTCATGTATCCGTGGATATGGTCATCGGAGAAGCGCATTCGTATGGTTACGATCTTTTCTTCCTGTTCTTCGAGGACTATTTTCTGGAAGACTATTTTGAGGGAATCCATTTCAGAGGGCCTCATATGTTTAATGTTGTAGGCCATTTCGAAGGGGATTTCGCAGTCTTCGAGTTTGGTGATCTCTCCTTTATTGGCCGGTTTGCCGCTTCCTGTGGTGTCATGTGCCTGGCTGGTGCTGTCGCCGGGCAGGCCGGTGGCGGGGCTCGCTGCGGAGGCGATTTCTTCGGCCAATGCGATGGCGTTTCTTCTTTTATCGGCTTTAGCCTGGAGTTTCCTGGCTTTCCTGGAAAGTTTTACTGTGGCGGAATCTTCTGAATGTGTATTGGCGGGGCCGGTTGTATTGATGATAGCGGCACTGGTATCTATGCCTTTTTTGCCGGCCGAGCCGGCCGGTGGGGTTTGGGCATTTGCGCTTAGTGTAAAGACATAACAATAGCATACCATCACGGTCATCCTGATTGCTATATACTTCACCATGGCATACCGATGCTGAGGAGCCAGGGTCGAAAACATAGAATTTGGGTTTTTGTGAGTTACGCTGGCACAACCAAAGGGATCCATGTTATGGTTTGTTCGCACATATAACATAGATGGGGAAAGATACGGCAATAACAGGAGATAACAAAAATCGCCCGGTTGCCACTTATGTTTTATTTCATGCCGTTAATACATACTTGCCTGGCGAGTGGGTTTATTTCACTGCATTTTTGTTTCCTTTTCTTCGATAAATCAACTCGCTATGAACCCAAACCAATATCTCGTGCTTCTTATGTTTTTGCTGCTGGCCAGTGCAGCCGGAGCCCAACAAATTTCAGGGACTGTAAAAGATGCTGATAATAAGCCTGTAACGCAGGCTGTTGTATCGCTTTTGCGTTTGTCTGATTCCGTTATTTTAAAAAATGAGGTAACGGATAAGGGCGGTGTATATGAATTTGTTACAGTTGCTGAAGGCGCTTATTTTTTAAGTGTTTCTCATATTGGCTATGCTTCTGCATTCAGTAATGTTATTAAGGTTGGCAAACAATCGCGGATCGCGGTTCCTGTTATCGTGCTGTCGAAGGTTGTTGCAAGCCTGCAGGGTGTTACGGTGACCAGTAAAAAGCCTATGATAGAGGTGAAAGCGGATAAAACAATTGTAAATGTTGAAAATACTATCAACGCTGTTGGGAATGACGCCCTGGAGCTTCTGCGTAAATCGCCCGGCGTTATGGTTGATAAGGATGACAACCTGAGCCTTAGCGGAAAAAATGGTGTACAGGTTTTTATAGATGGCAAGCCCTCCCCCTTTTCGGGTAAGGATCTTGCGGCCTATTTAAGGTCGCTTCAGTCGAGCGAGGTGGAGTCGATAGAGCTTATTACCAATCCTTCGGCTAAATATGAGGCGGCTGGCAATGCGGGCATCATTAATATCCGGCTTAAGAAGAATAAGGCTTTTGGGACGAACGGGTCGCTTTCGGCGGGATATAATGTTGGTATTTTTTCTAAATACAACAGTTCTTTTGCCATCAACCACAGGAATAAAAAACTCAATTATTACGGTAGCTACAATTTCAATAAGGCTCGTAATGAATCCTTTACTGATTTTTACCGGTTAGTGCTTGATTCTGTATTTGATCAGCATAGTTTGGATATTGGCACCTTTGATGGTAATGCGTTCAGAGGTGGGGTTGACTATTATGCCAACAGGAATCATACTTTCGGATTTGTTGTCATGGGTAATATCAACAGCCATACCAATCGTATGAGGAGTAATACGGAGATCAGTTACCGGCCTACGGGTAAGACCATCCGTTTGCTGGATGCAAGCAATAATGTTAGTGATGAAAGGAATAATGTGAATGCTAATTTCAACTACAGGTTTGCGGATACGCTTGGTCATGAGTTGAACATTGATGCGGACTACGGCGCATATCGTTTGCGTACGGACCAGTTTCAGCCTAATACTTATTATACGCCATCACGTTCTTCTGTTATAAGTGAGGCTGTATACAGGATGAAATCGCCTACCGATATCAATACTTATGCTATAAAGGCGGATTATGAACAGGATTATAAGAAGGGCAAACTTTCGATGGGTGTGAAATCGAGCCTTGTGGATGCCGATAATGATTTTGGCCGTTACAATGTATTAAGCAGTAAAGAAAGCATGGATTCTTTGCGATCGAATACTTTCAATTATAATGAGAATATCAATGCTGGTTATGTGAACTACAACAAGCAGTTAAAAGGTGTGATGGTACAGGTGGGGCTACGGGTGGAGAACACCAATGCGAAAGGCACTTCTATCGGGTATCAATATTTGAATGGTGATTATGCCAGGTATGATTCGAGCTTTACGCGTAATTATACCGATGTGTTTCCGAGTGCGGCTGTTACCTGGAATAAGGATCCTGCCAACCAGTGGTCGCTGGCTTACAGCAGGCGTATAGACCGGCCTAATTACCAGTATCTGAATCCTTTTGAGTTCAAGCTCGATGAATATACTTATGAGAAGGGTAATACGCGGCTAAACCCGCAGTATACGAATAGTGTACGGGTAACGCATGTGTATAAGTATATGCTTACGACGGCATTAAGTTATAGCCATGTGTCGGACATATTTTCGTCACTGGTTGATACGGCGGAGCGTTCGAAGGCTTTTATAAGCCGTAAGAATCTTGCGAGCCAGGATGTGGTAAACCTGAATATAAGTTTGCCGGTACAGATTAAGAAGTATTCAGGGTTTTTCAATTTGAGCAGCAGTTATTCTCACTATAAAGCCAAGTTTGGAGAGGGGCGCACCGTTGATCTTAGTGCGTTTAATGCGCTGTTGTATATGCAGCATAGTTATAAGTTCACGAAAGATATCACGGGTGAAGTGTCGGGGTTTTACAATTCGCCCTCTATATTCCAGGGGACGTTCAAATCGCGGAAGATGTGGGGTGTTGATGTGGGAGCGCAATATTCGTTCATGAAAGGTAATATGACGTTAAAAGCTACTGTCAGCGATGTGTTTCAGACCATGCGCTGGTGGGGGGAAAGTGATTTTGCGGGTCAGTGGGTACGTGCCAATGGGGGATGGGAGAGCAGGTTGCTGAAGTTAAACCTGTCGTGGCGTTTTGGCAGCAGCCAGGTGAAGGCTGCGCGTCAGCGCAAGATGGCTACGGAGGAAGAGAACAAGCGTATCAATGGCGATGGAGGTGGCAGCGGAGGGCCTGGCGGAAGGAATTAGGGCTGTGCAGTTTTTGCCAGGCATAATATATAGCCAGGCATAATATATAACCTTGTGGCGATACCCCTCCTGCGATCGATGAGATTGGCCGGAGGGGTATTTTGTGTTCAGATACCGCTCATGTTTTATTTCATTCCGTTAATATATGTGTGCTTGCTATATGGGGGTGCCTCTTCTTATTTTAGGTTTTTTTCTGTAAATATACTTGCCATGAACCCCAACTTCTCCCTCACAATTCTTGTGTTTCTATTATTTGCCCATGTTACACAAGCCCAACAGATTTCAGGAACTGTAAGAGATGCAGATAATAAGCCTGTAGCCCATGCAGTAGTTTCACTTTTGCGTTTACCTGATTCTCTTGTTCTGAAAAATGAAGTCACTGATAAAAATGGCGCCTTCCGGTTTGCCGGAGTTGCTGCAGGCACTTATTTTTTGAATGTCACTTATATAGGTTATGTGCGGGGATTCAGTGGTGCTTTTGTTGTTACCGGTAAATCGGGGATAACGGTTTCGACGATAGTGCTTTCCAAGGCTGTAGCTGATTTGCAGGGTGTTACTGTTACCAGCAAGAAGCCGATGATAGAGGTGAAGGCGGATAAGACGATTGTGAATGTAGAGAACACGATCAATGCTATTGGGAATGATGTGCTGGAGCTATTGCGCAGGTCGCCTGGTGTGTTGGTAGATAAGGATGAAAATATTAGCCTCAGCGGCAAAAATGGCGTACAGGTTTTTATAGATGGGAAACCATCTCCATTTTCCGGCAAGGATCTGAGTGCTTACCTGAAAGCGATGCAGTCGGACCAGGTAGAGTCGATAGAGCTGATCACCAATCCTTCGGCCAAATATGAAGCGGCTGGCAATGCCGGAATCATCAATATCCGGTTAAAGAAGAATAAGGCTTTTGGTACGAATGGTACGGTTTCGGCAGGATACAATATTGGTATTTATTCCAAATACAATGGTTCTTTTGCTATCAATCACAGGAATAAGAAGTTAAATTTTTTTGGCAATTATAATTATAATAAATCGCGTAATGAATCTTCCAATACGTTCTACAGGGAGCTGCTGGATTCTGTTTTTGATCAACACGCTTTTCGCACCATTACTTTTGAGGGTAATTCCTTTCGTGGTGGTATAGACTATTATGCCAACAGGAATAACACTTTTGGAATAGCGGTAATGGGTAATGTAAATAAGGGTACCTACGACATGTTGAGTAACAATGTTATCAGTTATGCGCCTGCCGGAAAGCCGGACCGATTGCTGGAGGCTGCCAATATGATCAACGATAAAAGGAATAACCTGAATACGAATTTGAATTACCGCTTTGCCGATACACTTGGACACGAGTTTAACGTGGATGCAGATTACGGCAGCTATACTGTGCGTACCGGCCAGTTTCAACCTAACATTTATTATACTCCTTCTCATTCTGCTGTGATGAGTAAGGCTGTTTACAGGATGTCTACGCCTACCGATATCAAAACTTATGCTTTAAGAGCTGATTACGAACAGGATTACAAAAAGGGGAAACTCTCGATAGGTATAAAATCGAGCCTTGTGGATTCCGATAATGATTTACTTCGTTACAATGTTTGGACAAATAAGGAGTCGCTGGATACTTTAAGATCAAATATTTTCAATTATAATGAAAATATAAATGCTGGTTATGTGAATTATAACAAGCAGTTCAAGGGAGTTATGCTACAGGCAGGACTGCGGGTAGAAAACACCAATTCCAAGGGGACTTCTATTGGTCACCGGATTGTGAATGATAGTTATGCTATTTATGATTCGAGCTTTGAGCGGAATTATACGGATTTATTTCCCAGCGCTGCCATTACCTGGAATAAGCATCCTGGGAACCAGTGGTCGTTGTCTTATAGCAGGCGTATAGACCGGCCTGCTTACAAAGATTTGAATCCTTTTGAGTTTAAGCTCGATGAATATACTTATGAGAAAGGCAATACGCAGCTTAAGCCACAATATACACATAGTGTGCGGATGACGAATGTATATAAATACAAGCTTACGACTGCGTTAGGCTATAGTCGTGTTACCGATGTATTCACGCAATTGCCTGATACGGCGGACCGGTCTAAAGCTTATGTGACGTGGGAAAACCTGGCCAGCCAGGATGCGTTTAGCCTGGATATAAGTTTGCCTGTACAATACAACAAATACACTGGTTTCTTAAGTATCAGCAGTAACTATTCGCATTACAGGGCTAATTTGGGTGAGGGGCGAACCATAGATCATGGCATGTTGAGTGTAAACTTATATATGCAGCATAGTTATAAGTTTAGCAAGCGTTTTACGGGTGAAATATCCGGTTTTTATAACTCTCCGACTATTAACCAGGGCACATTCAGGTCGCGGAAGCAATGGACGTTAAATGCGGGTGGGCAGTATTCATTTGCGGGGGAGCGTATGTTGTTTAAAGTTTCTGTAAGTGACCTGTTTCATATGCTGCAATGGTGGTCGGAAAGTGATTTTGCGGGGCAGCGTGTAGTGGCCAATGGTAAATGGGAAAGCAGGCAATTGAAGTTAAATTTGTCGTGGCGTTTTGGTAGCAGCCAGGTAAAGGCTTCCCGGCAACGAAAGACTGCTTCGGAGGAAGAAAGCAGGCGTATTAATTCCGGTGGCAATTAGAAACGTGGGTTTGGCTGACTTTAACAAATAGTGCGCTAAATATGGCATTGAATTCGAAATAAGCTGATCAACCAATAAACAGTAACATGAAAAAGATTCTCTTGGTTGCAGCTATGTGTGCCGGTGCTGCACTGGTAAATGAAGCCGGGGCCCAGGTGCGGGTGAATGTGAACATAGGTGTTGGATCGCCTGGGTATTGTCCTCCTCCACCTCCGCCAGCGAGGGTAGTGGTTTATGAGCAGCCTTGTCCTCCTCCGCCTCCGCGCAGGGTTGTTGTGTACCATCAGCCGCCGCCTCCGCCGCAGGTTATTGTTGTGCAAGGGCGTGGCAGGGGAGGCTATCCGCCGCATCACCATCATGGCCGTGGACGTGGCTATGACCGTTATTACAGGTAAACAGACAGGCCGTATCGCAAATGTGATACGGCTTTTTTTGCGGGTTGCTGGCGGGTTGTTGTGTTTTTATCCAGGATCGGTGGTATTTTTATTTCATGATAAAACAACTCCTGCTTGTTGCTGCTACAGTAGTAGCTTTGGCTTCCTGTTCCGTTAAAGAAGATATTCATTTACATGGTGACAACAGTATAGACCGTAATATGCTGATGCATCTTGATACAATAACGGCCAATAAATTAAAGGGTCTTTTAGCTATGGCGGGGCAGCCGCAGTCTTTGTCTTTTGATACATTGGCTATGGCGTGGGATTCTGTGGGAGCGGTGTTTGAACGGCTTCCTATCAACAACCAGGATGTAAAAATATTGTTCAGCCGCTGGAATAGGAATAGCTCTTCGGGAAGCGTTCGTTTTTCAATGCCTTCGCTGGAGGCTTATAATCAATTTTCTTCGGTTCATTTGAAGACGCCTGATGAGATAAGGAACCAGGTTCCTTTTGGTGGTCCGCAGGAGCAACAGATTCATTGGAAGGGTAAGGATACGCTTTTAATACAGCTTGACAACAATAAATCTGCAAATGGGCAGACCGGTATGAGCGAGGCTGATATGAAGCAGGGTATGGCGCTTTTGAAATCGATGTTCGGCATAGCCTCTATCATGACATATGACGCTGTTTTTCATTTGCCGCGTGTGGCTAAATCGGTTTCGGGGCCAGGTGCTACTTTATCGGCTGGCGGGAGCGCAGTAAATATTACCAAGAACCTAGAAGATGTTATGGGGGATGGGGGTGCTGAGGTGATAACAGTTGTCTTTTAAAATGCTGCTGCGCAAGTTTTAGACTAATACGCCTTTGCTGCAGGGGCTTAATAAACGAGGCTGTACCGATCATGATACAGCCTCGTTTCTATTTATAGCGTTCATTTAGTTCAGGAAGACCTGGTATTGCAGGATGTAGCTGCCTTTGTGGCTGGTTAATTGTGCATTGGCGCCGGGGGTGCGTGTTTCGAAGACCGGCCTGTTCTGATATGCGAATGTGAGTTTTGAGGTATGTCCTTTCAGCAGCCAGTTTAGGCCCAGGTCCCAGAAGGTCATTGGTTTATCGAGGCGTTCATAGCTGGCGTGCTGTACGCTGGCGTAGGGCATAAGCGTTGTTGTACCAATGAGGTTGTTTTTCAACTTATAACCTAGCTGTGCGTATACTACATTACCTGTTCCGAAAGTGGGGTAACCGTTACCGCTGCCGTTAATGATGTTTGGCATGGTGGTACCATTGGCGGGGTTCATTACTGCGAGGTTACGGAGATATCCGGGGCCATAATCGAGGTTTACAAATGCTGCGTAAGCGCTTAATGCGGTGCCTGTATGTTTATTAACGGGTGCATCGTAGTAGGCGTCTACAGCGAACTGGCGCATATCGGTTGTGACGGTGTCGCTGCCTGCACCTTTATGCCACATAGCTTCGGGCTGGTATTGGAATCCTGCGCCTATGTTAAATACACGTTTGCTGCCGAGGTAGGTGCCTGTTGCGTAAGGGGTGGCGTTTGATTCCTGGTCGAGGAACTGCCATTGGAAATAGCCGTGCCATTGCATTTTAGGCGGTTTGGGAGAGAAGTTAGATATTTCGCTGATGGCGGCGGAGTAGCCGTTGCTTTTTTGTACAGACATGGGGTTACTCATGATCACGCGATAGTCGAACTTGCCGAATTTTCCTTTTGCGTAGAGGCTAAATTTACGGAGGAACTGGTCGGTTGCTTCAAATGTTGTTAATTCGAATAGTGGGATGTCGAGGCCCATGATCGTAGCAGTTGAGGGGCCGGAGAAGCGTGTAAGGCCATTCCAGCCTGCGAGGCCTGTTCCGAGCCAGAGATGTTTGCGTACTATCTCGTATTCGCCTGTAATGTCGTGAACGAAGAATGAAGGTTTGCGGTCTGCTCCATAGTTGAAGTTGTTGATGCCGAAATGGGAGTATAAGAACACCCTGTCGGCAACCTGTCCGAATGCCTGGACCCTTGCCCTGCGGATACCTATATCGGTGAAGTTGTTCTTTGGATATCCATTGATGGTACTGCCGGGATTCATTTCGGTATTACGGATCCAGAACTGGGAGTGGAGCGTCATTTTGAAGTAGTTGGTTCCATCCTCGTTCAACCATAGCTTTCCGTCTTTGAACTGTTGTGCCATAACTCCGTTGCCTGATAGTAATAATACCACTAAAGCACCCGCCAATCGAAGCTTTCTCATACTAATGCTTTGATTTTACATATATAACCTGTTGCCAGCTCTTGCAGCAGGTTGGTTTATATTTTCCTGGTCTCCGGCGTGGCTGCAAAGCTAAAGGACTGCATGCAAATGTAACCTTGTAAAAAAAATCTATTTAAGGAAAGATATCATTGAATAATTGCTAAGAATAGCTTAAGCGCTTCCGCTGTTTTCAAGGGGCAGGTTTTGTTATGAAGAATGGGGCCGACCATTTGTTTGGGCAGCCCCATTGTATTATACCGGGCTTCAGTTTTTATTTAAGCGGCGCTATTGTTGCCGGGTTGAGATTGATGTTCTACCGGGTGTAAGTACCCTGTTAACAGGTCAAAGGTGCTTCGCGGTGCATTCGTTTTTCCACTTCGTGAATGGCATGGACGGTTTTGATGAGAGAATCGGGGGTTACGGAGATGGAGTCGATGCCACGTTCTACGAGGAACTGTGCAAAGTCGGGATGGTCTGAGGGGCCCTGGCCACAGATGCCTACTTTGACCCCTGCTTCGCGGGCGGTTTGAATAAGCATGTCTATGAGTTTGAGCACTGCTTTATTTCTTTCGTCGTAGAGGCCTGCGACAAGGGTGGAGTCACGATCCAGGCCGAGGGTGAGCTGTGTGAGGTCGTTACTACCTATCGAGAAGCCGTCTACATGCCGGGCGAATTCTTCTGCTACGAGGATGTTTGAGGGTAGTTCGGCCATGAGGTATATTTCGAGGCCATCTTCTCCCTGTTTGAGGCCATATTCGTTCATGGTGGCTTTTACTTTCAGCAGTTCATCGACTGTACGGCAGAAGGGGATCATTACCACTACGTTGTTGAGGCCCATTTCGGTGCGGACCTTTTTGATGGCAGCGCATTCGAGTCCGAAAGCTTCTTTGTATTCTTCGGAGTAGTAGCGTGAGGCTCCGCGCCAGCCTATCATAGGATTTTCTTCCTTTGGTTCGAAGTATTTTCCCCCGGTGAGGTTATAGTATTCGTTGCTTTTGAAATCGGAGAAGCGGACGATGACCTTGTAGGGGTAAAATGCTGCGGCTATGCGTGCGATGCCATAAGACAGCTTTTGAATAAAGTAGGTGCGTTCGTTTTTATAACCTGCGATGAGTTTGTCAATTGTTCCGGACAGAGCGGGGTCGTTGAGGTTGTGGTGGTGCAAGAGCGCCAGTGGGTGTGCCTTGATGTAATTGTTGATGATAAACTCTTCGCGAGCGAGGCCTATTCCTCTATGGGGCAGGTGTGCAAACTGGAATGCCATAGCAGGGCTGCCGACGTTTAGCATGAGGTTGGTCCTGATCCCGGGCAGTGTTGAGAGGTTGGTCTCTGTTTTTTGGAAAGGGATCTCTCCTTCGTATACGAAGCCTTCTTCTCCTTCGGCGCAGGAGGCGGTGATAAGCGTGCCGGGCTGTAATATTTCTGTTGCATTGACACAGCCTACGATAGCGGGTACACCCATTTCCCTGGCAACGATGGCTGCATGGCAGGTGCGTCCTCCTTTGTTGGTGATGATAGCCGAAGCTTTTTTCATGATGGGTTCCCAATCGGGGTCGGTCATGTCGGTTACGAGCACATCGCCTTCGCGGAAGGCTTCTCCTTCGACGCGTTCGTCGAGAGAGTAGAAGATGTTGACTTTCCCGGAGGCTATTTTGTCGCCTACGGCGATGCCTTTACAGAGCGTGTTTATTTCCAGTCCATCGGGTTTGCTGAGGCTGTAGCTGGTAACGGTTTGTTGTTCTTTACGGCTTTGGACAGTTTCGGGGCGGGCCTGCACTATGTATAGTTGCTGACTTAAGCCATCTACTGCCCATTCTATATCCATGGGGCAATAATGGTTTTTGAGGTTGCTGTAATAATCTTCGATCTGGCATACCCAGCCTGCGAGCTGGAGGATGAAATGATCGGGGATACAAAACAGAGACCGTGCGGGTTTTTCTGTAGGGATGATGCGTACGCGTTCATCGGGGTTGTCGCCGTAGACCATTTTCTGGTCTTTGCGGCCCAGTTTTTTTTCGATGATAGCGGGGTAGCCTTCTTTGAGTTTAGGTTTGAAGACGATGAATTCGTCGGGTGAGAGGGCTCCCTGCACGACCATTTCGCCGAGGCCGAATGCGCCGTTGATAACGACGATATCGCGGAAGCCTGTTTCGGGGTCGAGAGAAAAAGCCACACCTGCGGCGCCGAGATCGGAGCGGACCATTTTCTGGACGCATACGGAGAGGCCTACTGCGAAGTGATCGTACCCGAATCGCTGGCGATAGCTGATGGCGCGGTCTGTGAAGAGTGATGCGAAGCAATTGCGGACGGCATCCATGAGTGCGGCGGGGCCACGTACGTTGAGGTAGGTTTCCTGCTGGCCTGCAAAGGATGCGTCGGGCAGGTCTTCGGCTGTGGCGGAAGAGCGTACTGCTACGTCGGTGGCTTCCTGTGCGTAGTTTGCTGAAAGCTGCTGGTAGGTGTCGATGATCTGTTTACTCAGTTCCGGCGGGAATTTGGAGTTGCGGATCAGTTGACGGACCTGCTGGCCTACGCGTCGCAATGATGTAACGCTGTTATGGTCTATAGCGTTCACCAGGTCGCGGATCTGTTGTTCGAGGTGGTTGTAGCTACAGAAGCTGCGATAACCTTCTACGGTTATCACGTAGCCATTGGGAATGCGGATGCCCAATTTACCCAAGTGCTGAATCATTTCTCCCAGGGAGGCGTTTTTTCCTCCTACCTGTTCCAGGTCGTTAATGCCTACTTCTGAAAGCCAGGCAATCGTTGTCGTGTTCATAGTTTGCGGAAGTTTACATGGAATTGAATGCCTGCAATGATACATGCATCGTTTTACATGGATACTTCCGAAAGTTTTGCAATAATTCTTTGCTTAAACGTTTTATAATAAAGTTGTTCTAAATTATTCGTGGTTTGGTTGGATGGAGTGTTGTCTGATGAGGCGGTTAGCGTGAATAAATATTAAATGTTGACGATGGTGATTTTTTGTTTGCGGTAAAGGGGCATGGATAGCAAAACAGCTGTATTCCTGTTTCGGGTGAGAATTGCCTGAACGGGGAATACAGCTGTTTTCTTTTTGGGTGTGCTATTATTATGAATGGACTAGACTGCCAGGGCCGATAAGGTTTTGTGGCTGTATAGTGCGCCCATAAATTCGAGGAAAGAGCGGGACAGCAATACTTTATAAGCACGGCCTGCTTCGGGGTGCCAGTAGTAGATAGATCCCATTGTATCTTTTTCGAGGGAGTAATAGATAAAGTCGCCTGCGCCGCCTTCGAAGAGGGGGAAGAAGCGTTCGGCGATACGTTCTTTTTTATAATAGGTATCGATGTAGGAGAGGATAGAAGGTGATGAATTCCATCCGATGACAGTAGTGAGCGGAGCGTTTACGGGTAAGAAGTCGAGCTTCTCCGTTACAGGGATAAACACTTCGTATTTAAATGCTGCTCCACCATAAACGGTGACGAATTCAATAACATCGGCATCGGGTAATACCTGCATGCGTTGTTTTACTTCTGCGACAAACTTTTCTATTTCGCTATCGGAATGTACCGGCCGTGGCTTTTGTGTGAAGCCTCCGAGGATCTCTGCTTTGATTCTTATTATATCCTTCATAGACTAAAACGTTATTCCTTTAAAACAACGAAAAAAATAGCATACATAGTGTGTTGTGCAGAAATAAAGTTTATAGTGTAGTGCAGACGCAATAAGGGTTTCAGCGTTCGCGGGCGTAGCGGCGCGGGCTTGTTTGCCGAGGAGAAAAAAAGCATTAATCTTTCTTTAGGATCGACTTTGTGCTATTGTATTGGTGCATAAAAAGGGACGATGTGTACTTTTTTGACCTGATCATTTTATTGTGGACCAATGCTTTTTTTCGTTGCCCGGCGGAGATTTTTTTATTTCGTTGAAGTGCGTATCCTTTATTTGAAGGGGAGCTGTTTCAACGGATTATGTGACGAATGTCATGTTATGCATATGGTCAGGTTTTATTGTTTCGTTAGTTCTTTGAGATATTTCATCACTTCCTGGCGGAGCGGGCCGGCCCGTTTGATGGCCTCCACTATTTGTTCATGTGTGAGGCTGGGGAACAAGCGATGTACATATTCTACTTCGTTGGGATCTTTTGAGCTGATCCTGATGCGGTCTTGTTTGCCGGTGTAGGCTTTGTTGTCGCTCATGGTATTTTATTTCAGGTTAATAATTTTTTCAAGGTTAATGCCTTTGCCTAATACGGGGCGGAAGATGTCGCCTTCGGATGTTATGCGTGCTATGGCGTTTTGGATGTTGAAGTCTTTGAGCTGCAATCCTTTTTTCACTTCTTCCCAGTGTAAGGGCATGGAGACCGTTGCCCCGGGTTTTGGGCGTAATGAATAGGGGGCTGCCAGTGTTGCCTGCGGGCGGTTTTGCAGGTAATCGATATACAGCTTTCCTTTTCGTTTGCGTGTCATGCGTTCGATGCTGGTGAATTCCGGCAGGCGTTGTTGTACGCTTGCGGCGATCATTTTTGCGAACAGCTGACTTTGATCGTAGGTGTATTGTGCGCCTAATGGTATATATATATGGATGCCTGTTGAGCCGGATGTTTTCGGATAGCTTTTTACCTTCATTTCCGTCAGCACTTCGTTCACTGTTTGCGCAACGGTGATGACCTGATCGAAGGTGTTGCTTTTGGACGGATCAAGGTCTATCAGGCACCAGTTGGGGTAATCGGGATAATGGATAGTGCTGCTCCATGGGTTCATTTCTATTACACCGAGGTTGGCCATATATAAGAGGCTAGCTTCGTTGGACGCTACCATGAAGTTTTTGTCTTCACCTTCGCCTGTTGTGTAGGGAAACTGCTGAATCCAATCGGGGACTTTGCCTGTTACGTCTTTCTGGTAGAAGCTACCGCCTTTGATGCCATTGGGGTAACGGTTCAATGATTGTGGTCTATCTACCAGGTAGGGGAGGATATATGGTGCTACCTGGTAGTAATAGTTGAGCATGTCTCTTTTTGAGTAGCCGTCGTTGGGCCAATATGGTTTACTTAAGTTGGTGAAGCTGAGCTCGTTTCCATTGACAGTTTTGACCTGTGTTTCCTCTGTTGGGTTCAACAAAGTTTTGCGTCCTTTTTTAGATACCGGCTTTAACATTTTTTCTGTTTTAGTGGCTTCTTTTTTTGTAAGGTTGCTTACGGCTACAGCTTTTTCGGCTACTACTTTTTTTGCTTCTTTATCGGTTCGCATGCCTTCGAAGCTGGGGTGGCGCATGACGCCGTCTGTGGTCACTTCGGTATAACTTACTTCGCAAACCAGTTGTGGTTTGAGCCAGGTTGCTTTTGCTTCGGGCGGATTGGGGCGGAAGCGTGATGGTTTGTTGATATCGGGTACTATTTCGAAGGGGGAGGTCTTGCGTTTGAGTTTATTGAATTGGGCCAGCATTTCTTTCTGCTGTGCTATGTTAAAGCCGGTGCCTATTTTGCCGGTATATACAAAATGTCCTTCTTCGTCGTATATGCCTACGAGCAGGGAGCTGAAAGGCCTGGGTGTATCTTCATTCCGGGTATAGCCTCCTATTACTACTTCGTGGCGTTTGTGTGCTTTGATCTTTATCCAGCTGGATGTTCGTTCTCCGGGGATGTATTCGCTATCTGCTTTTTTGGCCATGATGCCTTCCATGCCGAGGTTGGTGGCGGCTTCGAGAAATTCCGTGGCTGTGCTTTCGAAGGCTTCGCTGAACCTGATGATACTGTCTTTGGGCATACGTGAAGCCAATAGTGCGCGGCGTTGGGTTAGTGGCAGGGACATAAGGTTACGCCCTTCGAGCCATAGCAGGTCGAATACGTAGTAGACGAGGTCGCCATCGGCTTCGCTTCGCCAGTTCTGGAGGGAGCCGAAGTGGGAGATGCCTTTTTCGTTCAACACACAGATCTCTCCATCGACCACTGCATCGATGCCCCAATCTTTTACTGCCTGGTAAACGGGGTAGAATTTATCGTTAAAAGACTTTGCGTTGCGTGATAAGAGTTCGAGTTTGCCTTTGTGGCTAAGGGCCAGTGCCCGGTAGCCATCCCATTTCACTTCGTAGAGCCAGCCTTCTGCGTTGAAGGGTTTGTTGGCGAGCATTGCCAGCATGGGTTTGGCTGTTTTGGGGAAAGCGGCTTTGGGGCCTGTTACCGGGAGTGGCTGTTGCGGTTTTGTTGTTGCGGCGGCTGTTTTTGGGGTGGTTGCTTTTGTGGCAGCCTTGGGTACGGCTGCTTTTGGGGTGGCTGCTGACCGGGAGGTGGTTTTCCTGCCGGGAGTAGTTTTAGCAGCTGCAACGGTTTTTTTATTACGGCTTGTTGTTTTCTTTGGAGCTGTTTTTTTGGGGGGGGCTGTTTTTTTAGTTGTTTTTGATGTGGTGTTGGTTTTGGCCTTGCTTAGTTTCCCGTGTTCGTAGATAACATCGCTGGTTTTTGCTATTTGCCCGAGTGTTTTGTCGCTTATGACGGATCTATTCTTTTTAGTGATATCGGTTTCTTTTGCATACTTATCGCGGTGTTTGATGAGGAGCCAGGCGTTGTTTTCGCGGGCGTTCTTCAATTTCACCAGTGCAAATTCACCTTTGAGCTTGGTGCCATGCAGGCTAAATTTCAATGAGCCGGCTTTGAGTTGTTGCAGGAGGGCTTTTTCATCTTTTTTCTTATCTCCTGATGGTTCCAGCGGTTCGAGTTCACCCTGGTCCCATACGATGACGGTTCCGGCGCCGTAGTTTCCTTTTGGGATGATGCCTTCGAAGTTGCGGTAATCGTAGGGGTGGTCTTCGACCATCATGGCGAGGCGTTTGTCTTGCGGGTTCAATGAAGGGCCTTTAGGTATGGCCCAGCTTTTCAGGACGCCGTCCATTTCGAGGCGGAAGTCGTAGTGGAGGTGGCTGGCAGCATGCTGCTGTACCACGAAATGGAGTGCTTTGGTGCCGGCCTTGCCACCCTGGGGTTCCGGGGTTTGGTTAAAGGACCTTTTCTTTCTATAGGTTGTGAGTGTCATATTAAATATGCAATAATACTCGTGCCAATTCGCTTTATCCGGGGACTAAAAATTCTGTTTCAGGGGGAAGGGGGTGCGGGAAGGAATGGATGACATTAATGTGAAAGGGGGATGGAGTTGTGGCGGCAATTATTTATGTTTATCTTACTTCGACCAATGACAATGCTTATGAACGTGGTTAAATACTTCTGTTTTCTATTGCCTTGCTGCCTGTTTTTGATGCCGGGCGGGGCTTCGATATTCAAAGTGGGTGGTTTGCCTGGTGATGGCGTTCGTATAAGTGAGCTGAAGTGGTTGCTGGGAACCTGGCAGCAAAAGAAAAGCAACGGGGCTATTTACGAAAGCTGGCAGCAGATAGATGACAGTACTTTTTATGGCAAAAGTTATTACCTGAAGGCAGCGGATACGATGATGCTCGAGGTGGTGAGCCTGGAGCATCGTAATGGCCAGTTATGGTATGTGGCGACCACGATGAATCAAAACGACAGGAAGCCTGTTGCATTTGTTATGCGTTCCGGTACGCCATCGTACCTGGTTTTTGAGAACCCTGCGCATGATTTTCCTACCAGGATCACTTACAGGCATCTAGCGGCTGATTCGCTTATGGCGGAGATATCGGGGCGTTTGGATGGGAAGGCGATGGTGAGGCAGTTTCCGATGAGCCGGGTAGTGCGCTAGTTTAGTTGTTATTGGCTGGCGGTTTATTGTTTTGATATCAATGGTATTAATGCGGCTCCATGGCGGCTTTAAGACGGCTATATAAAGCGTACTTTTTTGGTGGTGGGTTTATGGCTTTTGCTGCGGGGGATTTGTTGCTGCACCGGGTTATATGGCAATATTTATTCCTATTTGTAAGGGTGGGGGAGATATTTCTTATGTGGCGGCTGTGCTGTCAGACCTTCATAGTTATGGGAGGACTAACGTTTGTTAATTTCAGACATTTTGTCTATCTCCCTAGGTTTAGGGGGGAATGGTGTAGGTAAAAGTCGGTAAACAAAGTGATTGGCAAGGTAATTGAACAATATGGGAAAATATTCTAATTTAGTCGCATGGAAAACGTTTGTGTGATTACAGATTTCGAAGAGATTGCCACTACCCGAAAATTTGAGCAGGTTGCAACGCCTGGCGGACTTGAGGGCTATTCTATCTTCCTAGGAGGTAACTTTATATTTATACAGAACCCTAAGCATATGACCATCCGCTTTCATCTGCCCAACTTCACTTCGCAGATGAATCCTGATATGATCCATACTTGGATTGAGCGTATAAAGCGTCTTTATCCAAATTTTTAGGTGTTGATAACATCCGGGACATGAGTTTTGCCGTAGTTTTACACTTTGTAAGCTGCATATAACCGTATTCCGATGTCCCTGAAAACCGACGAGCGTCTTTATAAAAGGATGTTCGATGAAATAGAAGATTATGCTATTGTGTCCCTTGATGTCAACGGGCGCATCTCGAACTGGAACCGAGGGGCCAGTTTGATCAAGGGCTATACGAGCCAGGAGATCATAGGTCAGCATTTCAGTATATTCTACACACCTGAGGACATTTTAAAGAATAAGCCAGCGCATTTAATAAAGCAGGCTGCTGATGAGGGGAAGGCTAAAGCCGAGGGATGGCGTATGCGTAAAGATGGTACGCGTTTCTGGGGGAGCATTCTTATTACGGCAGTGCATGATGATGACGGTTCGCTGATAGGTTTTACGAAGGTAACCCGTGATCTTACGGAGCGGATGTTAGCGGAGCAGGCTGCGATGAAGCGTATGGAGGAGCTTGGCCGTATTAACCGTGACCTGGAGCAGTTTGTTTATATCGCGTCGCATGATCTCCAGGAACCTTTGCTTACGATTTCCAATTTCATAGAGCTCATCAAGGCTGAATATGCCGAGGCGCTGGAGGCAGATGCGCAGGCTTCGACGTATGTTAATTTTATAGAGGAGGCTTCGTTAAGGCTTCGGAGTCTTATCAAGGGTTTGCTTGATTATTCGCGTATAGGCCGTCAGCAGCTTATATCGGAGGTTGATTTTAATGTGCTTATGGAGACGCTCAAGAAAGATATGCGGGTATCTATAGAGGCAGCCGATGCTACCATTACCTATACCAGTTTGCCCGTAGTGCGTGGTTTTGAGACGGAGCTTCGTCAACTGATGCAGAACCTGATAAGCAATGCGCTCAAGTTCAAAAAGGAAGGGGTGTCGCCGGTTATAGAGATCTCGGCAGAGCGAAGGGATAACCAATGGTATTTTGAGGTAAAGGACAATGGTATTGGTATTGATGAAAAGCACCGCGATAAGATATTTATGATCTTTCAACGGCTTCATAACAGGGCTGAATTTGAAGGGAATGGTATTGGTTTGGCTCATTGCAAGAAAATTGTGGAAATGCATCAGGGGCAATTGTCGGTAAAATCGACTCCAGGAGAAGGCAGTACCTTTTATTTTACACTTAATATTATATAACGCTCATCGTATCATGAAAAAATTCAAAAACCTCGATTGTGTACTGTTAGTAGATGATGATCATCTGGCTAATTTCATTCACACAAAGGCTATACAGAAGTCGCAGGTGGATGTGCATGTTCAGGCGACGGAGTCTGCACAGGAGGCGCTTGACTTTCTTACCCATGGTTCGAAGGTTGAGTGTTCTACTGAGTTGCCTCGTCCGGGTATTATATTCCTTGATATCAACATGCCTGGCATGTCGGGCTGGGATTTTATGGAGGAGTATACCAAGTTATCATCGGATCAGAAGGCAAAGATCGTGGTGATCATGCTTACGACTTCGCTGAATCCTGATGATGAGCGCCGTGCTATTGGCAACAATGATGTGATCAGGTTTATGAATAAGCCGCTGCGTGCCGAGATGATGGAGGAGATAGCTGCGCAGTATTTCGAGGAGTGCTCGAAGAGTCCTGCTTAATTATTTTGATAAATTATAATATTTAAAGGCCGTATCTGTTTTTGATACGGCCTTTGTGCAATATTGGGAACCGGTTTGTGTGGTTGTAGTTCTTATACCCTCATATGATCGGGGCGCCAGTTTTTGATGGCCTGTTTTATGAGATCGGGGGTTAGTTGTTCCCGGAGTGTACGTTGTACGAGTGCGGGCAGTTCTTCGTCGCTGGCGAAGCGAAGTGCCGCCAATTGTCCGAATGTGAGTTGTGGCTGGAGCAGCTCGAGCCGTGACTGTGTTAAGACATAATACCTGAAAGACATTTCCAGGCGTACCAGCCTGTTTTGTAACATGAGCGCGTAGTGCTGGCGTGTCATGAATGCCAGCCAGGTAAGCATTATTACCAGGGCTGTAAGCATTATCCATTCATTTGTATTTGCCGTATTGCGCATGATGTTGCGAATGCTGATGATGAGCATAGCCAGCACGATGGGGTAAAACATGAAGTGATGTGGCGGGTAGTACCGTACGTGGTTTTTATAGTTCTGTGTTTTCATTTGTTTATTGTTTCTTTTTAAGTATTCCTTTTAATAAGCCTTTACCTGCTTCTTCTACTTTCTGGCGTGTGCTTAAGCTGTCTTTTGTTGCGGTGCTATCTTTTTTTGCTCCCAGCAACTGTTCTTTCAATGCTTTGCCTGCGTCTTCTATCACCTTATTCTTTACTGACTGGAGTGTATCCCTGGCGGCTTGTTTTGCAGCTGCCACGGCGCTGTCGGCTGCGGCTTTCTTTTCTGCTGCAAAATTATTCGCCTGCTGTTTGAGGTCTTCTGCGAGGCTGGTTGTTGCTCCTTTAAGATCGGTGCTGATGGTGGGTTTGGTGATGCTGCCGCCGAGGTTGATCTTGAGGTTGATAACATCGCCGGGGTTAATGCTGATGCCCTGTGCGCTGGCTTTTGATGCGAGGGTGTTGACCAGCTGGTTGGCTTTTGCTCCCAGTTTTTCGCGTGGTACCTTCATGTTGATGACATAGTCGATGCTTTGGTCGATGCCATGCATGCCGCCTATTTCCATCCCGATATCTTTTACCTGCAGGTTAAAGGGCTTTACGAGCACTTTACCATTAGCCAGTTCGAACTGGCTTTTGAGATCTTTCAAGGTAAGGTCCCGGAGGTCGGCGATGTTAAGTGTTGATGCCAGTTTGCTTAGTGGTTCGAATTTGCTTAAGACGCCCTGGAGCAACAGCAGGTTACCGTTGCCTGTAAGGCTGCCGAGTTCGGGCATCATGGTTTCTCCGAGCCGTCCTTTTAAGGTGAGCTGCGAGCTCAATTTTCCTGCTATGAACTGGCCTATGGGCATCAGTTTCTGCACTGTATTGAAGGCATAAAAAGTTTTCTGGATGTCGAGGTCTTTTACATCGTAGCTGAGGGTGATAGCCGGTTTCTTTTTGTCTTCTTTTGTGGCATATGAGCCATTGAGTGCGAGGCTACCGCCCAGCGCCTGCATTTGCACATTCTTCAGTTGTATAGCCTGGTCTTTTATGTCGAGTGTGCCTGCTACGTTGGAGTAGGTTGTTTTGTCGTAAGTGACTTCACCGGCGTTGGCGGAGAGGGTGAGCTGCAGGTTGGAAGGCACGATGAATGGTTCGGATGTTGTTGTGGTGGTGGTGTCGGTTGTGGTGTTGCTTAAGCCCATCCATTTGTTAAGGTTTATTTTATCGGCTTTAACCTGGAGGCTTCCTTTCAGTGCTTCGTCTTTCAGGGCATAACCAAAGAGGTTATCGAATCCGCCGCCTGCGGTAAAGTTTGTTTGCATGAAGCTGCCGGCTACGTTGCTTATGGCAACGCGTGCGGGGTTAAAGGTTACATCACCTGTTTTGAGGGCTACGCCATCGGGATAGTCTTTGGATTTGTATAAAATATTATTTGCGTGTATGCTACCCGAGGTTTGTATGGCATCGTAGCGTTTGGCATCGATAGCTGATTTCTTTCCTTTGCATGCTATGTTGGCCTGCAGCTGGCCTGACAGTGAAGTGCCTGGTTCAAAGGTGTAGAATTGTGCAATGTTAGCGAGGTTGAGGTCTCCTTTTGCCGTTACGTTGAAATCGGGATCGGATGCCGGTGTTTTGAGCACGAGTGTGAGGTCTGCTGCATCTTTACCTACTTCGATGTGTGCTGCTGGTATTTGTATGGTGGTATGATCGGGGACGCCATCGGGGTTGGTGAAGACGATACGTGCGCTTGTATTCTGAATTGGCTGCGGGAATGCGGGTGAGGCGTAGTATAACCTGCTTATTTCTGCGAAGCCACTTGCGGTGAAGTTACCGGGTTTTTGTGCCAAGACTACGGCAAGGTCGCCTTTTGCCTGGACGTCGGCATTTACGAGGCCCGAAAGTTTGGTACCTGCGTCGAGTTTTACGAATTGGGTAACGCCTGCGAGGTCGAGTTTACCTTTTGCACCTGCGTCGATATACCGGTTAGTCATGGGTTGTTTTAAGAGCAGGTGAAAATCGAACGGGTCTTTTCCAAATTCAATATGTCCTTTTTGAATATCAACAACTGTATTGTCGGTGATACCATCGGGATTGCTGATGTGCATGGCCAACTGGATATTCTGAACGGGGGCGGGCAGGTCGGGGTATTGGAAGAAACCATTTTCTATCCCTAGTTCAAGGGAGTAGGAGGGTATTTGAACAGGGGTATAAGTTCCTTTTACGAATCCTTTCAGGGTAGCTTTACCGCTGGTTTTGATTTTGTCGAAATCTTTTTTATAGACAGCGGGGACCAATGACAGGATACTTTTGAAGTCGTTGGATGGGGCGTTGAAGTTGATGTCCATTTTATAGGTACTATCGTTTAGCAGCTGGAAGGAGCCGTTTGTCTGCAGTTTCAGGTCATTGACGCTGATATCTTCTGTTTTAAATTTAAACAACATTTTAGCTGCTTCTATTTGGATATCGGCGTTTATGCTGGTGGTGGTATTGAGCAGATAAGGGATGCCGCCATAGGTAAAGGTTACGGCATCTGCTTTGGTTTTGGTGCTGAGGGTAAACATGTCGGCTGTGAAATCGCCGCTACCTTCGTGTTGCAGGTGTTGTATTTCGCTGCTCATACCGGCCTGTTCGTCTTTATAAACGATATAGCCATCGTTTATAACGTAGTGTTGGAGCTGCATGCGGAAGCTACCGGTTGCGGTGTCGGCTGCTGCAGTTGTTGAGGTGTCGGGCTTCATGATATTCCAATTGGCCTGTCCTTGTTTATTGACCAGTGCGAAGACCCTTGGTTGTTTTACTATAACGGAATGGATCTGCATTTCATCTCCCTTAATTACACTCCATAGGTTAAGGGCAAGGTTGGCTTCTTTTGCGCTTAGCAGGGTATCGCCGCGGAATGGCGACAGGCCTACGATATTCATGTTATCGATAGCTACGGATACGCGTGGAAAGCGGCGGAAGAAGGAGACGGTTACGTTGGTGAAGTCCACTTTTGCGTTAATATTTTTATTGATCTGTGTTTTTACTATACGAATGATCCTTCCTTTGAATATAAAAGGCAGGGTAAACAAGAGTGCTATCAATACGAGCAGGCTTATGCCGGTGATTTTTATAATTTTTTTAAGCATTCGCGGAGTTTTTATATGATTTAAATGAGGGTGTTAACGCTAAGATACTATTTAAGGGAATTATCAAATTGCGTGCTTATTTACTTAATTTGCATAGTGGCGTACTTATAACCCCCTGCGTTTGAAACAGAAGATTAAAAATACCTGGACCTGGTTAGTGGGTGATTCTCCTGAATTCACAGCTGAGCTTATTGCTTTTAATTCCATTGCTATCATTACTTTGATCATATTGCTGGTATTGCTGCCTATTAATATGCTAATAGGTTTGATGAATGTTACCCTGATGATCATTGTGCTTATCATTGCGCAGTTTACGTTCTATTATCTTTCGCGTTTCAAGAAGCGTTACCTGCTTGGGGTTGCGATTTATACTATTGTTAGTTACGGGGTACTTATTCTTAATTTCTTTTTTAATGCCGGCAGTTATGGGCCGACGCTGTCGTTGTTTTTTTTAACATTTCAATTGCTTATTGCTTTTTCTCCCAAGCGCTGGCATTTTCTGTTGTTCCTTGCCCATTTCATGGTGCCGCTTGCTTTGATGTTTGTTGAATATTATCGTCCGGAACTGGTGCCTTATACCTATGTGAAAGATCAGGACCGTTTTGTAGACCTGCTCACGAGTTACCTGGTGATACTTGTAGGTATGTACTGGATCACTATTTACCTGCGTAATAATTACCTAAGGGAAAAGGGAGTTGCGGACCAGGCACATCTTGAAAAAATAAAATTGTTTTCCGTGATCTCGCATGATCTGAAGAGTCCATTGGCGGCTGCGGTAAGTCTTGGTCAGCTGATCAACGAATTTCAGCATGATGAAGCTGACAGGAAGGAATTGCAGAAGGAGTTACTGAATATCAATAAGGCAACGCTTGATATGTTCACGAACCTGGTGGCGTGGTCGTCGACACAAATGCAGGGTGCGCGGGCGCGGTTAACGAAGGTTGACCTGAGGTCTTGTATCAATAATGTGCTGCAAATACAGCAGCGGTTTCTTACGGGGAAGCAGATCAGGATACATGTGGAGCTGGTTGCGGAGCCGGCTGTGAAAGCTGATGTTGACATGATGGAGCTTGTGATCAGGAACATTGTGCAAAATGCTATCAAGTTTTCTCCTGTGGGTGGTGAGATCTGGATCACGAACCGGATCACGCGGGGGCGTTATGTGCTTATGATACGTGACAAAGGAGTAGGGATCAATGCTGCGCGGCTGAAGCACTTGTTTACTTTGAGCATTGATTCAAGTTATGGGACGGGCAATGAGAAGGGGAGTGGTTTGGGTTTACATTTGTGCAAAGAATTTATGAAGCTGCAGGGCGGGCAGATATGGGCTTCGTCGGTAGAGCATATGGGCAGCACCTTTTATATATCCATTCCTGTTTATACGGATGCGGGGTAACAGCGTTGTGCTGGCGGCATTGCTGCCGCCAGCATTCATAGGTTGCAACGCCCCTGTCTACTATCATTACCTTTCAACGCTGT
This sequence comes from Filimonas effusa, assembly GCF_004118675.1. NCBI lineage: Bacteria > Pseudomonadati > Bacteroidota > Chitinophagia > Chitinophagales > Chitinophagaceae > Filimonas > Filimonas effusa. Next base: position 936,786 of record NZ_SDHZ01000002.1, on the reverse strand, counting down.
GCGGTGGTGTTTTTCTCCAGGTGCTAAATTCTTTTCCAAAAATACTAATTTATTTAGTATTTGTCCTTAAATTTATTCCCTGAAATGAAAGTTTATGGAAACAGGATGCTTAACAACCGGAATGTTTAATGTGCCATCGGCTGAGACATTTGAGTATCTGCTGGTGGTACAGCCTGATGCGAGTGTTCGTACGCAGGTGATGGAGGAGCGCTATTTTTTTAACGGGCTTTACCGTCAGGGGGTTGCGGACAGTATGCCTCCTGATATAGCTGTAGCCAGTTTTACGGCGAAGGAAGCTATGGAGGATATCCTGATCCGCTGGCTAAGGCGGATGATTGCGCAGCAGCCTGGTTTTACGGTAACGCTGAATAACTATGGTGCTATACCGCCACAGGCGTTGTATTTGCGTGTGCAGGACCAGGAGCCTTTTTTAAAGCTTGCGGCGGGACTTCAGCCAGTATGTGATTTTTTGAAGGATAACCAATGTCCACCTTTATTACGCTATAGTAAAGCGTTTATACCGCTTGCTTCGAAGTTGCCTCCGGCTGTATTTGAGAAGGCGACGCCCGATTATGCCAGGCGAAGTTTTCATGCGTCGTTTGAGGTGCAGCAGCTGGCGCTTATACGCAAGAGTGCGGATGGCACCTGCAGGAAGATACAGGCTTTTGGGCTGAGGTCTTCTGTAAGCGATCAATATGCGGCCTGAATGGCTGAATGACCTGTGTGACCAATAAATGAACCTGTATGACAACAAATAGCCCGGTAGCCGGTTATCCTGAAGCCGAATATCTCCTGGTAATTCAGCCGCATGCTGACCTGTATGATAAGATCATGGCGTGTAAGAATGAATTTGCTGAAAAGTATAATGCTGCTGCAGCAGCATTTGGCAAGCCTCATATTACTTTACTGCGATTTAAGCAGGTACTTATGGCGGAGGAGAAGATCACGCGTCATATTGGTGCTATTGCTAGTGCATGCCCGCCGATGAAGATCGAACTTAACGATTTCGGCAGTTTTCCTTCGCATACTATTTATATCAATATTATTGGAAAGCAGGCTATCAGGTATATGGTACGGGAACTGAAATTGGTTCAAAGGCTGGTGAAGGGCAGTGAAAAGCCTCATTTTATTACCGAGCCGCATCTTACCGTAGCGCGCAGGCTACAGCCGCAGCAATATGAGCAGGCGTGGAAGGAATACCAGCATCTATCTTTTTCGGGTCTATTTATTGCGGAGCATTTGCTGCTGCTGAAGAGGGCGCCGGGTATGCGATCGTACCAGCAGGTGGCAAGTTTTCCGCTTCTGAACAAATCTACTGCGGCTACGCAGGGGGCATTATTTCTTTGAGCTGTTTCTAAAAAGCTACCTATCTCCTGAAAAACATTTTTTCCTGACATACAGTCTTCCCCAAAGCATTCATTCAAAAGCGTATTTCATTTGAAAGGGTACTTCTTCGTAATGGTATTTCGTTCGGAGGGGGCATGTTATGCAGCATACTGTACGACTGGCGGTAAGCAATGCGAACATATTTCATTTGAAAGAGCGCGTCATTTTATCAGAAAAACACCATTTAACGGGAAGGAGAGCTTTCCATAATAACGGCGCTATGAATACTAAAGAGCAGCATCCTAATGCCCGGCCGAGACCTGTGCCGGGGAATAATGAACAATACCATTCGGGGAGGGGCGCCCAGATAAATACGCCCAACCGTTTTCTTTCGCATGAGCGAGTCAGGGAATTTGTAGAGGGGATTGACGACTGGACGGAAGATAATCCTGCCACTGTTTTTCTCGAGGAGCAGGCTAAAAGTCTTGTCAACAAGGTGGACAGCCCTGATGTGGGGATGTATTACAGTATGAATCCTTACCAGGGTTGTGAGCATGGTTGTATTTATTGTTATGCGCGGAATTCGTTCGAGTATTACGGGTATAGTGCGGGGCTTGATTTTGAGCAAAAGATCATTGTGAAGAAGAATGCGCCGGCGTTGCTGCGGAAGTTCCTGATGCATCCCAAGTGGGAGCCGCTGCCTATTTCGCTGAGTGGCAATACGGATTGTTACCAGCCTGCGGAGCGTAAGTTTCGTCTTACGCGGCAGTTGCTGGAGGTGTGTCTTCAATTTAATCAGCCGGTGGGGATCATCACTAAGAACGCCGGTATACTGCGGGATAAGGATCTGTTGCAGGAGATGGCTCGGAAGCGGCTGGTGAGTGTGCTGATTTCGGTGACCTCTTTCAATGAGGATCTACGGCGGGTGATGGAGCCTCGTACGGCTACGGGGGCGCAGCGTTTGAGAGTGATCAGCGAGCTTAGTGCGGCGGGAGTGCATACCGGCGTAATGCTGGGGCCTATGATACCGGGGCTTAACGAGCATGAGATGCAGGCTATCATGAAGTCGGCGAGTGAGTCGGGCGCGCGTTTCAGCGCTTATACCTTTATCAGGCTCAATGGTGCTATTAAATTATTATTTCATGACTGGCTTTTCAAGAATTTTCCTGACAGGGCAGATAAGGTATGGCATCTTATTGAGTCGGGGCATGGCGGCCAGGTGAATGACAGTCGTTTTGGGCTTCGGATGCGGGGTGAGGGGCCTATAGCTGACCTGGTGCGTCAACAGTATAAAACGTATAGAAAATTGTATCATCTGGATGATGAGCGATGGGAGCTTGACGGCACTTTGTTCCGTCGTCCGGGGGAACAAACAAGGTTGTTTTAGTTGTTAACGGCGCCCGGGCTTATATTTGCAGTCTGTTCAAAGCAACAATAATGACAATATCTTATAATTGGCTTAGCTCTTACCTGCCTTCCAGTGAAGCAAACCTGGACCAGGATAAGTTGTCTAAAATATTAACGAGTATAGGGCTGGAAGTGGAGAGCCTTGAGAAATACGAGCGTATTAAAGGCGGGTTGCAGGGTTTGGTGATTGGTGAGGTGCTGGCGTGTGAAAAACACCCTGGTGCTGATAAGCTGAAGGTGACAAAAGTGAATACCGGTGGCGCCGAGCCATTGCAAATAGTATGTGGCGCTCCCAATGTAGCTGCGGGTCAGAAGGTTGTAGTAGCCACTGTTGGCGCTACCATTTATCCCAGCAGTGGTGAGCCTATGACTATGAAGCTGGCTAAAATACGCGGCGTAGAAAGTTTTGGTATGATATGCGCTGAAGATGAAATTGGCATGGGGCAAAGTCATGCTGGTATTCTCGTACTGCCTGATAGTGCGGTGCCGGGAACTTCGGCGGCAGCTTATTTCAAACCTTATTCAGACTGGGTGTATGAGATTGGGCTTACTCCGAACAGGATGGATGCGATGAGTCATTTTGGTGTTGCAAAGGATGTGTGCGCTTATCTCACCCATCATTTCAAGAAGGAGCTGCGGGCTATCAATCCTCTGAATGTTAGCTTCAAGCCTGATGCTACGGAGGTTCCGGTTCAGGTGACTGTTGAGAATGAAGAGGCTTGTCAGCGTTATGCCGGTGTTACCATCAAGGGTGTTACTGTGCAGGAATCTCCTGAATGGCTGAAGGATAAGCTGTTGTCGATAGGGCTTCGTCCTATTAATAATATTGTTGATATTACCAACTATATACTGCATGGAACCGGTCAGCCGTTACATGCTTTTGACCTGGATAAGATAAGGGGGGGCAAGGTTATTATCAAGAATATGCCTGAGGGTACTCCTTTTGTTACGCTTGATGAGAAAGAAAGGAAGCTGCACCCGGATGACCTGGTCATTGCCGATGCGGAAGGGCCTATGTGTATTGCGGGTGTATTTGGGGGTTTGCATAGCGGCGTAACGGCGGGCACTACCAATATATTCCTGGAGAGCGCGTGGTTTAACCCGCAGCGAATCCGTAAAACTTCGTTTCGTCACGGCTTGCGTACCGATGCGGCTACCCGTTTTGAGAAAGGGGTGGATATTTCGAGCTGTGTGCAGGTGTTGAAACGTGCTGCTCTGCTGATAAGAGAAGTGGCGGGCGGTTCTATTGTTTCGGATGTTATTGATTGTTACCCGGCTCCTAAACCTAAGGCTGAGGTGGCGCTGAAATATCATTACCTGAAGAAGCTAAGCGGTAAAAACTATCATCCTGATGCGGTGAAACGCATTCTTACCAGTCTTGGTTTTGAAATTATCAAAGAGGGTATGGATGAGCTTTGGGTGGCTGTTCCTTACAGTAAACCTGATATTTCGCTGCCTGCTGATGTGGTAGAAGAGATTGTGCGTATTGACGGGCTTGATAATATTGAAATACCTACTTCCATCACAATAGCTCCTTCAGTTGAGACGTTAAGCTTCAAGGAAGGGCTGAAGGAGAAGATTGCGGGCTACCTTGTGGGCAAAGGGTTTAATGAGATTATGACCAACTCTATTACCAACAGCGCTTATTTTTCGGAAGCAACGCTGGAGACGGCGGTTAGGATGATCAATAACCTAAGCGCCGAGCTTGATGTCATGCGTCCTTCCATGCTTGAAACCGGTTTGGAGGCGCTTGCTTATAATATCAACCGCAGGAATCAGAATCTCCGGTTCTTTGAGTTTGGCAAGACCTATTCTACCAGTGGTCCGGGTCATTATCATGAAGAAGAGCATCTTTGTCTTTATATCACTGGTTTGCGGAATGAGCAAAGCTGGCAGGAGAAAGCCCATGCTGCTGATTTTTTTCTTGCCAAGGGTATTGCCGAGGCATTGCCTGAATTAGCGGGTGTGAAAGGTGTGCAGTGGGTGAAAAGGGAGCAGGAGCATCATCCGCTGGAGCTGGAATTGCAACAGGGCAAGACTGTTTTAGGAAGGCTGACCGTGGTAAGCAAAAGTTTATTGCAGCGTTTTGATCTGAAACAGGATGTTTATTTTATAGATCTCAATATTGCCCAGCTGGTGCAGCAGGGGCAGGCGAAAAAGATCACTTACCGTGAAATATCGAAATTTCCGGCTGTGCAGCGTGATCTTGCGATTGTTGTGAAAAAGAACACGACGTATGATGCTGTTGAGACGCTGATACGTAAAACCAAATTATCGAAGTTGCAGCAGGTAAGACTGTTCGATATATTCGAAAGCGATAAACTTGGTGCAGACAAGAAATCAATGGCCATCAATTTTACTTTCCTGGATGAAGAAAAAACGCTCACCGATAAGGAAACGGATGGTATGATGAATAAACTGATCCATGCTTTTGAACAGGAGCTGCAGGCTGAAATCAGGAAATAATACCATGTGATGCTGAACCTGGATACGCAAATACAAAATTTACAGGAAAAACTCCAGTTGCTGCTGAAGTCATACCAGGCGCTGCAGAAAGAAAATATGCAGTTAAAAAGGGACCTGGCATTACATCAGGCGGCACTGGAGAACAAAAACTTCAGGCTCAACCAGTTGGAGCAACAGGTTGACGTTTTGCAGGTGAATGCGAAAACGCAGACTGCCGAAGAGCGGAAGGCCCTGGAGCAACGGGTTGACCAATATTTGAAGGAGATTGATAAATGCCTGGCGCTGCTTAACGCCTGATCGTGGTGATCTATTAATTGTATTAACATGCTTGAAGACCTGATACCGGTAAATATTGTGATTGGTGACCGCAGTTACCGTTTGAAGATTGAACCTAAGGACGAGGAGTTGGTGCGTAAGATCATTAAGCTGATCAATGACCGGATTCTTGAGTTCAAGACGAACTTTGCGGGAAAGGATATGCAGGATTATATTGCGATGGCGCTGATATGGTTTGCTACTGAGCAGTCGAGGGCTGGGAGCGAACTTATTGCTTACCAGGAAATTAGTGAAAAGCTGGCGGCGATGGAGGCGATGGTTGAGCGCGGTATGGAGGGAAAGTGAAGAGTTGTGGTGTTTTTCATATGGTTAGTGTGTATGGTGGTGTGTTGTTTTAACGGAACTTGACATTCATGTTGTGTTTTTTAGCGTAGGTTTTTCCTGTTTCGTAGAGATCGCCGTGAAGCTGGTCGAAGGCGGCGGCGTATTTTGTTTCGATATCACCGGCCAACGTGTTTATATCCTGATCGCTGGCTTTCTGGTCGCATTTTTGGGCTAACTGCATGTATTCCTTTTCATATACGGGCAATGCGAAACGATAGAGTTTCAATGCTTTTTCTTTGATCTTGTCGGCATCTTCATCCGGCGGGGTGAGGGCTTCTATTTTTTCTATTGTCTTTTTGATATAATCAGCTTTGGCCTGGATCACCTGCCGGGCTTCGTTTCCTTTTTTCTTTTCGGTTGAGCCGGGATATTCAGTAGCGGCGCCTTTTACATTTCTGACGAACTGTTCGGTTCCAAAATCGAATACGATGTTGGAATTTAATACTGTGATGTCGAAAAACTTATTGGGATCGGGGCGGTTACAGGCTGCGCATAAGGCGATAACGGAAAGAAGGAACAGGTGTTTTAAGTTGTTCATTGTTATATTGATATTTAGATTTCGTGTTTTACCGGTGGTTTAGCTACCGGCAAGAAACGGGCCGAAAGGTTAATTATGTGGCAGTAACATATGTGTAAAGATATGAATAGATAATAGAATATGCTGTAAGGGAGGGATACCTGTAATAAGGGGGATAAAATAAAAGAGCCGGTTCAGCAGCCGGCTCTTTTTTGTTCACAGTTTTCTTCGGATTAAAAACGGACAATATGACTATGCCAAGTTTGGTGCCATAATCCCAGGTTTTTTTAAGATGTTGATATTCAGTAGTTTTTTATTTTTTGAAACGTTATAAAATCCCTTTATGGGAAAAAGAAGTCCCATTTTTGGACTATTTTCCAATTCCTGAATTTGACTTGCTTTAGTTATCTTCGCGGCTTACGCTTATTCCATTTATAATATAACGATAAAAGAGAGTAAGATGTGAGAAAGAGATATAAGATTTTGAACCCATTAATAATTTTTCACGAGCATGGATCAAATAACTATTGTTATAGTAGGCATAGTTGCGGCGGTAGTAGGTATAATAGCAGGTAAATTCATTTTCGCCAAGAATACACAGAAGCAGATAGACGATGCGAATACACAGGCCCAGTCTATTTTAAAGGAAGCTGAGATAAGAGCTGAGACCATTAAGAAGGAAAAACAACTGGAAGCGAAGGAACGTTTTGTGCAACTGAAGGCTGAATATGAAAAAGAGGTGCTGGAGCGCAATAAAAAAATAGCTGACTCAGAGAACCGCGCGAAGCAAAAGGAAACTTCTATTACCCAGAAAGAAAACTCGTTAGATAAGCAAATCAAAGAGAACGAGGCTATCAAGGAAAATCTGAACCGCCAGATAGAGGTTGTAAACCAAAAGCGCAGCGAACTGGAGAAACACCAGGAGGAGCATATCCGCCGTTTAGAAAAAGTTTCCGGTCTTACTGCTGATGAAGCCAAGACTCAATTAATAGAAGGGTTGAAGCATGAGGCTCAAACCCAGGCTCTTGTATTACAGCAGGAGATTGTGGAGGACGCGAAGCAAAAGGCGAATAAGGAAGCGCGGAAGATCATTATTCAAAGTATTCAACGTACTGCTGCGGAGCAGACCATTGAAAATACGGTTACTGTTTTCAATCTTGAGAGTGATGAGATCAAGGGTCAGATCATTGGCCGTGAGGGTCGTAACATTCGTGCGATAGAAGCTGCAACGGGTGTTGACCTTATTGTAGATGATACCCCTGAGGCTATTATTCTTTCTTCTTTTGATCCTTTGCGTCGTGAAATTGCGCGTTTGTCGTTGCAGCGTCTTGTTGCAGATGGCCGTATTCACCCTGCCCGTATTGAAGAGGTGGTAGAGAAAACGCGCAAGCAGCTGGAAGAGCAGGTGATGGAGATTGGTGAGCGTACTGTTATTGAATTAGGTATTCATGGTTTACATAAAGAGCTGGTACGTATGGTGGGTAAAATGCGTTTCCGTTCTTCTTATGGTCAGAACCTGCTGATGCACAGCCGTGAGGTTGCTAATTTATGTGGTATCATGGCAGCTGAGCTGGGAATGAATCCCAAGCTGGCGAAAAGAGCGGGTTTACTTCACGATATAGGTAAAGTGCCTGATGAGGAAACTGAACTGAGCCACGCATTGCTGGGTGCCAAGCTGGCTGAGAAATATGGTGAAAATCCTGCTGTTGTAAATGCTATTGGCGCTCACCACGATGAAATGGAAATGCAATATGTGATTTCTCCGATAGTTCAGGCTTGTGATGCTATCAGCGGTGCAAGGCCTGGTGCGAGAAGGGAGATCATGCAGCAATATCTTCAGCGTATTAAAGACCTGGAGCAGCTGGCGCAAGGTTACCAGGGTGTTGAAAAGGCATACGCTATACAAGCGGGCCGTGAGTTACGTGTGATAGTAGAGGCTGATAAAGTAACTGATGCCGACAGTGATAAACTGAGCTTTGAAATTGCCCAGAAGATTCAAACTGATATGACCTATCCCGGCCAGATTAAAGTAACCGTTATTCGTGAGAAACGTGCGGTGAATGTGGCAAGGTAAGGGTTCGATATTTTTTGTAAGCCGGAGTATTTGCTCCGGCTTTTTTTTTGAATGAATGGGCAGATTTTGTTTGGGGATCGTTAAATGGCCAGGTGGAATGGGTGTGGGAGGTTGGAATATATACCTATAGGGATGAACATCCTTTTATAGTTATATTCTGATTTAAAATGAAAAGTAATATTTTATCTATAGTGCCTGTTGCGGTGGCTGTTTTGTTATGCAATGGGATAATGGGGCAGACAGTGGTGCCGCAGCTTGGTAAGAATTCTATTGCGGAGGTGGTGGCTGCTATGACACTTGAGGAAAAGGCTGCTATTGTGATAGGTGGCGGGCGTGATGCCAAACCTTCTGTTCTTACTGATGGTACGATGATAGGCAGTTCTGATTTCCGGATACCGGGAGGGGCTGGTGTTACCAATGCTATTCCAAGGCTTGGTATTCCTGCCATGGTGTTGGTTGACGGGCCTGCGGGTGTTCGCATGAATGTGAAGCGGAAGAACGATGATCATCTTTATTTTGCCACGGCGTTTCCTTCGGGCACCACGCTGGCTTCGACCTGGAATACGGAACTGGTGCAACGTGTAGGGGAGGCTTTTGGTAATGAAGTGAAGGAGTTTGGTGCTGATATTATATTGGCGCCGGGGGTTAATATTCATCGTAATCCGCTGGGCGGGCGCAATTTTGAATATTACTCAGAGGATCCTGTTATAACGGGCAATATTGCGGCTGCTATCATCACCGGTTTGCAATCGAATGGCATAGGTACTTCCATAAAACATTTTGTGGCCAATAACCAAGAGACCAGCCGTTCTGATATCAATGCTGTTATGGATGAAAGGACGCTAAGGGAGATCTATCTCAGGGGATTTGAGATTGCTGTAAAGAAGGCTAAGCCATGGACTGTAATGTCGTCATATAACCTGCTTGACGGAGTACATACTTCGGAAAGAAAAGACCTGCTTACTACGATCCTGCGTGATGAGTGGAAATTTGAAGGGTATGTTATGACCGACTGGGGCGGAAAGGCTGTGAATTTGCCTGACCAGATGAATGCCGGTAATGATATGATCATGCCTGGCAGTGCTGCACAGATAAGCCGTATCGTGCTGGCGGTTAAAAAAGATTCTATCAGTGAGCAAGTGCTTAACCGTAATGTTGAGCGGATACTTCGTATTGTAGTGCAGTCGCCTTCATTTCTTCAGTACAAATACAATAATGCACCCGATATGAAAGCGCATGCGAGGATATCGCGTGAAGCTGCTGCAGAAGGGGCTGTGCTGCTGGAAAATAAGAAAGGCGTATTACCGCTTGCGGATAAATATAAAAGCATAGCGTTGCTGGGCAATACCAGTTATGCGATCATCGCAGGAGGTATGGGAAGCGGTGATGTTAACAGGGCTTATACGGTATCGCTGGCTAAAGGATTGACGAATGCGGGGTATGTGCTTAATAAGGAATTGGAAGAGCGATACCGGCCTTATGTGAGTGATTATAAGAATCGTCCTTTAGAGCTGGCAATGTCTGATTCGTTGCTTGCTGCCGCCGCTTTGGGGAATGATATTGCCTTACTTACCATCGGGCGTAATTCGGGGGAGACAAAAGACCGCAGCCTTGATTCAAATTATTATTTGAGGCCATCGGAGCTTGAGCTGATAAAACGTACTGCTACTGCATTTCATAAAAGAGGGAAAAAGCTTGTTGTTGTGCTAAATCTTTGTGGTGTTACCGATACCAGAAGCTGGACACAATATGCAGATGCTGTTTTACTGGCGTGGCAGCCGGGGCAGGAAGGAGGTGATGCTATTGCCGATGTGTTAAGCGGGAAAGTTAATCCATCGGGTAAGCTGGCTACCACATTTCCTCAGCGTTATGCTGATGTATCTTCTTCCGGCAACTTTCCGGGGACGCCTGCGGGTTATCCTACGGAGGTAAAACACGAGGAAGGTATTTATGTTGGTTACCGTTATCATGATGCGTTTAAGGTCGATCCTGCCTATGCGTTCGGGTATGGTCTTTCGTATACAAGTTTCAGGATATCACCACTTAAGCTTAATTCCTCTATTATTAAAGATAAAATAATTGTATCGGCGGTTGTTACTAATACAGGCAAAGTGGCGGGGAAAGAGGTGTTGCAATTGTATGTAACTGCTCCGGCAGGAGGTGTTCGTAAGCCTGTACAGGAGTTGAGGGCTTTTGCCAAAACCAAACTATTACAACCCGGAGAAGCCCAGGAAATAAACCTGGAGCTGGATATGCGTGCTTTGGCATCGTTTAATACGGGCAGGCATGCGTGGATAGCAGATAAGGGTAAATATATTTTTAAGGCAGGGACCTCTTCGCGGAACATTGTTCAAAGCGCTACTGCGACCCTTGAGCAAGAAGTTATTGTTGAGCAAGTTCATTCTCTGTTATTCAGGCAGTCTGTTGCTGTTATTGTTCCTCCTGGTAAAAGATGAGCTGCTGTTATTTTCTTCCGATAAAAAGAAGTGTATGTGTATTAATAAGGGGTTTTTGTTGCTGGTAATTGTTTTGTTACGATTTCAGTCTTTGATGGCTCAGGAAACTATTGTAAGGCTTACCCCTGAAAAGGAGCGGAATTTAGGTAACCCTCTTACGGGATGGGCCATATATGCAAATGCTTTTGCGAAGCCGGATTACTGGCAGCAATTTGATTCCCTGGCCATTGCTTATGGCGGTAAAGGGATCGGGGACTTTGCCAATGTACTTTATCTGCGTGTGGCGTGGTCGGATATGGAGCCGGAGGAGCATGTGTACGGCTGGAAAAGCAATGCCATTATCAAGATGCTGATTGCCGGCGCGATTGAGCGGAAGATGAAACTTGCTTTCCGGATAGTGGTAGATAGCAGGGATAAGCCAAAGGATTTTACGCCGGGTTTTGTAAGGGAAGCCGGCGCCAGGGGATTCTTTTCGGGCAGGCGGGGCGTATGGAGTCCTTATGTTGATGATCGTGTTTTTCAGATAAAATATGAGCAGTTCCTGAAGGCATTTGCTGCTGAATTCAATAAGCCGGCTCTTGTTGATTTTATAGATGCGTATGGACTTGGTAAATGGGGGGAGTCGCATTCTGTGAATTATATTGATAATACCAATCGTGTAAAAGTGTTTGAGTGGGTGAACGGGCTTTATGAGCAGTATTTTACGCGTGTACCCCTGGTTATTAATTATCACCGGTTAATAGGTACGCCGAAAGATTGGGGCGCGCCCGATTCATTGAGCAGGTCATTGCTTGAGGCCGTGTTTGCCAAGGGGTTTGGACTGCGTCATGATGCATTTGGTATGACGGGTTATTATAAGGAGTGGGAGAAGCGGCTTGCTGCAGACTGGTTTCCACGGCGGCCGGTGATTTGTGAAGGAGGCTGGCTTCATAATGGTGATGGTTATCTTAAAGATCCAAGGGGGTACAGGAATTGGGGCGAGGCCTGGCAAGGAGAATTTGATGATGCAGCAGCGGCCCATGCCAATATGATGGACCTGAGGGATATGAAAGAAGCTTCGTCGTGGTTTGAAACTGCTATGCCGCTTGTTAAAAAGTTTATTGCCATAGGCGGTTACCGTTTGTATCCTGAAGAGATTAAGCTACCCGGGAAGATTATAAAAGGCAGGCCTGTTACCATTACGCATCGCTGGAGCAACCTGGGAATCGGGATATGTCCTTCGAACCTGCCACAGTGGAATCAAAAATACAAGGTCGCTTTTGCGTTAACAGACAAAAAGAGCGGTGCCGTATGTGGCATTTGGGTTGAGAACAATACAGATGTATCGCAATGGTTAAACGGGGCACCTGCAACTTATACTACCTCTATCATAACTGATGCTTTAGCTAAGGGTGATTACCGCTGGGCGGTTGCTATAGCAGATACTACCAATAGCAATAGAGCAGGGATCCTACTTGCTGTTAAGGAAGCGATAACTGCGGACGGCTGGTTGCCGTTGGCGGAAGTTAGTGTAGAGTAAATTTATTTTCTGAGAAGGAAGTCGAGCAGTATAATGGAGATGCCTGCTCCTTCAAATGCAGTTCTCAAATGTTTCAACGCCATGGTGATCTGATTTTCCACAGATTTTTTTGAGATGCCCAGGCGTTCTGCTATTTCCTGGTTGGAGAGGTGTTCTATTCTGCTAAGGTGGAAGATCTCATGGCAGCGTTTGGGCAGCTGGCTAACGCATTCCTGCAGGCTTTCATGGAGTTCGTGTTCCTGAATATTAATTTCACCCTTGTTCCATGTTAACGCACAGGTGTTGTCTTCCATCTGAGCCTGGTAAGATACGGGTGCTTTGGCTGGCTTGAGTCGTGTATAAACCTGATAACGGATACACATCAGCAGATATCCTGAAAAGTTATTGATCTCTAACTGATGGCGTCTTTGCCAGAGGCTTAAGAAGATATCGTGTACTACTTCGGAGCTTGTTTCTTTATCGCGGAGCTTGTATTGGGCTGCTTTATATAACCTGGACCAATAGCGATGAAAGAGCTCATTAAAAGCCAATTCGTTATCGTTACGAACTGCTAGCCAAAGTTCTAGATCGGATTTTAATACATTAGGCATGAATGATGGCAACTTCGTTAGACTGGAATGTAATGGCACTTTAAAAGTAATAAGAAATGTTTGTTAAGTGATGATTAAAATATTTTATTTTTCATGGGTGTGCGATGCTGAAAAGCATACTAAGACTATAGAGACCATCAATTAAGCCGAATGATTACCAAAGAAGAATATCTTATTCTGTTCAGGAAATACCAGCAAGGGGAGTGCACGCCTGAAGAAATCGGGCTGCTGGAATCGTTTAAGGATGATATAACGCTTCCTGATGCAGAATGGGAACGTTCCCTTGGTAATGAACAGGAGATCTATGGCAGTATTAAACAGAGGCTGGACGCACATATCAGGGCGGAGCGACAGGAAGTGGCTGTTAAGCGTAGTTCTATTATCAGGAGGAGTGTGATATGGTCTGCGGCGGCAGCTGTTATAGTAGTTACAGTTTCGGCAGCTCTTTGGATGAAAGGAAAACAACCTGAATTAAGACGGCAGCCAGTTGCTATTAACAGAACTGATAGTGTACAGCCTATAGCTCCGGGAGGAGACAAGGCTTATCTTACTATGGCAAATGGCGCTATTGTGGATCTTAATGATGCAGGCAATGGCGATATAACTGTACTAAACGGCGTTCAGGTAAGGAAGCTTAAGGATGGCGTGATCGTATACCGTATGGTGGATGACGCGGGAAAAACAACGGCTGCTTTGGCACAGGCCTATAACAGTATTACCACGCCACGTGGCGGTCAATACCAGGTAATACTTTCCGATGGAACCAAGGTGTGGCTCAATGCTGCTTCTGTATTGAAATATCCTGCCGCGTTTCCGGCAAAGGAGAGAACGGTAGAGCTGTCGGGTGAAGCTTATTTTGAGGTAGCGCGTAACAGCAAGAGTCCTTTTAAAGTACAGGTAAAGGGTACTACGGTTCATGTGTTGGGAACTCATTTCAATATTAATGCCTATAACGACGAAAAGCACGTGAAGACGACCTTGCTGGAAGGTTCTGTTAAGCTTACCAGTAAAAAGAGCGAAGTATTGCTGAAGCCGGGCGAGCAGGGGATTGTAAGTGCGAGCAGTGCTGATTTTGATGTAGAGCGTGTAGACCTGGATGAGGTGGTGGCCTGGAAGAATGGGTTCTTTGTTTTTAATAATGAGGATATACATTCTATCATGAAACGAATTTCGCGCTGGTATGATGTAGATGTAGAATTTGCTGATGACTTCAGAAATAAAAACTTTGGTGGTACTGTATCACGTTTTAATGATGTATCTCTTGTGTTGCGGGCTCTTGAGCTGACAGGGTCTGTGCATTTTAAAATGGAAGGAAGAAAAATCATTGTTATGCCATAATTTAATATACACTTCAATTTTTAATCCCCGTGAACTATTTGCCGGCAGGTAACGACTGCCGCCAGGAATTGCTTGTCTCTTATTTTCAGAATTTTTTTAAATAACCTCAACTAATGTTTAAAACAGTTAGTGCATTGCTATGCCATATGGGGTCTTTTGCCCTGTCTAAAAAGCCTATGGTTATGAAAATAATGATCATATTGCTTACTACGATCTTTTTGCAGGTGGCGGCTTCTCCATATGCCCAGAAGATCAACATCTCGATGAAAGGCGCGTTACTCGAAGATGTATTCAAGGAGTTACGAAAGAAAAGCGGTATCAGTTTTTTGTACGATAGTGATCAGTTGTCGAAAGCGAGGCCGGTTAATATTTCGATGCGTGGCGCTACGCTTAATGAAGTACTTGACGCCTGCTTTAAAGATCAGCCGCTTACTTACATTATAGAGAACAATACCGTTATCGTTCGTCCTTTGCCTGCGGGCCGGCGTTCCTATGAACCGGCAGAAGCCGGTATCGTTACCGGAGAGCGGTCGTTGCAGGGAGCGGCTTTGTCGGGATATATGCAACCCATGAAAGATGTTGTGATCACTGGTAAGGTCACTGATGCCAAAGGGGAAGCTATGAATGGTGTATCTGTTCAGATCAAAAACGGGAATACGGCAGTTGCTACCAATACTTCGGGCATATACACCATCAGAGTTCGTGATAATAATGCTGTTCTTATTTTTTCATCGGTAGGATTTGCGGACCAGGAAGTTGCTGTAGATGGCAGAACCCAGATCAATATAGTGATGCAGGAGCAGCAGTTTTCGCTTACGGAAGTTGTAGTGAACGGGTATACTTCGCAGAAGCGTGCGGATGTTACTGCCGCCATTACAACTGTATCGGGCAAGGAGTTGCTTAAGGCGCCTGTTACGAATGTTACGCAGGCGCTTGCGGGTAATGTGCCTGGCCTGGTAGTGCAACAGGGGCAGGGTCGCCCGGGCTTTAACACTGCTGCGTTGTATATCCGTGGCAGGGTTTCATCGAACGCCAATGCTCTTATCATTGTTGATGGTGTGGAGAGGACCACCTTTGGTGATATAGATCCTAATGAAATTGAAAGCATCAATATTCTGAAAGATGCGGCATCTACTGCCTTGTATGGTTTGAAAGGGGCGAACGGCGTATTTGTTATTACAACCAAGAAAGGAAAAGAAGGGACGCCTAAAGTTACTTTCAGTAATAACGTCGGTATTTTGAGCCCTACTTCCCGTCCTGACATACTGCCGGCTTATGAGAGTGCTATGCTTTATTCTGAAGGGCAGGATAACGTGGGGGCTGCGCGTAGTTTCACAAATGAAGAACTGCAATTGTTTAAAGATAAAACAGGAGATCCTCTTTTATATCCTGACGTCATCTGGTATGAGGTGCTTACCCGTAAAAGGTGGACACAGAACCAGCAGAACCTGACTGTATCCGGCGGTACCCGTAAGGTGAAGTATTTTACTTCGTTCGGGCACCAGTTTGAGGATGGTAATTTCAAGAAGTTTGAGACGCCGCTAAAGTTTGCTACCACTCCAAGTTACAAGCGTTATAATTTCAGAGCCCGTTTAAGTTTTGAGCTCACGAACACTACTACTTTCGAGGCAAACCTTTCGGGGCGTAATGAACACCGTTACAGTCCTGCCGGTATGAGTCAATATAACGATCCTGCCGGTGTAGTTGGTAATGGTATAGAGGGGCTTATAGGCAGGGCCTTGAAGATTGCTTCGTGGGGGCTGCCTTATTTCCCGGAGTATACCAATTCCAATGATCCGCAGGTTCAGGCGCTTGACAACACTTATAATCATATTGTAAACATGCCGCTGTTAGGGGTAAATACTGCCAACCCTTATGCTTATCTTACCTGGGGTGGTTATGCTTTTACCGATAACAATGTTGGTGAAAGTGTTTTTACCCTGAATCAAAAGCTCGACTTTGTTACAAAGGGATTGTCGGTAAAGGCTCAGTTTGGTTATGACGCCAGCTTCAATACCGGTAAGATACAGCGGGGAAGTATAGGATATTTTAACCTGGACAGAACCACCAAACAGCTTTCTCCTTATTCTACCAGCTATAACGATTACCTGGGAAATCCTGAATATACCCGTACAGGCTATACGAAAACCAATGTTCAGCTTTTTATCAACTATGCACGTTCGTTTGGTGAGCATAATATCAGTGCTAACGTAATTGGTCAGCGTGAATTACAGGCAGCGCTTGATGCTGCCGGGCCTTTTGCCAACCAGGGGGTGGTGTCTCAGGCAACATATAATTATGGCGGACGTTATTTTTTAACGGGCAGCGCTACTTATAATGGTTCAGAGAACTATGCCAAAGGTTATCGCTATGGTTTCTTTCCCTCTCTGTCTGTTGGTTATAATCTTGCCAACGAAAAGTTCATGCGTAAATATTACTGGATAAACCTGCTGAAGGTGAGAGCTTCTATAGGCAGGGTAGGTATTCCCAGTCCTGGTACCGGCCGTTTCTATTACCAGGACAGGTTTGGTGCAGGAACTTCAATGCCATTTGGTATTCCTACCAGTAAGTTTGATGCACCCACTTATACCCAGACTCAATATGGTAACCCTTATGTAAGTTTTGAAGTATCCCTTAAAAGAAATATCGGACTTGATCTTTCTTTCTTCAATGGCAAACTTGCTGTTACTGCTGATGTGTTCGATGACAAACGTTCCGATATACTTATCAGCCGGAACAATACCAGCTTTGCTACTTATGGTGCTACCGTTCCCAATACCAATTACGGTGTGAATTATAACCGTGGTTATGAATTATCTGTTACTTACCAGAACAGGGAACACCAGGTGTCTTATTCTGTTACTGCTAACATGAGCTTTGCACGTAATGAAAGAAGGGTGATAGATGAAGCTCCGGGAACCCTGCCTAACCTGAAGCAAACAGGTGCTCCTATTGGAACTTATTATGGTTATCATGTACTAGGTTTTTTCCAGGACCAGGCTGAAATAGATAAGAGCCCTGTTAATAATATCACGAGTGTGAAATCTATTCCGGGTGATTTCAAATTTGCCGATCTGAACGGTGACGGACAGATCACCAGTCTTGACCGTATGCGTATAGGGAATCCTAATATACCTGAATATAATGCCGGATTAAATATGCAGGTGGGATATAAAGGTTTTCAGTTGTCGGCCCTGGTGAATGCTGTTACCAATGTGAGTTCTGATCTTATATTCTATGGTGGTGGTTTGAACCAGTATTATGCTCCCATGCTTGGAAGGTGGACAAAGACTAATGTTAATCCTACCTGGCCTGCCATGCGTCCTGGTCTGGATCCTAATCCTAATGAAAATGTCAATGACTTTTTCTTACAGGATGCTTCTTATATAAAGCTCAGGAATATACAGCTTGCCTACTCTTTTCCCAAGCGTATTATAGACAGGTTACGGTTAACTGGTCTTACTATACTTGTGAGTGGTCAAAACCTGCTTACGTGGACAAATTTTTATGGAGTAGATCCTGAAAACAATATTGTGGGAGGTACTTACAACTACAATATGACAGTGATACCTACTACCAAGATCATCAATTTTGGATTGAACCTATCCTTTTAAATTAAAAGTATTGACTATGAAGTTTCTAAGGTTCTTGCCGATTCTTGCTATTGTTTCTTATAACACCTCCTGCAAAAAAGATTTTCTGCAACGTGATGTTGGCGTTCAGGCAACGCTTGATGAGATTTTTCAGAATCCATTGCTGGCTTCCCGCTATGGTGATAACAGTTATTCGTTTAGTCTCAGTGATTATGGGCGTCTGAGTGGTTATAAAGGAATGACATCACAGTTCTCCGACGAATCTATTGCGAACAATGCACAGGCCGAAGTGGCTGTGATGAATAAGGGTCTTTTCCTGGATAATTCGGCATCGGATGTTACTGGTGTGTATACCCAGATGTACAAGGGGATCCGTAATGTAAACATTATGCTTGCCAATATAGATAAAACGCCCTGGACTGCGGAGTATAATGCTTCGTATATCAAAGGAGAGCAATTATACCTGCGCGCTTATTTCTATTTTGAATTAATCAAACGTTTCGGAGGCGTGCTGGTGATGACAGCTCCGCAGGAGTTTACGCAGGCTGCTGAAGACTTGCCGCGTAATACTTATGAGGAAACGTTAGCCCAGATACTTAAGGATCTTGATGAGGCTATGGCTATACTGCCTACTACCAATGATGACTGGCCTAACCCGGCTGCCCAGGCCAACAGGGCTACGAAAGCAGCGGTTATGGCGTTGAAGACAAGGGTGCTGATGCTTGATGCCAGCCCGCTTCATAATACATCGAATGATGCTGCGAAGTGGCAGAAGGCTGCCGATGCTGCGAAGGCTATTATTGATCTTAATAAATATGCGCTGGAGCCTGATTATGCGAATGTGCTGCAGGTGGCTACTTCGAAGGAGTATATCCGGATATGGCCGCGGAGTCCCCGTTCTTATATAGGAACTTATATCAGTGATTTTCTTGTTCCAACGAGTATGGGCGGTGCGCAATCCAATTTATCTCCTACACAAAACCATGTTGATCTATACGAGATGAAGAATGGCAAACCCATAACGGACGCTACCTCGGGTTATAATCCCCAGGCGCCTTATGTGAACAGGGATCCGAGGTTTTATGTGAACCTCCTGTATAATGGTGTGACCTGGCAGGGTAGAGCTGTACAAACCTGGCAAACGGAGCCAAGCAGTTCGGGAAGCATCACTTACGGAACTGATGCAAGCAGTGCTACCAATTTTACCCGTACGAGCTATTATCTTAAGCGGCTTTGGCCAGAAACGGCCAAGTCGGGTTCCACAGCTTCGGCCTTACTGAACTTTGTTTTTTACAGGTATGCTGAAGTGTTGCTGAATTATGCTGAATCGCTGAATGAAGCAGTTGGACCTAATTCTGAAGTTTATGGTTCTGTTAATGCTATAAGACGCAGAGCCGGCATGCCTGACTTGCCTGAGGGGCTTACAAAAAGCCAGATGCGTGCAAGGATCCATAACGAAAGAGCTGTAGAGTTTGCTTTTGAAGATATGAGATGGTGGGATATACTCCGTTGGAAAGAGGGAGAGGCAATAGTTGCCCAACCGATGAAGGGTATGAAGATCATCAAGAAGGCAGACGGTACATTCAGTTATACTGTTGTGGAATTATCTTCTTTCCAAAAGGTATTCCAGGACCGCATGTACCTGTATCCCATTCCTCAAAATGAAATGAATAAGACTTCAGGCGCGCTGATACAGAATCCAGGATGGTAAGAACTATTATGGCTAACAAAACTCAGTTTAAAATGACTAAATATAAAAGATATCTCATCCTGCTTTCGGGTTTGCTCTCGCTGGCAGCGATGGAAACCAAAGCTCAGACTGCCGGCGACAATACCTATAGTGGCAGGGTTACCAATGCAAAAGGGAATAGCATGCAATCGGTATTGGTTACAGTAAAGCGTACCGGCGTAGCTACCAGTTCAGGTAAAAACGGAGAGTTTGCTATTGCAGGCACCCCGGGCGATACGCTGGTATTTACCAGGAACGGGTTTCGCAGTATCTGGCGTGTTGCCGGAAAGTCTTCTGCGATGAGTGTGATATTCGCTGAATCGGATGTTATGGATACTGAAGAAGATTATGTGGGCATCCCTTTTGGTAAACGTACCAAACGTGAATTGAATTATGCTGTAAGCAGCGCTTCAACTGATGATCTCCCTAAACTTCCCATAAGTAACCTGACCAGTCTTTTGGCTGGCAGGTACAGCGGGCTGCTGATACAGCTTACCGGGCATCAGCCCGGTACTGAGAATGTTGGTTTCCAGGTAAGAGGTAAATCGTCTTATACTCAAGGTGGTGACCCTGTGATATTGGTAGACGGTGTTGAAAGAGATTTTAGTGATATGGATGTGACCGAAATAGAGAGTATCAGTGTGCTTAAAGATGCTGCTGCTTTGAACTGGTATGGTTTGAATGCCGGTAATGGGGCTATACTTGTCAATACCAGGCATGGGAAACCTAATCAGAATTTCATCACCTTTGATGTGCTTGCAGGTTTTCAGTCGGCAAGTAAATACGTCAAGCCGCTTAATTCCTATGATTTTGCGAACCTGTATAACCAAGGGTTAAGCAATGTGGGACAGAGCCCGGCTTATAACCAGGCCGCCCTGGATGCTTATAAGAACCATACAGATCCTTACCTGTTTCCTGATAACAACTACCTCGAAAGGTTTCTTGGTAAAACAGCGCCGGTGCAACGTTATAATCTTTCATTGGGAGGTGGCAGCGAAAGAGTGCGGTATTACACTACCATAAGCTATTATAACCAGGAAGGTTTATTTAAAGAAACGAAGACCGATGATTACAATGCCAACTTCAGCTACAAGCGCTATAATTTCAGGGTGAATCTTGATTATGATGTTACGAAGACTTTAAGCCTGTCGTTACTTGCCGGATTAAGGAGTGAGCGAAGATATGATATGGGAGACCGTACTTCAGGCGTGTTGAACACTTTGTATAACCTGCCTCCGAATGCTTTTCCCATTCTTAACAAGGACAGTAGTTATGGTGGAACTTCGGTTTACCAGAATAATCCACTTGGACAAATTCAGTCTACCGGTACTTATAATGTTATTGCCAATGTGCTGAATGTGTCGCTGGCTGCAAAGCAGAAGCTGGATATTTTTACGGAAGGACTTTCTGCCAACATCTTTTTCTCTTACGATGGTTATGGTAACTACAGCCATGGTTTTACCATGAACTATGCGGTAGTGAACCAGGCTGTAACACCTAGCCAAACTTATCGTACACCGGCTGTTCTGGCTTACCGTTATGCTGGTTTTGGCACCAGTACCAAAAATAATGAAGTGTGGCTTGGTCTTGATTATGATCGTGTGTTTGCGCAAAAACACAAGATCAATGCTTCTGTTCGTGCGCAGCAATCGATGAGCGCAGCTGTTGACAGAATTGATTACCGGGGCAGGCTTTTTGTGGCCCGTGCCGATTATGGCTTTAACGACCGTTATTTTGTTGGATTTACCGGTAGTTATTCCGGGTCTGAAAACTATGCCCCCGGTCGTCGTTTTGGCTTCTTCCCTGCTGTGTCTGCAGGCTGGGTGATATCGGATGAAGGTTTCCTGAAAGGCGCCAAATGGCTCAACTATCTTAAGTTAAGAGGTTCATATGGGCGTACCGGTAACCTGGCGCCCACCTATGATGCCAATGGCAACTGGGTACGTCTTCCTTACAGGGCTTTGTTTACCCGTGGAGCAGGACCCATTCTTGGTTCCTCTTTCTCCAGCACAACTACGGCATATGAGGTAAGTCCTACGGGCAACCCGCTTACAACGTGGGAGAAGATCGATCGTTTGAATATAGGGGCTGATCTTTCGCTATTGAAGAATGAGCTGTCGTTGTCGGCAGATGTGTTTACTGAAAAGCGTATAGATATACTTAACAGTGCGAATATGCCAGGTATACTGGGTGTAGGAGTAAGCGCTGTTAACTATGGACAAGCGAGCAGCAAAGGCTTTGATATGGGAGCTGTTTATCAAAAGCATATTAAAGACTTCCATTTCTTACTGAATGCGAATTTTACTTATGCCGCCAATAAAATATTGCGTCAATCATTGCCTTCCGGCACGTTAGCGTATCAGTCGCCTGTAGATCATAACATTGGCAATGTAGCACTTTCCGGGACCAAACGTTTTTATGTGTCGCAAGGTTTATTTCAAAGCCAGGATGAAATAAATAATAGCCCCAAGCAAACATTATCGGGTTTGGTTGTGCCGGGTGATATCAAATACAAAGATGTAAACGGTGATAATATTATTGACAGCCGCGATGCTGTAAATACCGATTATACAGATATTCCCAATGTTTACTATGGTTTTGGGCTGAATGTCCGTTATAAGCTTTTCGATATCAGCGCTCAATTCCAGGGAGTGCACGGGCGCACGATTGATATTAAGCCTGTGGTATACGCAGGGCCTAATGGGTTAAATCAGTTATCGAAGGAGGCATGGACGATTGAAAATGCGGCTACTGCCAGTTATCCTCGTATTGGCATTACAGATAATGGCAACAATACAGCTAATTCTGATTTCTGGCTTCGTTCCGGTGATTTTCTGAAACTGAGAACTCTTGAGGTTGGCTTTTCTCTTTCTGAGAAAACAGCCAACAGGCTGAGGATGCAAAGTGCGAGATTTTTTGTAGGCGGGTTTAACCTGCTCACCATCTCTAAACTGGGATCAGGTATTGACCCTGAGACGCCAGATGCAGGTATCGGGTCCAATTATCCCTATATGAAAACGTATACACTGGGTATCAGTGTAAAATTTTAAAGACTTATACGAATTGCCATGAAGAAGTTATATGTACCATACGGACTAATCACTTTGCTGCTATTTATTACGGGATGCAGTAAGGATTTTTTTGAGCCTGAATATACGCTGGGGCCTATTCCTGAGGAGTCTATCTGGGTAACGGATCGCCGTGTCAGGGAATTCCTGAACACCGGGTATAATTATCTCGTCAGCCGGTATAATGTAGATAATGCGGGCGCTATTATGGCCAGCGCCTGTGACGAGGCTGTGAATTCGAACCTGAATAGCAACATCAACTATTTTAATAATGGCACTTGGGGGCCACTGCGGACCTATGATGAGCAATACACAAACTCTTATAATGGGTTAAGGGTGGTGAACACATTTCTTAAGAAGTCGCCTGCCAGTGCGCTTTATCCCATTACGGATCTTCCCGGGTTGAGAGGCGAAGCTTTCTTTCTCAGGGCTATGTTTCATTACGAGCTTTTTAAGCGTTATGGCAGAATAGTGCTGGCGATGCGTCCTTTTGAAGTGTCAGAGAATCTGAATTTGCCGCGGCAATCGGTAGAGGAGGTGGTGAATGCGATTGTGATGGATTGTGATTCGGCTATTAACCAGATACCTGCTGGTTATACGAAGGATTGGGATGCGGCCAATTATGGCAGGGCTACCAAAGCGGCGGGTATGGCACTAAAGGCGAAGGTGCTTTTGATATATGCCAGTCCTTTATACAATGCGGGTAATGAGGTTTCCAGGTGGCAGAAAGCGGCGGATGCGGCCAAAGCTGTCATTGACCAGAACAAACATGGGTTATTAAGCGCTACTGATTATCCTAATCTCTGGAACTATACCAATACTGCTACGGCTTACAACAAAGAGGTGATTTTTGCTACGCCTGCAGGATCGGTAAATACTATAGAATCGTACAATGCTCCTATTGGCTTTACCGGTGGCCTGGGCAGGACCAATCCTACGCAGGAGCTGGTAGATGCTTTTGAGATGAAAACAGGTAAACCTATTACTGACGCCGGTTCGGGTTATGATCCTAAAAATCCTTACGCGAACAGAGATCCCCGGCTTAATCTTTTTGTGGTATATAATGGCGCCAACTTTAAAACGGGCAGCCTTTCCCGAAATGTAGAAACTTTTGATGGTGGCCTCGATAATATTCCTACCAATGTAAATACCACCAAGTCGGGATATTATATGCGGAAGTTCCTGAGTAGCAGTGCCACTTATAATATTACAGGTACTACTTCAGTTCGTCGTCCCTGGGTGTTCTTCCGTTATGCCGATATACTCTTAATGTATGCAGAGGCGTTGAATGAGGCGGCAGGGCCTAATGCGGAAGTGTATAAGTCGGTAGATGCGGTAAGAGTTCGGGCGGGAATGCCTGCTTTACCTACGGGGCTTAACCAGGCTGATATGCGGGAGCGTATTAAAAATGAGCGGAGAGTAGAGTTATGTTTTGAGGAGCAGCGTTTTTTTGATGTGCGTCGCTGGAAGCAGGGAGAGACTTATTTCAACAAGCCTGTTCACGGCATGAAGATCACGAAGTCGGGCACTACACTTACTTATACTCCTTTTGTTATAGAAGACAGGGTATTCAGCAACAAGAATTATTTGTATCCTATCCCGCAGGCGGAACTGGATAAGGCGGGTAATCTGGGGCAGAATCCTGATTACTGATTTGTACAGCTTTGAATTTATTGAACAGATTATGATGATAGCTCAGTTTAGAAATGCTGTGCTGGCGGCCGCCTCGTGCTTTTGCCTGGCAGGCGGCGCCATAGCCCAGCACAAGACGATAAGCCAGCGTGTAGATTCGCTCATGCGACTGATGACACTGAAGGAGAAGATAGGGCAGTTGAATCAATACTCCGGTAAGAATGTGACTGGCCCGGTTACTGACCGTAATGTTAACATGCTCAGTGATATTAAAAGCGGGCTTGTTGGTTCTTTGCTGAATGTAAAGGGTGCAAAGGATACGCGAGAGATACAGGCGGTGGCTTTACAATCGCGTCTTAAAATACCGTTGTTGTTCGGGCTTGATGTAATTCATGGATATAGCACGGTGTTTCCTATTCCGCTGGCAGAATCTATGTCGTGGGATATGGATGCTATTCGCCTGGCGGCTGAAGTGGCGGCTGAAGAAACTGCGGCGGCGGGTGTGCACTGGACTTTTGCCCCTATGGTTGATATAACGCGTGATCCGCGCTGGGGGCGTATTATGGAGGGGGCGGGTGAAGATACTTACCTGGGTGAGCGCATTGCAAAAGCGCGTGTGCTTGGTTTCCAGGGTGAAAGGCCTGGCGGTATTAATTCTGTGATGGCATGCGCCAAACATTTTGCGGCTTATGGCGCCGTAAGTGCGGGACGTGATTATAATGATGTTGAAATGAGTGATCACCAGCTTTGGGAAACCTATCTGCCGCCGTTTAAAGCGGCTGTTGATGCAGGTGTGGCCACTTTCATGAGCTCGTTCAATACAATCAATGGTATTCCTGCGGCGGCACATGATTTCCTGCAGCGTAAGGTGCTGAAAGGTGACTGGGGATATAATGGCTTTATTGTAAGCGACTGGGGTGGTATTGACCAGATGATCCATTGGGGGTATGTAGCAGATAAATATGATGCGGCGCTGAAGGCTATGCGTTCAGGCTGTGATATGGATATGGTAAGCCGCAGTTACCTTGAAAACCTGGAAAAGCTGGTGAAAGAGAAGCAGGTTGCTATTCAGCTGGTAGATGATGCTGTTAAGCGTATTCTTTACAAAAAGTTTGAACTGGGATTATTTGAAGATCCTTACCGGTTCTGCAATGTGGAACGGGAGGAGAAAGCAATGAGTAATCCCCGGCATACGGCAGCTGCGTTACATGTAGCCGAACGTTCTATTGTATTACTGAAAAATGAAAAGCAATTGTTGCCTTTACAAAAAGGAAGGCAGAAGATTGCTTTGATTGGGGCGCTGGCCAATGCAAAGCGTGATTTACAAGGCAACTGGATCCCCAATAATGATACTTCGAAGGTTGTAAGTATTTACGAGGGGCTTGGCAAATACCTGGGGCGGGATGCCAACCTGGTATACGTAAAGGGGGTTGACGTAAAAGGTGCTGATACCAGCGGTATCGGCGAAGCCGTTGCGGTTGCGGCTGCTTCTGATGTTGTGGTTATGGCAATAGGGGAGACCTGGGATATGAGCGGTGAGTCGAAGTCGAGAGCTGAGCTATCTGTTCCGGGGCAACAGGAAGAATTATTCCGCAGGGTATATGCAACGGGGAAGCCTGTGATTGTGATCATGCTGGCGGGGCGTCCGCTGGTATTCAATGAAATTGCTGATAAGGCGCATGCTATTGTTTATGCCTGGTGGCCCGGGAATGAAGGTGGTAATGCTATTGCCAATGTGTTGTTTGGCAAGTATAACCCTTCGGCTAAACTTACTGTTACTTTTCCACGTTCAGTGGGGCAGGTGCCATTGACCTATAATGGTTATAAAACGGGACATCCTTTAAGCAGTTCGCCAAATATGTTATATAAGTCGGGTTATATCGATATGGCTAATACGCCGCGTTATGCTTTTGGGCATGGCCTGAGTTATACTTCTTTTGCTTATTCGGAGCTTCAATTAAGTAAGGTTAGTATGCAGCAGCGGGATTCTGTGATCTTATCCGTAGTAGTTACCAATTCCGGCAGGTATACGGGAGAGGAGATTGTGCAGCTTTACATCAGCGATCCCGTTGCGTCCATTGTTCAGCCCATGAAAAAGCTGAAAGGGTTTCGCAAACTGCTTTTGAAGCCGGGTGAATCGGCTACTGTTTCTTTCAGTATATCTGCCCATGAATTGTCTTTTTATGACAAGGACCTGAGGTGGATAGCTGAACCGGGTCGTTTTAAATTAATGGTTGGCAGCGCTTCAGATGATATCAGGGCACAGGCTGATCTTACCTTGTTATAGTGTTTTACACCAGTTATAATAAAAGTATAGCGTAGTTATGAACAGATTGAAAATATTGTTGCCCTGGGCTTGCTTCTTCCTGCTTTTTTGCGGCCAGGCATTTGCACAGGATAAACGTCCATTGGCTCAGTTGATGAATTTTGACTGGAGGTTTACAACGGGAGATATTCCAGGCGCTGCCAACTCCTCATTTGATGATAGTAAATGGCAGCGTGTGAATTTGCCGCATGACGGCAGTATTGCCGGCAGCTTTGATTCTATCAGCGGCACCAGGCAAAATGGTTTCCGTCCCAGGCATATAGGGTGGTACAGAAAGGCTTTTGTAACGCCTGCCAATAGTGCCGGTAAGATGGTGTTTGTTGAATTTGAAGGTGTTTATCGTGATGCGGAGGTTTGGCTGAATGGTAAGCCTCTGGGAAAACATCTGAATGGATATACCGGTTTCGGCTTTGATATAACGCAATACCTGAAATCTGGTGAAACCAATGTGCTGGCTGTGCGCTATGATAATACTTATAAACGCAGCTCACGCTGGTATACCGGTGAGGGTATTTATAGAAATGTATGGCTGCATGTTAAAGATCCATTACATGTTGTTGAGAATGGTATATATGTTACTACTCCCATTGTAAACGATGATCAGGCAATGGTTTCTATTAAGACTGATATCGTTAACCGTTACGACTCTGCTTCGCTGGTTACTGTTAAAACCGTTATTTTTTCACCTGGCGGAACTGAATTGCAAACTGTTACCAGTGTGGTGCCTTTAAAGCGTAATGAAGCTTATACTTTTGACCAGGAGGCGGTGCTGCCGCATCCGCAACGCTGGGATGTTACAACGCCTGCACTATATACCGTAAAGACCATAGTGATGGCGGGTAGCCGTATTACAGATACAGAATATACGCGTTTTGGCGTTCGTACGGTTTCCTTTAATCCTGAACAGGGGTTTGTTCTAAATGGGCGCAAGCTGTTTTTGAATGGTGTAAATATACATCATGATCTTGGTCCGTTAGGAGCTGCTGCTTTTGATAAAGGGTTTAAGCGCCGTTTGCTGGGTTTGCAGCAGATGGGCGTGAATGCAATAAGGCTGGCTCATAATCCTCATGCCAGGTCTGTTCTCGATATGTGTGATGAGCTTGGGATATTGGTGTTTGATGAGAGTTATGATAAGTGGAGTGAAGAGTACTATGGTCCTGATATTGTTTTTGAAGACCATTGGCGTCCGGACCTGGAGTGGTTTATCAGGCGGGACAGGAATCATCCTTCTGTTTTTATATGGAGTGTAGGTAACGAGGTGTTTGTGAAAAACCAACATAAAGACACGTCATTTGTGGCGCTTTTTAAGAGGATGAAAGCTTTTGTGAACCAGCTTGACCCTTCCCGCAAGGTAACTGCCGGTCTTTATCCTTCACGTGATGAATATGAGCCTGCCACTATGGCTTTTCATATGGATGTGGTAAGCGATAACTATATGACCCGTTTTTACAAACGCGACCGGCCGAAATTTCCGCAGCTTATTTTCCTGGCCAGTGAAATGACCACAGATAATGGAGGTGAAAACTTTTTCAGCTATGATCATAGCTATGCATGCGGCCAGTTTTACTGGGGTGGCACCGATTATATAGGAGAGTCGTTTGCCTGGCCATCGAAGGGCTGGAACGGGATCATCGACTGGTGCGATTTCTGGAAACCTATTTCTTATTACATCCAGAGCCTGTATTCCCAGGAGCCTATGGTTAAGATAGCAGTGTTTGATGCTACGCATAATGATGCAAGGGTATGGAATGATGTATTTATGAATACATTGAAGATGTCTGAAGGCTGGAACTGGCAGAACGCTCAGAAGCTGACGCTTTATACGTTTACAACGGGGGATGAAGTGGAGTTGTTTTTGAATGACCGTTCAGTTGGGGTTAAACAAATGAAAGATTTTCAAAAGAATAAAATAAGCTGGGAGCTGAATTTTGAACCTGGTACCTTAAAAGCAGTTGCACGAAAGAACGGAAAGCAGATTGCGGTGGATGAAATTAAAACAGCGGGCAAGCCGCATGCTATTGTATTGTCGGCAGATTCCCTGCATGTGACTGCAGATGGTCTTGATCTTGCCTACGTTGCTGTAAAGGTGGTTGATGCGCAAGGTGTACTGGTGCCGGACGCTACCAATGAAATTCGTTTTGAGATAAGCGGGGCAGGTGAACTGGCGGGTGTTGCCAACAGTAACCGTATGTCGGATGAGTTATTTGTTGCGGATCGCAGAAAAGTGCATGAGGGTAAGTGCTTGCTCGTTGTGCGGAGTAAAACTACTGCCGGTAAAATAAATATCAAAGCCTCATGCAAAGGGCTGAAGTCAGACGCTTTAATGCTGGAGGCAAAACCTGCTGTGCAATAAAGTTGTAGTGTAAGTATCGGGATAAAATGTGTGATAATGAAAAACAAAATGATAATACGGGCAGCATTGTCTTTGACGTTGTTGCTGACGACGGGAATAATGGCTCAAACGAAAAGGATAGTGCTGGAGACAGCGCATACTTCAATGGTTTTAACTGTAGGCAGCAATGGGCGGCTTTATCAGTCATATCTGGGTGAAAAGCTTGTGACAGCTGATAATAATAAACTGCCCAGGGGCAAAGGCGCTTATGTTACCGGGGGGATGGATGATCAGTTGCAGCCAGCTATCAGGGTTACACATACCAACGGCAATCCTTCGCTGGAGCTTTTTTACCAGGATCACCAGGTTAAACAGGTGGATGCCAATGTTTCGGAAACTGTCATAAAGCTTAAAGATCCTCAATACCCGGTAGCTGTTGAGCTGCACTACCAGGTATTTGCGGCTGAAGATGTAATTAAAGCCTGGACGGAGATCCATAATGGAGAGAGCGGTGAGATCACTTTATACGACTATGCTTCTTCGATGTTACATTTTGAGGCGAAGGACTACTGGTTGACGCAGTTTCATGGCGATTGGGCTGCTGAAATGAAGATGCAGGAAAGTAAACTTACCAGCGGCATCAAAGAGATAGACAGTAAATTGGGAACCAGGGCTGCCATGTTCCAGAGCCCTTTTTTCCTTTTATCGCTTAATAAGCTGTCCGATGAAAACACAGGTGAGGTATTGGCTGGATCTCTTGCCTGGACAGGTAACTTCAGGTTTCATTTCGAGCTGGATCAAAGCAACTCTTTAAGGGTGATCTCTGGTATCAATCCTTATGCATCTGCTTATAAGCTGGCAGCTGGTAAAACATTTACGACACCTGCTTTCATTTTTACCTATTCTGCCCGTGGGCGGGGGCAGGCCAGTCGTAATATGCATGCGTGGGCGCGGTTGTATAGTGTGATGGAAGGTGATAAGCCGCGTATGATATTGCTGAATAACTGGGAAACAACATCGTTTAAGTTTGACGAACAGAAGCTGGTATCGATACTTGATGATGTGAATAAGATTGGGGCAGATCTTTTCCTGCTCGATGATGGCTGGTTTGGAAATAAGTATCCCAGGAGCAACGATAAAGCTGGCTTAGGTGATTGGCAGCCAACAAGATCCAAGCTGCCCAATGGTATAGGTTTTCTTATTAAACAAGCCCAGGTTAAGGGTACAAAATTTGGGATATGGATGGAGCCCGAGATGGTGAATCCTAAAAGCGAGCTTTATGAAAAACATCCCGATTGGGTATTACGTCTTCCCGACCGTCCTGAAAACTACCAGCGTAACCAGATGGTATTGGATCTGGCCAATCCGGAAGTAGCAGAGTTCGTGTTTAATACTATGGATGCGCTTATAGGCAACAATCCCGGACTTGCTTTTGTAAAGTGGGATTGCAATCGTTTTATGTCGAATGCCTGGTCGCCTTATCTGAAGCAGGATCAATCGAACCTTTATGTTGATTATGTATTGAATCTTTATAAGGTACTGGACCGCCTGCATAAAAAGTATCCTCATTTTCCTATGATGTTGTGTTCGGGAGGCGGCAGTCGTATTGATTATCATGCCCTGCAATATTTTACTGAATTCTGGGCCAGTGATAATACCGATCCGCTGGAGCGGGTTTATATGCAGTGGGGGTATAGTTATCTTTTTCCTTCTATAACAGTTGCCAGTCATGTTACATCATGGGGTAAACAATCCCTGAAGTTCAGAACGGATGTGGCTATGATGGGTAAGCTGGGTTATGATATAGATGTAAGTAAGATGACTGCCGATGAACTGGCATTCAGCAAGCAGGCTGTAGCCAACTACAAACGTTTAAGCAGCCTTGTGTGGTTTGGTGATATGTACAGGCTGGTTTCTCCTTATGAGGAAAACAGGGCTGTGCTGATGTATGTAAATAGGGAGAAAAGCAAAGGGCTGCTCTTTAATTATAATCTTAACGTGCGAGAGCATGAAACTGTTGCCAGGGTGAGGTTACAGGGGTTGGATCCGAAGAAAGAATATAAGCTGGAAGAGATAAACCTGGCGCCGGGTGCCAAACCGGTGTTCCCGGATAATGGCAAAACGTTCAGCGGCGACTTTTTAATGAAAGTGGGGCTTGATATATGCAGCTGGCATTTGAAAGCTTTAACCAGCGCTGTTATTGAAATAAGTGTTTTATAGTATGAGCAGAAAGATAAACAGGATAGGCATTGCTTGCTGCTTTTGGCTGATAGGTGTTTTACCCGCGGCTAAGAGCCAGGACGCAGAAGACAGGCAGCTGTTGCACAGCGGCGATGCCGGGAGGCAACATTGGATGCTTGATGGTAAATGGCAGGTGGCTGTAGATTGGTACGATAAGGGCGGTGCCGATGAAATTATCAGGAATAAACAACCTGCCGGTAAAGCTGATTTTGTAGAGTATTCTTTTGATAACAGTGAAACGTTGCAGGTGCCGGGTGACTGGAATTCGCAGCGTCCGGAGCTCAAATATTATGAGGGGAGCATCTGGTACAGAAGGCGTTTTGATTGTGGGGTGAAGCCCGGGAAGCGATATCTGCTGGATTTTGGAGGTGTTAGTAATCGTTGTGATGTATTTGTAAATGGCGAGAAGGTGGGGAGTCATGAAGGAGGATTTACTTCGTTTCGTTTTGATATTACCGCTATGCTGCGGTCGGGTGAAAACCTGTTGCTTTTAAAAGTAAATAACGAGAGAAGGGTTGATGCTATTCCCGCAAGGAAATTTGACTGGTGGAATTACGGCGGTATTACCCGTAGTGTTACTATTACGGAAGTGCCTGATGTGCATATAAGCGATTACTTCATTCAGTTGAAAAAGGGTTCCCGTTCTCAATTGGGGGGCTGGGTGCAATTAAGTGCCCGCGATAGTAAAAGGGCCGTAACGCTGGAGATTGGCGAAGCGGGTATCAGGAAAACAGTGTATACAGATACTTTGGGAAGGGCATCGATCGATATTGCAGCAGCTTTGACGTTATGGAGTCCTGAAAATCCCAGGTTGTACCGGGTTCGGATAAGTACGGAACAAGATTGTTTGCAGGACGAAATAGGGTTTCGTTCCATAGAGGTTTCGGGTACACAGATATTACTGAATGGCAAGCCGGTTTTTTTGAAGGGGGTGAGTTTTCATGAGGAGATAGCACAGCGGCAGGGCCGGGCTTTTTCCGAGTCTGATGCCAGGCAGCTGCTTTCGTCGGCGCGGGAATTGGGCTGCAATTTTGTGCGGCTGGCTCATTATCCGCAAAGCGAGCAAACGGTGCGGATGGCGGAAAGGATGGGGCTGATGATGTGGGAAGAGATCCCGGTATGGCAGGGAATTCAGTTCACAAATCCTGTGATCTTGCAAAGGGCTTCGACGATGCTTCATGAGATGATTGATCGTGATAAGAATCGCTGCGGTATTATTATATGGAGTCTTTCGAATGAAACGGCTCCTTCTGCGGCCCGGAATGCGGTGTTGACCCGTATGGCCGCGGAAGCGCGGCAGGCGGACCCTACGCGGCTTATTTCGTCGGCTTTTGACGCTTTTAAGTATAATAAGAACGAAATACTGATCAAGGATAGTTTCAGCCTTCAGCTGGATGTGCTGGCTGCCAATAAGTATATGGGCTGGTATCATCCCTGGCCTGCGGGGCCGGGTAATGTGGTGTGGAAATCGGATTTCAACAAACCGCTGATCATTTCGGAGTTTGGCGGGGAGGCGCTTTATGGCAACCATGGATCTGCGGATACGGCGAGCTTGTGGACCGAGGAATACCAGGAGCGGCTATATATCGATAACATTGCCATGTTTGATAAGATCCCTTTTCTGGCCGGTGTTTGTCCGTGGGTTCTTGCCGATTTCAGAAGTCCCTTCCGCATGCATGCCAGTTTCCAGGAGGGCTGGAACCGGAAGGGGCTGCTGAGCGACCGTGGCTTTAAGAAGAAAGCCTGGTTTATAATGTATCATTATTATAAAAGCATGGATGAAAAAATAAAACCGCCAAATAATATTCTGCAATTGCCTGATAAGCAATAATTTGCAGGAAATTGTCCTTGGTTTGTGCGGAAAGAATCCGTTTTAATTTTGACAGTTGATTTTTTACCATTACCTTTGCAGTCCTTAAATTTTTAGTCATGAATGCAGCAGTTCAATTTGTTCACGAGCAACTGACCGCTAAGAAGGAATATCCGAAGTTTAAAGCCGGTGACAACGTTACCGTTAACTATAAAATTGTGGAAGGTGGCAAGGAACGTATTCAGAGTTTCCGTGGAGACGTTTTGAAAACTCAAGGTAACGGCGCTACCGCTACTTTCACCGTACGTAAGATTTCCGATGGCGTAGGTGTTGAAAGGGTATTCCCTTATGCTTCTCCAAATATCGATTCTATCCAGCTGAACAAAGTTGGTAAGGTTCGCCGTGCTAAACTGTACTACCTCCGTGAGCGTAGCGGTAAAAGTGCTAGAATTAAGGAAAAACGTATCTAAATTCCTTCTGATACCGGAATATATTATAGGAAGCGAAAGTTTGGAAATAGCTAAACTTTCGCTTTTTTATTAGGTCTTAAGTAATACCTTTGTTTTTTACAACTTCAATTTATTTTTATGGGCAGTTTGGGTTTCCAGGAAATTTTGCTGATCGCAGTCGTAGTACTGGTGCTATTTGGCGGCCGTAAGATCCCTGAATTCATGAGGGGACTGGGACGTGGTATCCGTGAATTTAATGATGCCAAAGACAATGTGAAGAAAGAACTCGAAGAAGGCATTAAAGAGAAGGACAAAGCTCCTTCTGCTACAACAACTCAGCAGTAATCGTTTCTTTTTTCATCTCTAATCTCTTTATAGCCTTTGTTCCGGTTCTCTAGCATCAAAGACTATCATAATGCATTAGTGAACGGCGATACCACTTGTGTGGAGGCCGTTCATTATTATTTACAGCAAATTGATAGCACCCGCCACCTGAATGCTTTTGTAGAAGTTTTTACAGAAGAAGCTATTGCCCGTGCGCAGGAGCTTGATCAGACGCGTGCGCACGCAGGTATCTCTGGTAAGCTGCATGGCGTGGTGATTGGAATTAAGGATGTTATCAGCTACAAAGGGCATTCTCTCTCTGCCGCTTCCCGTATCCTGGGAGGTTTTACAGCTATTTATACCGCAACAGCAGTAGAGCGGCTTCTTTTGGAAGGCGCTATCATTATTGGCCGTCAGAATTGCGATGAGTTTGCAATGGGCAGCAGTAATGAGAATTCTGCTTATGGCCCTGTGTTGAATGCACTTGACAACGAGCGTGTACCTGGTGGTTCTTCAGGAGGTTCTGCTGTAGCTGTTCAGGCCGGTTTGTGTATGCTTGCCCTCGGTAGCGATACCGGTGGCTCTGTACGCCAGCCAGCTGATTTCTGTGGTATTATAGGTCTTAAACCCTCTTATGGGCGTATTTCACGTTATGGACTTATTGCCTATGCCTCGTCGTTTGACCAGATTGGAATCTTTGGTTCTTCGGTTGACGATGTTGCGCTGGCGCTTGAAACTATGGCTGGTGCCGATGACTATGACAGCACTGCCAGTCCTGCTCCTATACCCCTTGCTACAGCTGTTGAAGGCGAGGATACGGCCCGTTACAAATTTGCTTATTTTAAAGAATCGATAGATCATCCGGGCCTCGACCCAGAGATAAAGGCGGCATTTCTTGATTTTGCAAAAAAATTAACAGATGCAGGCCATCAAGTACAAGCTGTTGATTTCGAGCTGCTTGACTATGTAGTGCCTACTTACTATATTTTGACCACTGCAGAGGCCTCAAGCAACTTGTCGCGCTACGACGGTGTTAAATTTGGCTATCGCTCGAAACAGGAAGCTGAAGATTTGACAGCTTTTTACAAACAGAACCGCAGCGAAGGTTTTGGGAAAGAAGTAAAACGCCGGATCATGCTTGGCACATTCGTGCTCAGCTCTGGCTACTATGATGCTTATTTCACTAAAGCCCAGCAGGTTAGACAGCTTTTAACCCAAAAAACACAGGAAGTTTTTAATTGCTTCGACGCCATCATTTCACCCACTGTTCCCTCCCCGGCATTCCGCCTTGGTGAAATGAGTAATGACCCTATCGAGATGTTTCTTGCTGACATTTATACAGTTTTTGCGAACCTCGTTGGTATCCCCGGAATCTCTCTTCCGCTGTTCAAACACACATCTGGCATGCCTTTTGGTATGCAGGTCATGACTTCTCAAATGAATGAAGTACCTTTGCTGCGCCTTTCCAAAAGGTTAATACACCTGAGCGAACAGAATTAAGATTAGATTGTTTTTTAATATAGATTGATTTCGGCCTATACTCTTCGATAGGAAGTATTTATTGTTTCACTTTTTAATGCAAAAACATGATGCAAGGCAAGGGCTCTTTTGCCAGGGCGAAGTTTCGCATATTTTTAGCCAGGGTCACGCCGGGTATTCTTTTACTTATTATAGCCAGTATGGTGGTGATGTCATTTACCAATGACAGGAACGAGCCAACTGTTCCTTATAAAGTACGCAACAACGACAGCACTGCTGTAAGAGGGTTTAAAAGCCTGTTTGGAGACCGGCAGGAATATAATGCCGCTACGCCGGGTTTCTTCCAGATCAATCCCAAAGCGGTAGAATTTGTGAATGCCTATGTTCGCCTGGAGGGCGAAGAATTTGACAAGATGAA
The DNA here is from genome assembly GCF_004118675.1 of Filimonas effusa. Classification (NCBI taxonomy): domain Bacteria; kingdom Pseudomonadati; phylum Bacteroidota; class Chitinophagia; order Chitinophagales; family Chitinophagaceae; genus Filimonas; species Filimonas effusa. The sequence goes on along the minus strand of NZ_SDHZ01000002.1, from coordinate 901,032 downwards.
GGTCTGGGGAAAGCAGTATTTTGATCTTTACGACCAGATATTAACTGAAAATGATCTGCCTGTTGAGTTGAAATACCTTTCTGTAATAGAAAGCCATCTGCGCAAAGGGCTTGTATCCAGTGCCGGTGCTGTTGGTCCCTGGCAACTGATGCCCGATGAAGCAAAACGTTTTAAGCTGAAAATGGGAAAAGGTGTTGATGAAAGGCGTGATTTTGCCAAAAGCACTTACGTTGCCTGTCAGTTGCTGAAAGAGCTTTATGACGAGTTTGGTGACTGGTTACTGGTTGTTGCCGCTTATAATGGTGGTATTGGCCGTGTAAAACAGGCCATCCGTAAGTCGGGCAGCCGTAATTTCTGGGTGCTGCAATCTTTCCTGCCAGAGCAAACAAGAAAGCATGTAAAGAAATATATTGGCGCTCATTATATTTTTGAAGGCGGCGGTGGCTGGACCACACTCACTGCGGCGGAAACCAAAATCCAGAAGGATAATATTGCAGTGCTCCTTGGGCAGCGTCAGCTGACTGAAGAGGAACTGGCTAATACCCAAACGGTGGCACTTGCAGGTAAATACAATTCGAAAGTGATTGCTACCAGGCTGCGTTTTGATCTAACTGAATTCAATAAGCTGAATCCTGGTTTTGATAAAGCTCTTTTACAGGGCAGCACTTACGACATGCGTTTGCCACTGGATAAACTATCGCTGTTTAAAGATCACAGGCAGGAAATTCTGCAGGAAAGTGTGCGTGTGTTTTTAGCCGGACCTGATACAGATACTGCTACACTGGTTGTAAAGCTGTAGCCTTACTTCGTTTATTATAATTTTATTGAATTGCCTTCTCTATTGCTTTGGCTTTGAGAAGGCATTCTTCATATTCCCTGGAAGCTTCACTATAGAATGTAATGCCGCCGCCTACCTGATAGCTCAGATATCGTGTAATGGTGTTATAAAAAAGGCTCCTGATCACTACGTTAAAATCAAAATCTCCGCCGGGCTTTATATAACCAATAGAGCCGGAGTATAAACCACGTTCCGAGCGTTCGTACTGCGCTATAAGTTCCATTACCCGTTTCTTGGGAGCGCCTGTCATAGAGCCCATCGGGAAGCTGGCTTCCAGCACCTCCCTGAGATGTAAGCCAGGCAGTAAGCGGCCTTCTATTGTCGAGATCATCTGGTGTACCTGCGGAAAGCTGTATATTCCAAACAGCTCCGGCACATGCACAGATCCTTCTTCGCATACTTTACTCAAATCGTTTCGTACCAGGTCAACCACCATTACGTTTTCGCTTTTGTCCTTTGCGCTGTGCAACAGGTTTTGCCTGCTTTGTTCATCGGCAGCAGTATCATGTGGTATCCTGGCCGAGGTGCCTTTGATTGGTTGCGATATCAGTTGACTGCCTGTTTTGCGGATATAACGCTCAGGGCTGGCACAAAGCGCATATTGGCTGCCTAACTTGTAATAGGCAGCGAAAGGGGTAGGAGAGAGAGAGGTTAGTTTTTGATATAATAATTCCGGGTTTATGGTTACATCTGTTGCAAAGAACTCCTGACAGAAATTGAGTTCATAACAATCGCCGCGAAGAATATGTTGCTGTAGTTGTTGAATTGTTTGTAAGTACTCCTCACGCGTAAACCTGGGTTGCATTGTGATGCCGGACTTTGTTGGTGCGGGAGTATTGCTCATATGCGTTGCGCATATGCTTGCGTAAACATCGGCGGGATTGCTTTGCAGGCAACTGATTGTTGCATGGCTCGCTTCCAGCTGTATAACTATGTCGGGTTGAAACAAATAGCACACCGGGAAATCGTGGCGCTGTGCACTGGTAGTTGCGGGAGATAATGCACCGGTAACACTTCCGGCAAAGTTGTAATTGAAATGTCCGAAGAGCCAGTCCTGGTGTTGTTCCGTGTATTGCTGCAATGCATTCAGCAATGCGGCGCCGTCATTTATAATTTCCGGCGAAGGGGCGAATGCCGATACAGGGCCAACAGCCAGCAGACTTTCATAGCTGTGGTGCGGTTGCGCATACTGATTGTTATCCAAAAAACAACAAATGCTAAACTGGAGGCTCCAGCTTAGCATTTGTTGCTTAAATAAGATCAGATCTTTAATTGGGTATGCTTCAATAGTTCTGAGCACAACACTAGAAGTCGTCGTCGTCATCGTTGAAGTCGCCGTTATCATCGCCAAAGAGGTCGAACTCTTTGAAGTCTTCATCTACTTTAAAGTCGTCTTCATCTTCTCCTTTTTTGCTGCTACCGCCGCCGCCACCTGAAGATTTCTTTCCTTTAGACTTAGGAACATCGAATTCATCAAAATCGGGATCCCAGTTGTCGTCGTCATCTTCAGCCTTGTTCCAGTCATCATCATCGTCCATGTCGTCATCGTCGTCGTCGTCATCGTCCTCTTCATCGGCGTCTTTTTTGCCTTTTTTAGGAGCTGCTTTTGCTGACTTTTTAGATGGAGACTTGGTTTCAAAGTCGTCGTCATCGTCTTCTAAATCATCATCATCCTCTTCTAATTGTGCTTTAGATTTTGTGGATGGTTTTTCTTCGCTGTTTTTAGCCGCAGCAGAGGAGCGGCCTGTAGTTTTGTTCTCTTTGACTGGTTTTGCTGCCATATTCCGAAAAATTACTTCGTAAAATTTCAACGAGTTTTTTAATCAACAAAAATTTTTTTTGCACGTGCGCAAATTTGTGCCGCACACTATAAGGCTACTATCTGGTCGCGTCCAGGACCGTTGGATACATAACGGATTGGAGCGCCCACATATTTGTTGATGAATGCAATATACTGCGTCATATCTTCCGGCAAAGCATCTGCTTTTTTAATTTGTGTAGTGTCCTGATTCCAGCCTTTGAAAGATTGGAAAACAGGTTCCAGGTTAACACGTGTCATCTGGAATGGCACTTCAGCTTTTTCTTCACCGTTGACGTTATATGTAGTACAAACTTTCAGTGATTCAAATGCGTCGAGCACATCGGCTTTTGTCATTACCACCTGGGTCACACCGTTGATCATACAAGCGTATTTCAATGCAACCAGGTCAATCCAGCCACAACGGCGCGGGCGGCCTGTAGTGGCACCAAATTCGTTGCCTGTTTTGCGTAATTCTTCGCCTTGCTCATCGTGCAATTCTGTTGGGAACGGGCCGCTGCCTACGCGTGTACAGTATGCTTTGGTAACACCCAGTACTTCGCGGATCTTTTGAGGCGCAACGCCTAATCCGTTACATACGCCGGCAGAGATGGTGTTGGAAGAAGTTACGAACGGGAAGGTGCCGAAATCGATATCGAGCATGCTACCCTGTGCACCTTCGGCCAAAACCTTTTTGCCCTGGGAAATGTGATTGTTGATGAAATATTCTCCGTTAACAACATTCAATGTGCGCAGGAACTCCAATGCTTCAAAGAATTCGTCTTCCCAGGCGGAAATGTCTTCATTGAAATGGAAGTTATCGAGCAGCTTCTGATGTTTTAAACGCAGCTTGATATATTGTGAAGTAAAGTTTTTGTCAAGCAGGTCGCCCACGCGGATGGCATTCCGGCCGGTTTTATCCATATAGGCAGGGCCGATACCTTTTAAGGTAGAGCCGATTTTGCTATCGCCTTTAGATGATTCAGAAGCTTTGTCCAATGCGCGATGCGTTGGTAAGATCAGGTTGGTCCTTTCTGAAATGAACAGGTTTTTTCTTACGTCAATCCCGAAAGATGCAACTGTGTCACATTCTCTTTTTAAGGTTACGGGATCAAGTACAACACCATTGCCGATAAGGTTTACAGTGTTTTGATGAAAAATGCCGGAAGGGATCTGGTGCAGCACCACTTTCTTGTCGCCTACATATAAAGTATGTCCAGCGTTAGGACCGCCCTGAAAACGGGCTATAATATCGTAGTTAGGAGCAAAGAAATCTACAATCTTGCCTTTGCCTTCGTCACCCCACTGCAACCCCAGAATTACGTCAACCATTGAGTTTGTTTTTTGAAAATGAGTGGCAAAAATAAACAGTAGACCCTTTAAACGCATGAATCGGGCAAAAGTATTTCTGCAATTCCCAGTCAAATAATGCCGTAACTCTCCAACTGCCTATCGGGCCGCTGTTCCGGCCCGCTTTTTTACTGGATCTCTTCCGTATCGAAACGATCAACCGTTTGTATGCCGTTAAGCTGCTTTAAACGGTTCACCAGTTCGTCCAGCTCTTCTTTGTCGTGTACAAATACCTTTATAGAGCCCTGGAACAGGCCTTCCTTCGATTCAATTGTTAATCCGGCTATATTGATCCGTAATTCACCACTGATCACATTAGTGATCTTATTAATAACCCCTACGTCGTCCAGTCCTACCAGCTTAATTCCGGTAAGGAACGAAATCTCCTTATTCTTGGCCCATTTGGTTTTTACAATACGATGGCTGTAATTGGCCATCATTTGTGTTGCATTGGGGCAGGTAGTACGGTGAATGATCAGTCCTTTACCTGTACTTACAAAACCGAAGACATCGTCGCCCGGAATAGGATTACAGCATTTGGCAAGACTATACATGATCTTGTCGCTGCTTTCGCCGAAGATAATGAGCTCTGAATCCTTTTTATTATGCGTTGGTTTATATTCGGTGTGCTCGGTTTTAGCTTCTGTGACCGGTTTAACGGGTTTGGGTGGTTCCAGCCGGTCGCCCAGGACCTGAAAATCTTTAAGTTCCTTTAAGTCAATTAATTTGACGGTGATATTATAAAAAAGGTCTAACTGACTGGGGAGCTTGTAAAAGCTTACCAGTTCTTCTATATTATGCTGGTTGAATGCGGCTCCTACACCTTCAATTTTCCGCTGTGCAATGTATTTGCCTTCTTCGGCTATTTTCCGCTTTTCCTCTTTCAGGGCGTCCTTGATCTTGCTCTTGGCTTTCGCCGTTACTACCAGGTTCAGCCAGTCTTCATGAGGTTTCTGCTTATTGCTGGTGATGATCTCTATCTGATCGCCACTGCGCAGCTTATGGCCTATGGGCACCAGTTTATGGTTTACCTTGGCGCCAATACACTTACTGCCGATAGCGGAGTGAATTGAAAAGGCGAAATCCAGGGCGGTGGAACCAACAGGCAGCATTTTTACGTCGCCTTTAGGGGTATAAACGTAAATCTCCTCTGCCAGGAAGCTGGTTTTGAAATCCTGCAGAAAATCGACGCTATCGGTATCCTGTCCGCTGATCACTTCACGGATCTGGGTGAACCATTTGTCGAAGCGGTCCTCATCGCCGCTGCCTTCTTTGTATTTATAGTGGGCAGCGAGGCCTTTTTCGGCAATTTCGTTCATCCTTTTGGTCCGGATCTGTACTTCTACCCATTTGCCCTGCGGGCCCATTACAGTAGTGTGCAGCGCTTCGTAACCATTGCTTTTGGGATTGCTGAGCCAGTCGCGCAGGCGTTCCGGCGAGGGGGTATATTCGTCGGTGATCATGGAATACACTTTCCAGCATTCTTCTTTTTCCTTTTCAGGAGCGGAATTTAGGATGACCCGTATTGCAAAAAGATCATATACCTCTTCAAAGGCAACTCCTTTTTTCTTGATCTTGTTCCAAATGGAATGTATGCTCTTGGGGCGGCCATAGATCTCAAAGTCGAAACCGGCACGTACCAGTTTATCCTTTAATGGCTTTACAAATTCATTGATGTAGCGTGTACGTTCCCGTTTTGTTTCGGCCAGCTTACGTGCAATTTCCTTGTATTGCTGGGGTTCCATATACTTCATAGACAGATCTTCCATTTCTGTCTTGATAGCGTAAAGACCCATGCGGTGCGCGAGGGGAGCGTATACCCAAATGGTTTCGCTGGCTATTTTCAGCTGCTTTTCGCGCTTCATATAGTCGAGCGTACGCATATTATGTAAACGGTCGGCCAGTTTTATCAGAATTACCCTCGGATCATCCGTAAGGGTCATCAATATCTTTTTGAAATTGTCTGCCTGCTGACTGGAGTTGGTATCCATTACATTGGAGATCTTGGTCAGCCCGTCAACGATCCGGGCTATTTCATTGCCAAATTCCCGTTCAACATCATCCAGTGTGATATCGGTATCTTCTACCGTATCGTGCAGCAAGGCACAGATAGTGGACCTTATACCCAGGCCTATTTCTTCAACGCAGATAGACGCTACCGCCAGCGGGTGAAGAATATAGGGTTCCCCGCTTTTCCGACGCATGGTTTTGTGGGCATCCACAGCCATTTCAAATGCGCGTCGTAATAACTCCTTGTCGCCTCTTTTTAATTTGGGACGTAAGCTTCGCAATAAAGCACGATAATGCCGCAGAATCTCTTTCTTTTCCTGCTCCTCTGTTAGCGTATATTTCGGTAAAACCTGTTCGGGTACTGTCGGTTGCGTTTCCTGCATATTAAATACGAATTTACGAAAAAGCAGGCTGCTTTCCGCTAACTTATTACCTTTGGCCCATCATCATGAACGAGGGTGCAAAAAAAAAGATTTTCGATTTTTCTCTGTTACGCAGCGTATTCGTATTTGTAAAACCGTACCGTATTCAACTGGTGGCGAGTATTGTACTTGCCATTGTACTTGCCGTTTTTACACCTGTGCGTCCGTTGCTCATACAACTTACGATAGATAAGGCTACAGGAAAATCTGTTCATGTGCCTCAATGGCTGGAATGGGTGCTCTTTAACACCGATCTCAGCGATGCCTCCCGTTTTATTATCGCAGTGACCATTTTCCAGGTCATTTTCATATTCATTGAAACCACTGTGCGCTTTAGTTTCAGCTTCATCACCTCGTGGATGGGGCAGAGCGTGGTGAAGGATATGAGAACTACTGTGTTTCGTAAAATATTAAAGCTCAACCTAAAGCAATTCGATACCACACCCATTGGTACGCTTACCACCCGCACGATTAACGACATTGAAAATATCAACGACATTTTTTCCGACGGGTTGATTCCCATTATCTCGGACCTGCTTTCCATCATCATTACGCTGGCAACCATGTTATGGATCAACTGGAAGCTTACGCTTGTAAGCCTGATTCCTTTCCCTATCATGATCATTGCTACGTACTATTTTAAGGAAAGCGTTAACAAGAGCTTTATTAAAGTGCGTAATGCGGTAGCGGCGCTCAATGCTTTTGCACAGGAGCATATCACGGGTATGCATCTGGTACAGGCTTTTGCTTCGGAGGGCCGTGAGTATCGTAAATTCCGGGACATCAACCGCGATCATAGAAACGCCAATATCAAAGCAATTTTTGCCTATTCAATCTTTTTTCCTGTTGTGGAAGTGGTACTGGCGGTAAGCACTGGTATCCTGGTTTGGTGGGTGGCAGGTAAGCAGCTGGAAGCGGGTTTGCTGATAGCCTTTATACTATACCTCAACCAGATCTTCAGGCCGTTGCGCGTTATCGCCGATAAGTTCAATGTGATACAAATGGGGATGGTGGCTGCCGAAAGGATCTTTAAAGTGCTTGATAATGAGGATTATATAAAGAAAGAAGGAAGCTATGACCCTCCGGTAGTAAAAGGCGCCCTGGCATTTAACAATGTTTCTTTTGCCTATAATGAGCCCAATTACGTTCTTAAGAATATCAATTTCGATGTAAAACCCGGCGAAACAGTGGCCCTGGTAGGACATACCGGGAGCGGGAAAACGTCTGTTATCAGCCTCCTCAACCGGTTGTATCATATCCAGCACGGCTCCATTACGCTCGATGGCGTAAATATTGAAGACTACCAGCTTAACAAGCTTCGTGGCAGCATAGGGGTGGTATTACAGGATGTATTCCTTTTTTCGGGGTCGGTATTGGAGAATATTACGCTTCGCAACCCGGATATTACCAAGGAGCAGGTAGTGCAGGCTGCTAAAATGATAGGGGTACACGATTTTATCATGCAATTGCCCGGGGGATACAGCTATAACGTTATGGAAAGAGGCACAACGCTCAGCCTGGGGCAACGGCAGCTGATCTCTTTCATACGGGCGCTGCTTTATAATCCCGCCGTGCTGATCCTCGACGAGGCTACCTCCTCTATCGATACCGAAAGTGAGTTGCTTATCCAGCACGCCATTGATACCCTTATAGCAGACAGGACTTCGATTGTGATAGCCCACCGCCTGTCCACTATCCGCAAAGCCGATAAGATCATCGTGCTCGATAAGGGAGAGATCAGGGAAATGGGAACACATTCCGAACTGCTGGCAATGTGTGGATTTTACGCTACCCTGCATAGCATGCAGTTTGAAAAACAGGCAGGGGGACAAGTTTCTTAGAATTTCGCCCATAACACGACAAGTTTCATTTTTTTTTCGTGGCCCAACTCCTATCTTTGCGGCCAAATTTGAGGATCGTATGGCGTTCAAAAGCATAAAATACCTACTGGCAGCGGCTTTTAGCCTTTTAATCGGATTTTTCCCTAATGCTTCTTTTGCACAGGAAAATGAGCAACATGAAGCAACCGCTGCGCACCATGCCACAGAAGAGCCTGGTAAGTTCAATGCCGGTGAAACTATCATCGAACACGTTCTTGACGCTCATGAGTTTCATTTCTTTACGGTAGGTGATTTTCACGCTTCTATTCCTTTGCCTATTATCCTGTACTCTCCTGAAAGAGGGTTGTCTACCTTCTCCTCTTCAGCATTCGGTCATGGCGGACACGAGATCCATGAGGGATACAAACTCGAAAAGAACAAGATCATTCCTGTAAAGGAAGATGGTTCCGCCGATGAATCTGTAAAAGTGTACGATTTCTCTCTTACCAAGAATGTGGTACAAATGTTCATTGGTGTTATCCTGCTGCTGGTGATCATGTTATCGGTAGCTAAAAAATATAAAACCAACGGTGCTCATAAAGCGCCATCCGGCTTCCAGAACGTTGTAGAAGTGGCTATCACTTTTGTTCGCGACGATGTAGCCAGGCCCAACCTGCATGGTAAACATGAAAAATACATGCCTTACCTGCTTACCGTATTTTTCTTCATCTTTATCAATAACGTAATAGGATTGATTCCGGGTTCAGCGAATGTAACAGGTAATATTGCCTTTACTGCTGTACTTGCGGTTGTCTCACTTCTTGTTATCCTGTTTAGCACCAACAGTCATTTCTGGGGTCATATCTTCTGGCCTCCGGGGGTGCCTTTTTTGGTGAAACTGATCCTGATCCCTGTAGAATTACTTGGTGTATTCATCAAACCCGCAGCCCTCATGATTCGTCTTTTTGCGAACATGACTGCAGGACACATTGTAATCCTCAGCTTCGTTTCGCTGATCTTTATCTTCGGTAATATGAGCCCGGTAGCAGGTTGGGGTTTTTCTCCCGTATCTGTTGCATTCTCCGTATTCATCTATATGATCGAAATACTGGTTGCCTTTATCCAGGCGTTCATCTTTACCAACCTTACCGCTGTATTCATTGGCCAGGCCTTTGAATCAGGTCATGGTCACGATGACAAGCACGGTCACCACGACGAGGAGGTTTTTGCGCTGTAATAATTCAAACAACAATAGAAACAACTCTTTTATAATTCAAAATCACACAGTATGTCTTTAATGAACATTTTACTGGAAGCTGGTACTGCTCAACTGGGTGGTGCTATTGGCGCTGGTTTAGCAGCAATTGGTGCTGGTATCGGTATCGGTCAGATCGGTAAAGGTGCAGTAGAATCTATTGCTCGTCAGCCCGAAGCTGCAAACGACATTCGTGGTAACATGATCCTGACTGCTGCGTTCATCGAGGGTGTTGCCCTGTTCGCAGTTATCGCAGGTTTATTGGCTGTTTTATCAAACTAGTCAATTACCCCGAACAAAACATTACTGCATCTGACGCACAGGGCCGAAGATGCAGTATATTTTAGCTCATAAGCAAATCATCATATAAACATGGAACTGTTATTACCTGGGTTAGGGATTATCTTCTGGTCGCTGATTGCGTTTATCGTAGTGCTTCTTATCCTTAAGAAGTTTGCCTGGAAGCCTATTTTGACAAGCCTCAAAGACAGGGAAGACAATATCGCTTCTTCTATAGCTTCTGCTGAAAAAGTGAAAGCCGAAATGGCACAGCTGAAGAACGAAAATGAGGCCCTGCTGGCAAAAGCACGTGAAGAAAGAGCGGCTCTGCTGAAAGATGCGAAAGAAACTGCTGACAAACTGGTGACTGATGCTAAAGAGAAAGCAAAGACGGAATACGACCGTATTCTGACCGACGCTCAAAATGCTATTGAACAGCAGAAGAACAAGGCATTGACTGAAGTTAAAAATCAGGTGGGTGCCCTGGTGATCGATGTAGCTGAAAAAGTGCTGCGTAAAGAACTGGCTAATAAAGCAGAACAGGAAAATTATATCAAGCAGCTGGCTGACGGCGTTAAACTGAATTAATCATGCATAATCCACGTTTAGCCGGCAGATACGCAAAGAGCCTTATAGATCTGGCTACTGAGAAAGCTCAGCTGGAACAGGTTTATAACGACGTGATGTATCTGCAGGCGGTATGTAAAGCCAGCCGGGAATTCACTAACCTGCTGCGCAGTCCCATTATTAAAGCCGATAAAAAGCTGGCTATTATTAACGCTGTGGTTGTTCCCAACGTTTCTGAATTAACGGCCGCCTTTATCCGCTTACTTACCGTTAAAGGACGTGAAAGCGTACTTCCTGAAATTGCACAGGCTTTTATCGAACAATATGATGCGATGAAGAATATTCATCCCGTTAAGTTCATTACAGCCGTTCCTGTAGGTGACGACGTGAAAAACGCTATCTCCGAAAGGATCAAAACAGAAACCGGTTTGCCTAATATCCAGCTTAAACATGCCGTTGATGAAGAGCTCATAGGCGGTTTCGTAATTGAGTTCGATAACAAAAGGGTGGATGCTTCTGTTAAGCGCGACCTCGAGGATATCAAAAAACAATTTAGCCAGAACCTGTACAGCAGTAAAGTTGGCTAGTATAAAAATTTAAAACTCTCAAACTTCAATAATATGGTTGAAATAAAACCCGATGAGATCTCAGCGATATTGAGGCAACAACTGAGCAATTTCAATGCTTCAGCTGATCTGGAAGAAGTGGGTACTGTGCTCCAGGTGGGCGACGGTATTGCCCGTGTATATGGTTTGAACAACGTTCGTTCCGGTGAGCTCGTTGAGTTCCCTAGTGGCGTTAAAGCTATTGCACTTAACCTGGAAGAAGATAACGTAGGTGTTGTATTGATGGGTGAAAGCAAGGGCATTAAAGAAGGCGACAGCGTACGCCGTACCGGTAAAATCGCCTCTATTAAAGTAGGTGATGGCCTGGTAGGACGTGTAATCGATACCCTCGGCGAACCTATCGACGGTAAAGGTGCTGTTTCCGGTGAACTGTACGAAATGCCACTTGAGCGTAAAGCGCCTGGTGTTATCTTCCGTGAGCCCGTTAAAGAACCACTTCAAACAGGTGTGAAAGCTATCGACGCTATGATCCCTATCGGACGTGGTCAGCGTGAGCTGGTGATTGGTGACCGTCAGACTGGTAAAACTGCCATCTGTATCGATACCATCATCAACCAGAAAGAGTTTTATGACGCTGGCAAACCTGTTTATTGTATTTATGTTGCCGTAGGACAGAAAGCATCTACTGTTGCAGGTGTAATGAAAACCCTGCAGGATGCCGGCGCTATGGCTTATACTATCATCGTATCTGCTTCTGCGAGCGATCCTGCTCCGCTGCAGTTCTACGCTCCATTTGCTGGCGCTGCTATCGGCGAGTTCTTCCGCGATACCGGTCGCCCTGCCTTGATCATCTATGATGACCTGAGTAAACAAGCGGTGGCTTACCGTGAGGTGTCGCTGCTGCTGAAAAGGCCTCCAGGTCGTGAAGCGTATCCCGGTGACGTATTCTACTTGCACTCCCGTTTGCTGGAACGTGCTGCGAAAGTGATCAACAACGACTCTATCGCCAAACAAATGAACGATCTTCCCGATTCTATCAAACACCTGGTGAAAGGTGGTGGTAGCTTAACAGCGCTGCCTATCATTGAAACACAGGCGGGCGACGTATCGGCTTATATCCCAACGAACGTTATCTCTATCACCGACGGACAGATCTTCCTTGAATCAAACCTGTTTAACGCGGGTATCCGTCCGGCTATCAACGTAGGTATCTCCGTAAGCCGCGTGGGTGGTAACGCTCAGATCAAATCCATGAAAAAGGTATCCGGTACCCTGAAACTCGATCAGGCCCTTTACCGCGAAATGGAAGCCTTCTCTAAATTCGGTGGTGACCTCGACGCTGCTACCAAACTGGTTCTTGATAAAGGTGCCCGTAACGTGGAGATCCTGAAACAAGCGCAGTACACTCCGTTCCCTGTGGAAAAACAAGTAGCGATCATCTACCTGGGTACACAAGGTCTGCTTCGTGATGTTGCAGTTAGGAAAACAAAAGCGTTTGAAGAACACTTCCTGATGGAAATGGAAAATAAACTTCCTGAAGTACTGGCTGAATTCAAAAAAGGCGGCTTACCTGATGATGGTGTTGCCAAAATGGTGGAACTGGCTCAAAGCCTGATCCCTCAGTACAAATAGTACTTTTATGAAGTTTGAGTGATATTAAGAGCCCTGCTTTGCGGGGCTCTTATTTTTTTATTATGTTTGCTGCCCTTACCAAAACATAATATGAGAAAACAACTCGCCTTACTTTGCCTGGCTCTGGGAGTGGTATGTTCCGGATGGACGCAGGTTACGATAGGCGGCTCCGTGAAAGACAAAAAAGGCCGCCCTATACCCTTGGCTTCGGTAACCTTAAAAAATTCTTACGATGGCGCTACCACCGATTCTATGGGGCGCTATAGTTTCCAGACTACTGAAACAGGCGCACAATTACTGGTTATTTCCATTATGGGATATAAACCTTTTGAACAAACTATCATCATACAGGGAACTGCTGCCATATCGGTAAATGCCTCACTGGCAGAGCAGATCGATGAATTAAGGGCCGTTGTTGTATCGGCGGGTTCTTTTCCGGCTGGTGATGCCAAGCGCGCTAATATTATGAGTTCGCTGGATATGGCTACCACGGGCGGCGCTAATGCCGATATTACGGCTGCTCTAAAAACACTTCCGGGTACCCAGCAGATAAATGACCAGGAAGGGTTATTCGTAAGAGGTGGTACCGGTTATGAAACCAAACAGTTTATTGATGGTACCCTGGTTAACAACCCCTATTTTTCCAGTGTTCCGGATATTTCCCAGCGGGGCCGGTTTTCGCCGTTCCTGTTCAAAGGAATGGTATTCAGTACGGGTGGCTATTCGGCACTTTATGGCCAGGCGCTTTCTGCTGCACTGGTAATGGAATCCATAGATATGCCCGAGCGTTCCGAAGTAGATGCTTCCCTGTCGCCCATTTTTGCCAGTATAGGTACACAGCAGCTTGCAAAAAATAAAAAGTCGTCATGGGGTGTTAACTATAACTATACCAACCTGACGGCCTATTTCAATATCGTGAAGCAAAAGCCCGACTACTTTAAAACACCGGTCTTTCATGGCGGCGATGCTAATTTCAGGATCAAAACAAAGAACGGTATTATCAAATACTATACTACCTTCTCGAAAAGTGATCTGGGGCTTAGAAGGGAAGATATAGACAGTTCTTATTTAAAAGATGCTTTCGGATTATCGAACTACAACTGGTATAATAATCTCAGCTGGCGTGAAAACCTAGGGAATGGCTGGAAGATGCAGGCTGGCACGGGGTTCAGCATCAACAAGGATGATATCTCACAGCACGTACAGGACCAGGCGAATGCAGACAAGCAGTTTTCAAATGCTGTATTCTGGATGCGCGATAAAAACTTTATGCTGCATAACAAGCAGATAGCGGCTCAGGCAAGGCTGGTATTGGAGAAAAGGCTTTCAGGCATCAATAATATCCGCTTTGGATCGGAATACTGGTACTCACGTAACAATATCAGTTATAACGACTCCAGCTATGTATTGCCCGACCATTATAAGGCGCTGTTTGCGGAGTCGAATATCTATATCACCAACGACCTGGCGTTGACGGTTGGTGGACGCCTGGAGCATAATTCAAGCATCGATAAAATGGCCGTGGCACCTCGTGCTACCTTTGCCTATAAAACTTCAAAAGATGCGCAGGTTTCACTGGCTTATGGGATCTTCTTCCAGAAACCCGAGAACAGCCAGTTAAGGGGAAATGATATGCGCTATACAAAGGCCTCCCACTATATTCTTAACTATACAAAAATGACACGTCTCCGGTTATTCAGGGCGGAGGCTTATTATAAAAAATATGAACACCTGGTAAAAACGGCGCCGGAGTACAGTAACAATGGCGATGGTTATGCAAAGGGGGTAGAGGTATTATGGCGCGACAGGCAGTCTATCAAGGGCTTTGATTACTGGGTCAGTTATTCGTACCTCGATACGAAACGTGATTACCTCAATTTCCCCGAACGGATGACGCCCAATTTCGCAGCTGACCATACAGTCTCCCTGGTTACGAAGCGATTCTTTACCAGCATAAAAACCGGGTTTAACTTTACGTATAGCTTTGCTACAGGCCGGCCTTATTATAACCTGCAGCAGCAGACCAATCAGAAATATCGCATTGCCGATGCCGGAACTACAAAAGACTTTCATAACCTGGGCTTTAGTATGAACTATGTACCCAATGCCGGTAATCCTAAAGCAAGAACGAATATGGTATTATTAGCCAGCGTTACCAATGTGCTGGGAGCTCAACAGGTATCGGGATACAATTATTCTTACAGCGGCCTGGTAAAAAGCCCCATACTGCCACCTGCCAAGCGGTTTTTCCTTATAGGAATTTTCCTGAGCTGGGGCGTAGACAGAACTGATGATATTATTAATAACAATCTTTAATTATCTTTCTAAAAAAATAAACATGAAAGCTTTCCTCCTGATGCTCACCTTATGTGGCATAATAAGTGTACAGGCCCAGTCCGATAAATATGTGCAGGCGATGCAACAAAAGCTGGCGCTATTCGATTCAGCAAAAACATCGGCCGATCTGCAGTCGTTATCTGCAGCTTTTGAAAGAATTGCAGAAGCAGAAAAAACGCAGTGGTTACCCTATTACTACGCTGCATTGATACAGGCAAGAATCGGGTTTTCAGACAAAACTGCTGATAAAGATGCCATTGCAGCAAAAGCCAATGCATTGCTATCGAAAGCAGAGAGCATAGAAGACAATGCCGATTTATGTACGGTTCGTAATATGATCGCTACTGTTCAGATGATGGTAGACCCTATGAGCCGCTGGCAGACTTACGGCGCGCAGGCGTCAGCAGCTTTACAGAAAGGAATGAAGCTGGATCCCAATAATCCGCGTCTTTATTACCTGCAGGGAATGAGTTTGTTTGGAACACCGCCACAATTTGGCGGAGGTAAAGACAAGGCTAAGCCATTGTTTGAAAAAGCAATCGCATTGGGCAAGGCTGAGCCTGCAAAGCCATTGTTCCCGCATTGGGGACTGGCAGAATCTGAGAAGATGCTGGCTCAGTGTCAATAGACGATATGGCACCACTGTGGGATCTATTCAGTGACCTATAACCTCAGTGCCGAAAGGTATATTTATCTTAAAGTTGAAACGCCCCTAAAAAGCTTCTGACTTTTTAGGGGCGTTTTTATGAATTGAATAAAGGAATAGCAGTGTTCAGGGCTTTTATTATTTACAACCGGTTGCGTTCTTCCTCATTACTGTTATTTAAGGCTTTTCTGCCGGATTGAGCGCTGCCGAAGTTGTAGCGTAAGCTTATACGCATGCATCTTCTGTCTTCATAATTAAAGTTGCGGGAAGGAAGGCCATTGAAACTGGTGTTGTTTTTTATTCTTTGATTTCTCAGCAGGTCCTCGCTATTCAGTGCAATCGTCCATTTTTTATTGTCCAGTAATATTCTGAATCCTATGCTCAGGCATGAGTAGGCTTTTGTATAATATACGGCATAGTATTCGGGAAACTGGTACCAGTAATTTATTGAAAGGGCGAGTGTCCTGGTCTTGTTTAACTGCAGGTTATTGTTCGATTCAATGTAGCCGCTCCAGCTGCTGCAATTGGGAGAGGTTTGGGGAATGGACGATTTTATTTCCCGGTAGTAGAGGTCGGCTGAATTATAGCTTTCCCATCTTTTTACCGGGTAGAATGTATAGGTTTCCGACAGCCCAAAAGACAGCTGGTCAAAGAAGTTCTCATACCTGAAAGCCGCATTGATATTCGAAGGGGTGATATGGTTTAGTTGTTCGTATACGTTTTCGGACCAGCTGAGGTGGAGGTTGGTGATCCATTTATCCTTATAGTGAAGAAACAGCTCCATATTATTTGTCTGGTATGGCTGCAACAATGGATTGCCCTGCGAGGTTGAGTATGGATTGATATACCTGACAAATGGATTAAGGGTTGTATAACGCGGGCGTTGTATTCTTTTGCCATAGTTAATGCCTGCGCTAACGTTTGAAGTGACATCATACATCGCATAAAGTGTGGGGAATAACCGGGTGTAATTATTCTTACTGGTTAATGCCGAGGCTGAATAGCCTTCTGTTGTTGTATGTTCCAGCCTGATGCCTGCTTTGAGTTCGAGTTTGTTCCATTTCCGGCTTCCGGTTAAGTAAGCTGCCTGCATGTGTTCTTTATAGTCGAATTCGTTGCTTTTGCCTTCGTCCAGGATGGGCGTTCCTGAGGTGTTGTCGTAATATTTAAACCAGCTATCACTTTGAATTCCTGAGTATTTTACTCCGTAATTGAACTCATATCCATTTCGTTTCTGAGTAACATCTGCCTGGAAAGCATAGTTGGTTATATTCTGATAACTACGGTTATCGGCACTGATATATTTTTCAGGTATATCCCGGGTAAAGTCTTCATATTCCCTTGTTGAAAACAAGGTACTTTTCGGGTTCCTGTAGCTGAAATAATCTGCGTTGAAATTGATGGTACTGCCTGTGCTGTCGATCTGGTATGCAAAGTGGATGTTGCCGTTATGATTTGTGTTTTCTGCTTTGCCGTTTGTTGGGGTCTGAATCAGGTTGTTGGGCTGACCATAGATATAGGTGTTATTCGTGTTTTCGTTGGTAACATTGTTATTGCTGTAGATGTATTGTCCTCCTGCTGAGATTTTTTTGCTGAAGGTATAGTCCAGACCTGTTGTAAGGCTGAGGTTTTTTCCCTGTTCAGATTTCAGAGTGCTATGTGAACGGTATTGTTTATCGGGGTAATCGATTTCTCCTTCTTCGCGGCGGAAGAATCCGGTACCCATGGAATGTCTTATATTACCATAGGCCGATAGTTTTTTATTATTGTAACTCAATTGAGCTGATTCATTGGCGCTGCTGTATTTTGATTGCCTGAATGCGGCTGTAGCGCTGCCGTTCCATCTTTGTTTTCCTGATTTCTTAAGGTTGATATTGATAATGCCGCTATTACCCTCGGCTTCATATTGTGCAGGAGGGTTGCTGATCACTTCAATACTTTTTACATCATCTGCTCTTATCGATTTTAAGTACGCAATAAGTTCTTCATTGGGAAGCTGTAGTGGCCGGTTATCGATGAAGACGGTTACACCGCTTCTGCCGATAAGGGAAAGCTGATCGTTAACAAATTTTACTCCGGGTGTTATTTTAATGGCATCTATCAGGTCACCTCCTGCTGCAGAAATCGAATTTTCTACATTAAAGATGAGGCGATCTGTTTTTCTTTCGATGGTTTTCTTTTTGATGGCAGTGGATACTGTTACTTCATCCAGAATGCTGGTGTTTACAGTCAGCTTTTGTATAGAGATGCTATCTACTGTAATTTCCTTTTGAAATAAAACCTGGCCCTGCTGCTTTATCAGCAGCAGATAATTACCCTTTGCCGGGAGGGTAATGCTGAATGCTCCGGATGCTGAACTTATAGTTGATGCTTGGTACTGGCTGTTGGAAACCAGGATCTCTAAAGATGGGCAGGGGCGGCCTTTGTAATCAGTAACAGTTCCTTTCAGCTGCTGTGCATGCAGGCTGGTGGTAATTATAAAAAGTATTAACAATACGATACCTTCTTTCATCCGGTTTGGCTGGTATTAAATCGTAAATTTGAGAAGAACCTCACATGCGGACAATACTGCTTTCTTCTAAATTATACCCTTAACTACTGGAATATGAAGGTTTCTGGAACAAAGATCCGGGCGCAGCGAAGGGCCCGGGATTACTCTCAGGAGTATATGGCATTACAGCTTGGCATTTCCCAAAAGTCATATTCTGATATTGAAAATGGAAAAACTCAGTTGCAGGCTACTTTGTTGAGGAAGATTTCGGAGATACTGGATGTAGAAGTGCCTGTATTATGTCCTTTAGCCAATACCTGCAGCTCCGATATCAAGGATAAGCATGATCAGTTGATTCGTTTCCTGATTGTAAACAGCATTGATTTTCCCAGGGAACTCATTTGATGCAAAACGTTTCCACTGCTGTTACAAAGCCCTTATCTGTTCGATGCAGGCTTTGTAACATAATAATATTAAAAAAATGAAACAGTCCAGGTTCTCTCAAAGGCTGTTCCCGGATTCAGGCTATTAATACCTTCTTTCTCCAGTAAGTTGCCGGTGGAAAATACGCTATCGGCAATACCGCACCATGGTTCCAGGCAAACAAAGTCGGCATCTTTGGCAGACCAGATACCCATAAACGGAAATCCGTCGAACTGCATGGTAAGTCCATGAGGTGTTTGATGGCTTTTCAGGCTGATTGTGTTTGACTGTAATTGCTTTAAAACCAGGGCATCTTTATAGAACAGGGATTTCTTTAAAGAAAGTGTGTTGGTATTATTCAGAAGCGGAATGGCTTCTTCTTCTATCAGGCCTTCTGCTGAAAGCGGCCAGGTGCCGGTATTTTCAACAGAAGAGAATTCAAGATAATAGTCTTCAAAGCCGGTATTGTTTGCCAATGGCACTTTAAAGGCCGGGTGGGCGCCTACAGAAAACAACATGTTTTCCTTGCCTTCGTTTGTTACATTGTAAGTAACATGCAGGCGCTCGCCTTCGAGCCGGTAGGTGATTGAAAACGAGAAATGGAAAGGATAAACCGCCAGTGTTGTTTCGTTGCTGGTAATTGCAAATGTGACGCTTGCCGGCTCCTGTGATTTTACTTCAAACACCATGTCCCTCGCAAAACCATGACGGCTTAAAGGGTAAGATTCAGTACCATAAGTATATTGATTGTTTTTCAACCCGCCTACTATTGGGAACAAAACCGGGCTTTTCTTACCCCAAAAGGCCGGATCTCCACTCCACAAATATTCGAGGGAATTGCCTTTGTGTACGATGCTTTGTAATTCCGCTCCCTTAGGTGCTATAGCCACCTGAAGGCTGTCGTTTTCAATCCGTATCATAGTTATGTATTGAACTAGCTGTTGTCTTCTTCTATTTTTTCATCCACGGCGTTGGCTAACACACGGGCACTGATTTTCTTCAGCGGGTTGGCGTGGTTATTGGCGTATTCTGCGCGCGTGCGTATAATATCTACACAGGTATAAATTGCTTCGAGGAAGGAACTGGCGTTGGCCTTGTTCTTGCCGGCAATATCAAAAGCTGTTCCATGATCGGGGCTGGTGCGTACGATGGGTAAACCAGCGGTATAGTTTACACCTTCGCCAAGAGCCAATGACTTGAAGGGGATAAGACCCTGGTCGTGGTACATCGCAAGCACAGCATCGAACTGCTGGTACTGGCCTCTTGCAAAGAAGGCGTCGGCGCTGTAAGGGCCGAAAACAAGCATGTTTTTCTGACGTGCTTCTTTTACTGTGGGTTTAATGATATTTTCTTCTTCAGTGCCTATCAGGCCTTCATCTCCTGCGTGGGGGTTTAAGCCCAGGACTGCTATTTTGGGTTTGGAAACACCAAAATCTCTTTGCAGGCTGGTATGCAGCAGATCGAGTTTATTCAGGATGTTTTCCCTTGTGATATATTTAGCAACTTCCTGTACGGGCACATGCTCTGTAACAAGACCTACCCGCATATTTTCGGCGGTCATGAGCATCAGCACGTCCTGCACTTCAAACATGGCTTTCAGATAGGGGGTATGTCCGCTGTAGTTGAAGTTTTCTGATTGTATATTCTTTTTATGAATAGGTGCGGTTACCAAACCATCAATATGTCCTGCTTTCAGGGCTTCTACTGATTGTTCCAGCGACAGCAGTGCATATTTTCCACCTGTTTCGTTTAGCTGGCCGGGTGTTATCTGTACCTCTTCTTCCCAGCAGTTGAATACATTCAGTTGTTTATGGTTCAGCTTATTCAGCTCTTTTGCAGGCTGATAGCTGAAGTTGATATCGGGTAAGCCTTTCCGGTAGAAGTTCAGGCTCTTGCCATTTGCAAATACCACCGGAATGCATATATCAAAAATACGGTTGTCGCTCAGTGCCTTAATGATCAGCTCCATCCCAATCCCGTTCAAATCGCCGCAACTAAAGCCTATAACCGGTTTTTGTAATTCATGACTCATGCGTTACTGTTTAATGTGTAAAAATACAGCTACCATTCCACATTTGCTATTTAACCTCTACTTTTGACATTCAATGCAATACACGCTTAAGAAATCGTTAGGACAGCATTTCCTGAAAGACGAGCAGTTTTGCCGGCAGATTGTGGCAGCGCTTCAGGAACATCCCTTCGCACAACTGGTGGAAGTGGGCCCCGGTGGCGGTGCGCTTACAAAATACCTGATAGAATTACCCGGTATTGACTTTAAGGCGGTAGAGCTGGATACCGAAAAGGTAACCTGGCTTGAACATACATATCCGTCTCTTAAAGGCCGGATCATTCATGAAAGTATACTGGATACCAGGCCTCCTTTCGAAGGGGCTTTTACGGTGGTTGGTAATTTTCCCTATAATATTTCGTCACAGATCCTGTTTAAGGTACTTGACTGGAAAGAGCAGGTGCCGGAGGTTATAGGTATGTTCCAGAAAGAAGTGGCCCAGCGTGTAGTATCGCAGCCCGGCAACAAGGTCTACGGCATTCTGAGTGTATTGGTTCAGGCTTATTATAATGTGGAATACCTGTTTGATGTGCCGCCGGAAGCGTTTAATCCGCCTCCTAAAGTAATGAGTGGTGTGATAAGGTTGGTGCGCAGAAATGAGGTTCCTGCGATGCGCAGCGGGAGAGACTTCTTTATACTGGTGAAAGCGGCTTTCAACCAACGCAGGAAAACACTACGTAATGCAACGCGTTCGCTGTTCCTGCCTGATGTACTTCAGGACCCCATCTTCGAAAAACGGGCAGAACAATTGCAGGTAAGTGATTTTGCCGCCCTCACTTTTAAGATGCAGGGTAAGGTAAAAGACGACATTACAACAATTAACGAGTAATCAGCTATTAATACGTATTATGAGACCTAAGGTTATTGTCACTGCCAAAGTGCATCCCTATCTGGCAGATACGCTGGAAAAGAACGGATACGAAGTATTATATACACCTGCGATCACTTATGATGAACTAGGTGTTGCGATTGCCGATGTAACCGGTCTTATTGTTACTACAAGACTTACCATCGATAAAAATATCCTCGATAAAGCCGGCCAACTCAAGTGGATTGGCCGTTTGGGTAGCGGTATGGAGCTTATTGATGTTCCTTATGCCGAATCAAAGGGCATTACCTGCGTAAGCAGTCCCGAAGGTAACCGCAACGCGGTAGGCGAACATATGTTGGGTACCCTGCTTTCTCTCATGAATAAGCTGCATACAAGTTTCGATGAAGTGAAGAATGGCCTGTGGCTTCGCGATGAGAACAGGGGTACGGAACTATCCGGGAAAACTGTTGGTATCATCGGTTTTGGTAATACAGGCGGCGCCTTTGCGAAACTGCTTTCAGGCTTCGATGTCACCATTCTGGCTTACGACAAGTATAAATTTGGTTTCGCCGGCGGGAACGTTCATGAAGCATCTGCCGAACAACTGGCCCGTTATGCCGATGTGGTAAGCCTTCACCTGCCACTGACCGAAGAAACACATCACTTTGCGAATGATGCTTTCTTCGCATCCTTACAGCAAAAACCTTATTTCCTGACAGCCTGCAGGGGAAAAGTAACCGATACGGCTGCTTTAATCAGGGCCTTGGATAAGGGACTCATCAGGGCAGCAGGTGTCGATGTTATTGAAAATGAGAAGCTTGCAACCCATACCCCGGAGCAAAAAGCACAGCTGGAGCAATTGTGCAGCTTCCCCCAGGTAATGGTTACGCCGCATATAGCAGGATATAGCCACGAAGCCTATTTCAAAATGGCCAAAGTGGTGCTTGACAAACTGGATATTTTAGGCTAAGATCATAATAAAATAACCATCCTGCCTGTTTCAACGGCAACCGCTAAAGCTGCTTTTAACAAATAACAAGCACCCCGGAAAGGTTGGCAAATAAAACTAATTTGTATTTTTGTAGTTCGGCAACGCTACACGTGGTGTGTGGCGTTGTTATTTTTTTATCCCTCATAAAACCGATTCTGATATGAGTGACATCATGTATGTGACTAAAGAGACACTAGACAAAATGATGGAAGAGTTACACCGGATGAAGACGATTGACCGGCCAGCTGCATCAAGAGCCATCGCAGAAGCACGTGAAAAGGGCGACCTGCGTGAGAACGCGGAATACGACGCTGCCAAAGAAGCACAGGGGATCCTCGAAGCCAAAATGGCTTTGCTGGAAAGCCAGGTGGCCAGCGCGCGTATTGTAAGCACAGATGAAATCGATACCAGTAAGGTCTCTATCTTAACAAGGGTGACCATTACCAATATAGCTACAAAGAAAACAGTGACTTATCAACTGGTAGGAGAAAAAGAGGCTGACCTGAAAGCGGGTAAGATCTCTATCAGTTCTCCTATTGGCAAAGGGTTGCTCGGCAAAGTCAAAGGTGATGTTGCTGAAGTGCAGGCGCCTACAGGCGTTATCAAATTTAAAATAGATAATATCGCTATTTAATTGATATGACCCTCTTTTCTAAAATTATCGCAGGTGAAATTCCTTGTTACAGGATTGCGGAGAACGATAAGTTCTTCGCATTCCTTGATATTTTTCCTGCTACGCCTGGCCATACACTCGTTGTGCCCAAAATAGAAACAGACCGCTTGTTCGATCTGCCTGCTGGTTATCTTAGTGAGCTGCTGCCTTTTGCGCAACCCTTGGCGCAGGCAATCCAAAAAGCCTTCCCTTGCGATAGGGTGAATATTCTTACACTGGGTTTTGAAGTGCCGCATGCGCACGTTCACCTGTTGCCAATGAATGGCATGGCCGATGCCGATATCATGGCTTCAAAACAAAAGGCAACACCCGGAGAACTGGAACACGCGCAAAAACAAATTCTGGCACATTTATAATAAAAAGACTTTACTTACCTGGGATTGATCTTTACCCTGTCGGGGTTTTGAGAAATGAATTCTTCCCAGCCTTTTAATGTTTTAGTGGCTTTCGATAAAGGACTGCTTTGCTGGTAGTGATGGCATAATGCCACAGCCAAAGCATCTGTAGCATCAAAATACTTGGGCTGCTCTTCAATTGTTAATACCTGTTGCAGCATCTTCCATACCTGTTCCTTATCGGCGCTGCCGTTTCCGGTGATCGATTGCTTTATCTTTTTAGGAGAGTATTCAGTTACCGGCACACGTCCCTGCATAGCAGCTGCAATAGCTACGCCCTGTGCTCTTCCAAGTTTCAGCATACTCTGCACATTCTTACCAAAGAAAGGCGCTTCAATAGCAAAATAATCCGGCCGGTGATGTTGTATGAGTTCCGATACCTTGGTATGTATCATTTCAAGGCGCTCATATACATCTTTCTTATGGGCCAGTTTCAGAACATCCATTACCTGCAGTCTTGCCTGCCGCCCATATACTTCTAATACGGCGTAACCCATTACCAGGGTGCCGGGGTCAATGCCAAGAATAATATAGTCGGGTTTCTTAATCACAACGTGAAAATAAACGTTTCAAACTTGATATTGATATTTATGCCTGTTTCTCCTGTGTACAATGCCTATCCATTTCCGGAAGCAGCTATAATTCCGCTTCGGTTCTTCTCTTAAGACGATGAGCGGAAAAATTAATGTACGTTTGAGCAAAATTACAGGAAGCTGAAGCGTAAGTATAAGATATTACTGAATTATATAGTAGGACCGATATTGTTTGTTGCGTTGTCGTATGTGATTTACCGGCGCGTCCAAAACCAGGAAAATCTGCATCAGTCATGGGATACCATCCTTAGTTCTCTGAAAGGTCCCCAGCAATGGAAGTTCTGGCTGGTAGTGGCGTTGAGCCTCGTTAACTGGGGTATTGAAGGCCGCAAATGGCAGGTGCTGGTGGCGCCTGTTCAGGAAATTTCCCTTTTTAAGGCATTTAAAGCAGTATTATCAGGCCTTGCCCTGTCTTTATTCGTACCTAATAGAGTAGGGGAATATGTAGGCAGGATCCTCTATATGGATGAAGGAAACCGCCTCCGCTCTATTGCACTAACCCTGGTAGGAAGTGTTAGCCAGCTTATCGTTACCCTGCTCGCAGGCATAGGAGGACTTATTTACCTGCGCCTGAATATACTGGATACCGATACTCAGTTGGTGGGACTTTCCATTTTCTGGTTCGATGGGTTGCTGTATGCCGTTATTGTAGGTACCATCCTGCTGCTGCTGGTATATTTTAAACTCTCCAGGATCACAGCCTTGGTGGAGCGTATTCCTTTTGTGTCGAAATATGCATTTTTTATACAGAAAGTGGAAACCTTTCACTGGAAAGAACTAACCAGGGTGCTTTCACTTTCTATAGGCCGTTTCGCTGTTTTTACCATCCAGTATCTTCTGCTTCTGCAGGTATTCCAGGTTAATATAGGCTGGATCGAGGGCTGGTGGATGGTGTCCGTTTTATTCCTCGTACTGGCTATAGTACCTACAATACCCATGGCTGAACTTGGCGTGCGTGGCCAGGCCAGTTTACAATTATTTGGTTTGCTTAGCACGAATACAGTTGGTATTATTGCTACAGCGGCTGGTATATGGGGTATTAACTTAATATTACCATCATTGGCCGGAAGTTTGTTTATATTAGGTATCAAACTATTTAAGAAATAAGTGAAGAAATTTATTACACTTTGTTTGGGCATTATGGCCTGGGTAAGGCTGTCTGCCGATGATGATGACTTCTGTGGCATCAGGAATACAGCTTTCCAGAACGGCGAGTTCATCAGCTTTAATATCTTCTACGCTGTAGCAGGTATCTATGTTAACGCCGGCACCGCTTCCTTTAATTGCAACCTCGAAAAACTAAATAATAGACCGGTTTTTCATATTACAGGAACAGGCACATCCAACTCAAAGTACGACTGGATCTTCAAGGTGCGCGATAAATATGAATCATTTATCGATACCAATACGCTTCAGCCATTGAAGTTCATCCGTAATGTGGATGAGGGCGGTTACAAAAAACATGAGAACGTAACTTTCAACAAACAGGCCAACACTGCCGTCACTACCGATGGCGTATTCAAAGTGCCGGCCTGCATTCAGGATGTATTAAGCGCCGTTTATTACGCACGGAACATCAATTTCGATAAATACAAAGCCGGCGATAGAATTCCTTTCCAGATGTTCCTCGATAATGAAGTCTACAGCCTTTATATCAGGTACCTCGGTAAAGAAACCATCAAAACAAAATACGGTAAGTTCAGGGCCATCAAGTTTAAGCCGCTGTTGGTAAAAGGTACCATCTTCGAAGGAGGAGAAAAAATGAATGTATGGGTAACCGACGATCCCAACCATATCCCCGTACGTATCGAAAGTCCCATAGCCGTCGGCAGCATCAAGGTCGATATGATGCAGTACCGCAATATCCGTTACCCGCTTACTTCACTGCAGTCCTGGAATTAAGATAAGAGTGGAAAGAAAAAACCCTTGAACAAGCATTTTGCTAAAAAAAAGGCCACTTTTGCCGGATATACCTTAAAGCATCTCTAAAGCTTCTTTAAAGCTTCTCAGAAGCTTCCTTGAAAAAAGACCTTTTTTTAGCAAATGGAATTTCCTGTACTAAAATTATTAGTGTAGAGACTGCACGTCCCTGCCATCATAACTTTTCCACTTCCCACGCTTACATTGATACTATAACTCGCTTAATTTAAAAGTTTCCTTCACCCTGATTCCTTTTTCAGTCATTTGAAGGGTGCAGCATTCATTCACCGGGTCGTGTTCAAAGAACAATACATAATCATGCTCTACAGCCTCAGTAAGAAAAGCCTTTTTCTCTTTTAAAGTAGTGAGCGGGAACATATCATACGCCATTACATAAGGCATGGGCAGGTGCCCTGTTGAAGGCAGAAGGTCAGCCATATAAACGATCGTGCGGCCTTTGTATTGAATTTTGGGAAGCATCTGGCTTTCGGTGTGGCCATTTGCAATATGTATCTGGAATGCATCAAAGCCTTCATCCGTAAATTTCAACTGACCGCTTTCCTGTAGCGGTAATATGTTTTCCTTAAGAAACGAAGCTTTTTCCCTGTCGTTGGGATTGATAGCCCACTCCCAATGTTCTTTATTACTCCAGAAGGTTGCATTTTTAAAGGCAGGGATCAGTTTGTCACCCTCTCTTTTAATAGCGCCGCCTACATGGTCAAAGTGCAGGTGTGTTAAAAAAACATCGGTGATGTCATCAAGGCCAAAGCCGTGCGCAGCTAAGGAGGTCTTTAAAGTATGACCGCCGTGTAAGTGATAATGACCAAAGAATTTGGCGTCCTGTTTATCACCTATGCCGGCATCTACAAGCATAAGGCGGTTGCCTTCTTCAATTAATAAAAGTCGCATCGCCCAGCTGCATAAATTGTTTTCATCAGCAGGATTCAACTTGTTCCAGATACTCTTGGGTACTACGCCAAACATAGCGCCACCGTCTAATTTGAACAGTTCTGTGTCAATGGTATAAAGCTTCATGCTATCGGTTTAAGATGCCGCGACACCAGTAGGCTGTGTTTTGCGGATACGGAGTGCTGTAAATAACCAGATGATGCCGACAGCAAAAAAGAAAATCAAAGATAACACAGAATTCTTCATGTTACCGGTTATTTCTCCTATATACCCAAAGCTGAACATCCCTATCACAATGGCTATCTTCTCCGTAAGATCATAATAACTGAAGTAGGATGCTGTATCATTGGTTTCAGGCATAAGCTTGGAATAGGTTGAGCGGCTTAACGACTGTATACCCCCCATCACCAAACCTACTGCTATTGCTAATCCGTAAAACCCGAACTCAACCGATGTATGAGCTGGCGCTAATTTGGCTTCGGCTGCACTTATAGCGGTGGTAAGCTGCGCTGCCAAACCTGTATCCCCGGCGCTTACTGCTGCCGTGTATTGCTTCTTTAATACTTCTATCGCATCATGCTGAGGCGCCAGCGGCTCCGCTACATTGGCAATAAAATAAGCGGCAACGCAAATAAGTATCCAGAAAAACACAACGCCTATTAATACGCTTATATTTCCAAACTTGCCCGATAAACGACTCATTAGTATGGCGCCGGCAATAGCAACAAGCTGAATAAGTACCACTGTTACAATCAGCTTGGAATCTGCCAGATGCAATAACTGGCTGCCAAATAAAGTAGCTGCCAGCATTACTGTTTGTACGCCCATGCTGTAAAAAAAGAAACCACGTAAAAAGCGTTTCAGAACAGGCAGGTGCTTTATTTCCTCGTACACTTTTTTTACTTCCCTGAAACCGTCTTTCAACGCATTGCCTTTAACTGCAAATGGTTTGGGCGTTTCAGGTACACGCCTGAAGGTGATTTGCGCAAAACCTATCCACCAGATCCCAACCAGCAGAAAAGTGATTTGCGAAGCGAGCCCTTCTTTCCCCTTCATAAAAATAACTAGACCAAAACCGATCATCTGCATCAGTACGCTGCCAAGGTAGCCATAAGAAAATCCTTTGGCGCTAATGCGGTCCCTGTCCTCAGGAGCAGCTATTTCCGGCAAAAATGCATTGTAGAAAACCAGGCTGCCTACATAACCCATTGCCGCAAGGGTAAAGGCGAGTAACCCCAGCCATATATTGGAACTGTCGAAGAAGAAAAGCGACATACATCCCAGGCTGCCCATATAACAGAAGAAACGCATGAACTTCTTTTTATTGCCCCGTGTATCGGCAATAGATGTCAATACCGGGTATAAAAGAGCGATAATAAGATAAGCCGCCGCCAATGTATAATCATAAAGCGAAGCATTTACGAACTTCCTCCCAAACAAGGTTACCATCCCGGTTCCATCATCTCCCTTGGTCACCGATAGAAAATAAATGGGAAAAAAGGTAGTGGTGATTACCAGGTTATAAACGCTGTTGGCCCAGTCGTACATAGCCCAGCCGTTAATTACTTTTTTGGAGGCAGTTTGCATAATAAGGTTGATTTCAAATGAAAACCAGGCCCTAAAATAATATTATAGCCTGATAAAAAAGAATAAACCGCAGCTTACATCCTGCAGGTCAGCCGCACTTACCGTGGCAGGTGAACTATTACATGATAAAGGCTCCCGAAGCGTTTTGCCTGAGGAGCCTTGATCATTATCCGGTGAAACGGATTTTATTTCAGGTAACCTTGTGATATAAGGAATATCAGTATAACACCCACTATAATACGATACCAGCCAAACAGCTTAAAGCCATAACGCTGTACATAACTGATAAAGAATTTGATCGCCAGCAGCGCCACAACAAACGCTACTACATTGCCCAGCGCCAGCATGGCCAGATTATGACTGTCTTTTAATATCTCAGGTGTTTCCTTAAATGCTTTCAGTAGTTTATAACCCGTAGCAGCAGCCATGGTAGGCACCGCCAGGAAGAACGAAAACTCCGCCGCCAGGCCGCGCGATAACTTTTGCTGCATACCACCGATAATACTGGCAGCACTGCGGCTTACACCGGGCATCATGGCCAGGCACTGCCAGATCCCAATGATAAAGCCCTTTTTAAATGTAATGTCTTCTTCTTTTTCTATATGGTGCGCAGTAAACAGCTTGTCGATGAACAATAATACAACACCGCCCACCAACAACGAAAGCGCTACAGTCATCGGGCTCTCCAGTAACTCGTCTATCTTGTCCGAAAACAAAGCGCCCAACACCAGTGCAGGTATAACCGCTACCAGCAGCTTAAGGTAAAACCTCCACCTGTTTAGTGGGAAAAACTTCTTCCAGTAAAGGATAACAACCGAAACAATAGCGCCCAACTGAATGGCTACTTCAAACAGCTTGGTAAAATCATCCGAGGCAATGCCCATCAGCGAACTGGTAATGATCATATGCCCTGTCGATGAAATGGGCAGAAATTCGGTAATACCTTCTACAATAGCAATGATAACGGCTTCTAAAGGAGTCATAAGAACGTACAGATGCTTGGATTAGGAATGAAGAACAAAAAAAAGCGATGGCTTAACCAACCATCGCTTATAAAAAATATAACTATTTATCAGGCTTGCTGCTGCTTTGGTTTCTTGAAGATCGCGTAGATCTCTACCAGCAGCCCCAGTACTATCACGATAGGAGCTATAGTGATACGGGTTGTACTGTACACCACTTTATAATCAAATTCATTAGGGTCATTTTTACCGCCCGACATTAATAACATGCCCAGCGCCACTATTACCCCACCCACAAGCATCAAAACATAATTCTCTTTAGTGAATAAAACAGAACTGTTTTTGGGTTTATTTTCAGACATAATTCTTCTTTTGTTGCCGCAAAATAGCAAAAAACGATTAATACAGGTCGTCGAGTTTCATTTTTAGGTATTTCATCACACTGCGGTGCGTGCTGTATAACGAAATGCCTACGCCCACCAGTATCATGCCGCCAAACAAAATGATCGTCAGCTGCGTGTTGCGGATGGCTTTTAACTGCGGAAACTGGCTCTCAGCCCACTGCATCATACTAAATAATATCACAATCGCTATAACCGCGCTGATGAGCCCGTTTAAAACCGCCCGCAAACCCATCGGACGGGCAATAAACCCACGCGTAGCTCCCACCATCTGCATGGTCTTTATCAGGAAACGGTTGCTGAACATCGCCAGGCGGATCGTATTATCTATACTTACAATCACAATAACACAAAGCACAATGGCTACCACCAGGAAAATAAGCCCCAGCTTATTCGCCCGCTCATTCAGGTTGGTTACCAGCGTCTGCGGATATTGTAACTCCGTGATCTGGTTGCCATAAGCAGCCATCAGGCTCGCAGAGATCTTTTTTAAACTGTCCGGGTTAACATAATCGGCACGGGTATAAAAATCGATGCTTTCCGGTAAAGGGTTGTAATCCAGGAACTTAGACCAGTCTTCGTTGTTTTCCTTGTTCCATAGTTCCTTGGCGGTTTCCTTATTCACATACTTTACATCCTTCGCGTAAGGCTGCGCCGATATGAATTGCTGTATCTGCGCGATCGAATCCTTATTCAGGGTCCGCAGGTAAGCGCTTAAACGGATATCTTCTTTAAAGGCATTACTGGCCTGCCTGAAATTCAGGAAAAACCATCCCATAATACCCATAATAAGCAGTACCAGGGCTACACCAATGATGCTCATGATGTAACTGGGCTTGCTGCGTTTCGCTGATGCTTTACCAAATTGAGCCATGCTGCTGTTTTATACTATGTTAGTAACCCGCAAATTTAGGGCATTTACCCCCTTAAAAACTTAACTTTGCGGCCTGAAACATCATAAAATACCAACAACCATTCCTATTTTAAGTTTTTAAAAACCGAGTTACCTCTTTTATGGAATACAATTTCAGGCAGATTGAAAAAAACTGGCAGGAACAATGGAATCAGTCAGGCGCATATAAGGTGCAGAACATTAGCCCCAAACCTAAATATTATGTGCTCGACATGTTCCCCTACCCAAGCGGAGCAGGCTTGCACGTAGGGCACCCCCTGGGTTACATCTCCAGCGATATCTTCGCCCGGTTCAAACGCCTCAAAGGGTTCAATGTCCTCCACCCAATGGGATACGATGCTTTCGGTCTGCCTGCTGAACAATATGCGATCGAAAATGGCGTTCACCCGGCCGTTTCCACCAATAGCAATATCGCCAACTTCCGCCGCCAGCTCGATAATATCGGGTTTTGTTTCGACTGGAGCCGCGAAATCCGCACCTCCGACCCGGGTTACTATAAATGGACGCAATGGATCTTCCTCCAACTCTTCAACAGCTTCTTCGATCGTAATCAGCAGAAGGCTATACCCATTACAGAGCTCGTAACAGCTTTCGAAAAAGAAGGTAATAAAAAACACCCCATCCCCAACAGCCAGTTCGAGGTGCCAGGATGTTTCCACGGTAGCTTTAACGCGGCCGAATGGACAGCTTTTGATGAATTTACACAACAAAGCATCCTAATGGAATACCGCCTCGCCTTCTGTGGTTATGGCGAAGTGAACTGGTGCGAAGCCCTCGGTACCGTACTCGCAAACGACGAAGTGGTCAATGGCGTAAGCGAAAGGGGAGGACACCCCGTAGTGAAAAAGAAACTCCGCCAATGGTACCTCCGTATCACTGAATATGCCGACCGCCTCCTCGAAGGACTCGACCGCATCGAATTCAGCGACGCTATGAAAGAAATGCAAACCAACTGGATTGGTAAAAGCTATGGCGCTGAAATCGACTTCCAGGTAAAAAGCCAACTGAACAAGGTAAATACGCTGAAGGTCTACACTACCCGCCCCGATACCATCTTCGGTGTCGATTTTATGGTGGTGGCGCCCGAACTCGAATGGGTAGAAGACCTGAAATCCGATGCCCAGGCCGCCGAAGTAGATGCCTATATCGCATATGTAAAAAGCAGGAGCGACAGGGAAAGACAAGCTGAGAAAAAGATCTCAGGCTGCTTTACCGGCGCTTACGCGATCAACCCCTTTAACGGCAGGGAAATTCCTGTCTGGATCTCCGAATATGTACTCGCAGGCTATGGCACCGGCGCTATCATGGCTGTGCCCTGTGGCGATGAAAGGGATTTCAAATTTGCACAGCACTTCAATATTCCCATCACCAATATCATTGGCGATGCATTTAACGGCACCGAAGCCAACGCTACCAAAGAGGTACAGCTGAGCAACAGCGGCTTTCTCGATGGCACGGTTATGCGCGATGCCATGAACCTCGTTCTTACCAGGCTCGAAGAAATGGGTATCGGCAAACGTAAGGTCAACTATCGTATGCGCGATGCTGCTTTCAGCCGTCAGCGCTATTGGGGTGAGCCATTCCCCATTCAATGGATCAATGGTATCGCTTATCCGCTGAAAGAATCGGAATTGCCGCTCGAATTACCGCATATAGAGAAATACGGCCCCGGACCCGAAGGTGAAGGCCCATTGGCTAATGTTCCGGAATGGACGGCACGACATCTCGAAACCAACACTATGCCTGGCTACGCCGGCAGCAGCTGGTACTTCCTGCGTTATATGGACCCGCATAACAACCAGGCTTTCTGCGACCGCAAGGTAAGCGATTACTGGGGCCAGGTTGATCTCTATATCGGTGGTACCGAACACGCCGTAGGTCACCTGCTCTATAGCCGTATGTGGACGAAAGTATTATACGACCTCGGCTTCATTGGCTTCGATGAACCTTATAAAAAACTGGTGAACCAGGGTATGATCCAGGGTAGCAGCCGGTTTGTATACCGCATAAGAGGCACTCATCAATATGTATCCGCAGGTCTTATCGATCAGTACGAAGTAGACAAGCTCCATGTCGACGTAAACATTGTCGACGGCGTAGAACTCGATACCGAAGCCTTCACAAAATGGAAACCCGAGTTTGCAAATGCCACCTTCATACTCGAAAACGGCAAATACATCTGTGCTACAGAAGTAGAAAAAATGTCAAAGTCCAAATTCAACACAGTCAATCCCGATGACCTGGTGGAGAAATATGGCGCCGACACTTTCCGGATGTATGAAATGTTCCTCGGTCCCGTTGAACAAAGCAAGCCCTGGGATACAAAAGGTATCGAAGGCGTACACCGCTTCCTCCGTAAGTTATGGCGTTTGTTCTACGATGAAGTAAAAGGTAAACTGTGGAACAACAGTAAAGCAACCGATGCCGAGCTGAAAGTATTACATAAAACGATTCGCAAGATTGAAGAAGATACCGAACGCTTTTCATTCAATACCGCAGTAAGCGCATTCATGGTATGCGTGAACGAACTCAGCGATCTTAAATGTAACAAACAGGAGATCCTGGAAGCGTTGCTCATCCTGCTTACTCCTTATGCACCCCATATCTGCGAACAGTTATGGCACGATCTGGGCCATACTACCAGCATCCTGGATGCATCCTATCCCGTATTCGAAGAAAAATACGTAAAGGAATCAGCAAAAGAATACCCCATCAGCATTAACGGAAAAGTGCGTACCAGTCTGTCCATCGATCTCAGTGCCACGCAACCCGAAGTGGAACAGATCGTCCTCGCAAATGAAGTCGTGCAGAAATGGGTGGAAGGAAAAGAGGTGAGAAAATTCATCTATGTTCCAAATAAAATGATCAACGTAGTAGTATAATTAGTTTCCCGATAGAAACCTGGTAAATAAAAAAAGTGGTTGGCTCATAAATAAAAATAGCCGCTGAGAATCGCTTAAATGGGTACCCGGCTCCATCAGAATACGCATAAAAAGAGGGTGTATCGAACTTTACCCTCTTTTTATGCGCCTGCAATGCTGCATCTTTAAAACCTGCTATCCTCAAACGCCCCAACAGGTTGCAACGGACCTTCACCCTCGGCTTCTCTGCCATTAATAAACTTCAGTAGATCTTTATTGAGTGTTTCCTTATGTGTGTAAAACAAACCATGAGGCGCGCCGTCATAAATAACATATTGCGCATGCGGAAGCAGGGTAGCAGTTCTGTCCCCACTTACTTCAATAGGAACGGTTTTGTCAGCCGTACCGTGTATGATAAGCGTAGGAACAGTGATTGTTTTAAGATCGTCACGGAAATCCGTGCTTGAAAAAGCGATCGCACATTGCTGTGTGGCAATAGGAGAGGCGAATGCTGCTATGTCGCGGTAATAATCCAGTAACGGTGTGCTTACCGGGTGATGAAGCAGGTTAATGCCAAAGAACTTCTTGCCAAAGTCGTCCAGGAAACCAATGCGGTCTTGTTTTAAACCTGCCATTATTTCCTCAAATACACTTTTATCCACCCCTTCAGGGTTATCAGTTGTTTTAAGCATATAAGGCGTTACCGAACTGATAAATACAATACGCGATACTCTTTCTCCGCCATAGCGGCTCATATACCTGGCTACCTCGCCGCCACCCATGGAAAAGCCTACCAGTATTACATCTTCAAGCTGTAACGTTTGAAGCAGTGCATGCAGGTCTTCAGCCATCGTATCATAATTATAACCGGAAGCAGGACGTGACGATTTCCCGAATCCCCTCCGGTCATAACTGATACATCTTATCCCCTGCTGTACCAGCTCCGTTACCTGGTATTCCCACATATCACCCGATAAAGGCCAGCCATGTACAAATACCACAGGCTGGCCCGTACCCAGGTCCTCATAATGAAGATGTATCGTGTCCGTTTCTGATCCTCCATTATTGATTTTGATAAAGCTCATACAAGATGTTTTGATGTTGATGATACATGTTTGCTACATAACAGGCTAATAAAAGCATACCATGCCGGTGCCGCCTATGCAGCCAACGGCTGCCATCCCGTATATTGGGGCAGCTGCTAGCCTGTTTGGGGAATAAGCTGCCACGCAAAAGGGGTAACTGGTATTAATTTTTGTTTTAAATTGTATGGAAGTAAAGTTTTAATAAGTGCGAACTTTTGTAATGGGAGATATACACGGCGCATACGGAGCATTGCTGCAATGCCTGCAACGGGCCCGTTTTAACTACGAAGAGGATACGCTTATTCAACTTGGCGACGTAACAGACAGAAACGACCAGGTATTTGAATGCGTTGAAGAACTGCTGAAAATAAGAAAGCTTATACAGCTTAAAGGAAATCATGACGATTGGTTCATCCAGTTCCTGCGCACCGGCAAACATCCCATGAATTGGAAAGGAGGAGCCATGAGCACCGTCTTTTCTTACCTGAAACATGCAGGTAAAGAAGCCTGGGTAACACAGGATCTCAATGGTTATGTAACTAACTTTTATGAGCACGACGTACCTGCTACCCACCGTGCGTTCTACGAAAACATGCGCTCTTATTATATCGATGAAATCGGAAACTGTTTTGTTCATGCCGGCTTCGATCGTACCGTCTCTTTTATGCAGCAACAGCCCGAAGAATATTACTGGAACCGTACACTATGGACCCAGGCCCTGTCTTTCGAAGCAACAAAACGCGGTAAACAAGATGAGATCAGTTTTAAAATGGTAGAACATTTTAACGACATATTCATCGGGCATACCAATTTACTGAACTGGGATACCGATCAGCCCATGCGCGCAGCCAATATCTGGAATATCGATACCGGCGCAGGACAGGGCGCAAGACTCACTATCATGAACGTTCACAGTTATGAATACTGGCAGTCCGATCCTGTCGATAAATACCTGTAACGCAGCTATAATAAACGTTGCAGCCTTATAGTTACAAGCAACTGCCCCAGGTGCCGTTGCGAATGCTCTGCTGCATGAAAAAGAATTCCCAGTACATTCGAAGGCAACTGCTTCCGGCCTATGCCTCTGGGAGACAAAAGCTCCGTTTCAGGAGTATTTTTTAACAATTCCAGGAACAGGTCAGTTTGACGGTAAAACCGGTCGGCAAGCTGCTGCGCTGTGCAGGACGGGAAAGGAGCTTTGCCTTCCTGTTGCAGTTCTAACATTTGCTGCTCCGAAAGCAGGTTCCCCTGCGCATAAGTGCCTAATCTGTCCAGCACACCGGTCATATGTTGTAAATGAAAACCTGCCGAAGCAACACCGCCGGTTTGCTCCCATAACCTGGTATTGTCATAATCTTCAATTAGTTGCGCCAGTTCTGCTTTTACCTGTAAAACAGCATGGGCTGCAGGTTGTAACAGGCCCGTTATGCCAGGTATCGGACCGCGCATCCACACTTCAGGAGCTTGCTGTTGTTGCATGTTTTCCGGTTTGATCGCTGTAAAGTTAACAAACAAACAACCGCTTCATGAAGACCTGTCAGTCCGGAACCATTTGGCAGGTGCTTTGTTGTATTGTCTGCACCTAAAATCAACAACTATGGGTTTAATAGGATATTACATTATTGCAGGCGTCATGTTTATCATAGGCATGATTGTTAGCAATAGGTTAAAAAGCAAGTTTACAGAGTATAGCAAGCTGGGCCTCGCCAACGGACTTAGCGGAAAAGAGATCGCTGAAAAAATGCTGCGCGATAACGGCATTTACGATGTTCAGGTGATCTCTACGCCCGGCTTTTTGAGCGATCACTACAATCCACAGAACAAGACGGTGAATCTTAGCCCTGATGTGTATGAAGGCAGGAGTATTTCTGCAGCGGCAGTTGCAGCCCACGAATGCGGACATGCCGTACAGCACGCTACTGCATATAGTATGTTGAAATTCAGGAGTGCAATAGTGCCCCTGGTAAATATCAGCAGCCAGCTATCGCAGTGGGTGATCCTGGCGGGCCTGGGTTTGCTGGCAGGTCGCGAAAACCCAACCATCCTGCTGGTAGGCATCATCCTGTTTTCCATCACTACCATTTTCACTATCATTACATTGCCGGTAGAATATGATGCGAGTAACCGTGCGCTGAAATGGCTTGAATCTACCCATACGACTACGCATGCTGAACATGATAAGGCGGCTGATGCGTTGAAATGGGCTGCCCGTACCTATGTTGTAGCAGCGATAAGTTCTATAGCAACTTTATTGTATTATATTCTTTTGTTTATGAATTCGCGGGATAGGGATTAGCGGGTTTTATTTTTTATTGATTTTTTTAATAGTTGCTCGTAGGCAGGCGCTTCCTGTTTTTCTGTACGATCAGTGATTTTTAGTCCGGCTTTTTCAAATTCCCGCACTAATCTTTTATCGAAATCTTTGATATATAGTGCAAACGACAAAGAATCTTTTACATCCGGAATTGTTT
Source organism: Filimonas effusa (assembly GCF_004118675.1). Taxonomy (NCBI): domain Bacteria; kingdom Pseudomonadati; phylum Bacteroidota; class Chitinophagia; order Chitinophagales; family Chitinophagaceae; genus Filimonas; species Filimonas effusa. The sequence goes on along the minus strand of NZ_SDHZ01000002.1, from coordinate 863,958 downwards.
TAAAAGGCGGCAGGGAATCTTTAAACCTGTATAAAGTGGCTTTAGTACTGTCATTCCCTTCCAGAATTACGGAGTCGCCGTAGTCTGTAATCTTGGCCGAATAAGGATGGGTAAGGTATTTCAAAGAATCATTTTCTATTTTATAAGGAAGTTGGAACCGGCCAACTTTCTGATTATAAAAAACAATGTATGACGAATCGATGTCAAATTCGCTATACCCATTCTCCATTGAAAATCTGTGCCATTGCCCAATCAGGTTTTTTTTATTTCCTTCGGTGCCTTTAAGATTTGGCGATTTGCATGCCGGAAAAGCTAAAATGAAAAATGCAAGGAAACAAGGTATTGATCTCGTCATAACTGATTTTTTAAATAAAATAAAGCGGCCTTCCTATCCGGATCTGTGATTGTAAAAACCACAGTAAATACTGCCTGGTTTCATGTCAGGCAGTATTTACCTGTCATTAATCGGGCTATTATTATTGCGCCCAAATAGTACAGTTAATATTGCCATTCGTATTGGTGCCCCAGGTTTCTGACACCATAATAGCCGGAATATTCAACTGACCGAGCGTATATCCGAAACTGCTCCATTTGTTGTAGTGGTTGGCAAAAGTAATGACGCGATTTTGTCCGGTAGTCACTTTGTTGACCCTGGAACTGTAAATCTGTCTGAAGCCATCGCCACCATCTATATTTTTACCTGTTACCCAACGGGTCCATACGTTATATCCTGCCCCATCGCTTTCAAATGTACCTAAATAAGTGCCGGTATGAGGTGATACTGCACCCCATGTTTCATTCACATAATACTCATAATAAGGGTTTCTGCTCCATCCGTACCAGCCAAAAGTACCACCGCCGGAGTTGGAATAAACGCCGAGATTATATCCTATTTTATAGGAGGAGGAACCTACGGAATAGCCTTTGCCGCACGTAAAATTGCCGTTGAACCCGTTCCAGCTCACGCTGTAATTTCCGTCAGATCCATTTGAGTAATTCACAGTACCTGTGGCTCCATCACTTTTCCAAAGTGACCAAAAAAAGCCGTTATTAGTGCCCGATTGGTAGTATTGAACTTCATTGGAAAGGTGTTGAAGCTCCAATGCCTCTGATTGGGGCGCTGTTTCTTTTTTACAGCCTGTTAAAATGGTGGCGGCTGCAATTACAACAATTGCAGCAGTGCGCAAAGCAACCATCCTGGATGCTTTCGTTAGTGAGTTTCGTTTTTTCATATATATATTTTTTTAGTAAGAGAGACAAAAAAAACATATAAAAAAATGGAACAAAGGTAATAATCAATAAATTTATTAAAAGAATGTTTAATCCTTACCCGGGTACTTTCAACTTTTCATTAATTAGCAACGATAGGCATTACAAACACACATCAGTATTTCACCTGTCAGTATTCGGATATAGTATTTTCCCATTTACCTGTCTGGTGACACGGCAGGTGTAAAAAATATGTTTATGAAAAAAATAAAGTATTCGCGTGCCTTTCTATTCCGAATTAACGAAAGTGGATATTGATGAGCCTGGCTGCCCGTTTTGAGCACAATGGAACATTTGATATTTAAAGGGAACCTTATGTTGCTATTATGATAGCATTGTTAATTAAGAAAGTTATAAACTATTTATTTTTAAATAATATAAATATTAATTCGGGCTGATCCTTTTAGGATTTATGAGTTGATACTATTGTAAGCCGGCTATTTTATCCACGGGGTAGAGGAAGATAAGAACAGTTTGGGTAAATCTTTTTAAGCCGGGTTGTACATTTTTATTCAAAAAAGACAAGTCCCGCGACTGAAACCGCGGGACTTGTTTTGACTTTTAATAGTTGTGGCCTTTTCAGGATGTTGTTTTACGCCAGCAATTTTTTAGCGCGTTCCGTGATCATGGAAGCGATGGTGCTTTTGAAAAAAGTAACGGCGAAGGGGAGGTCGGCTTCTATGGCCACATCGTTGCTGTTGGCAGTGATGGTGCCGGAGAGTTCAAAGCCTTTGGCGTTGATAGTAAATGCCCCCTTGTTACCCTGCCAGTCTTCCTTTACATCCGAAAAATTCCCTTTCTGCTCTTCTTTCAGATCTGTAATTAACTTCTTGATACGCGTAAGCGCCTCTTCCTGCGTAAGGTTATGAGGAATATTCAACGATAGATTTGACATATAACTTTTTTAGAATGCCCAAGATTACACATTTTTCCCTTCCGGCGAACATAAAAAAGCCCCTAATGTAGAAACAATGGGGCGTTGCTAACCTATGAAAAACACCAAGTTAAATCGAAGTTGTAGTAACGCTTTCGCGTCGATCGCAAGATAAGGAACTTTGTTAAATAATGTAAAAGAATTTGTAATGTATACCCTACGGTAAGTATTCTCGTTTAAACATTAAAACTTTTCCTCTCATTTAACGCCTTGCGAACTGCAGGCGCAACCTGTGTCCCAAATAGTTCAATGCACTTTAATACCTGCTTATGAGGTATATAGCCTGTTACAAACTGAGCCAGGAATCGTGTATTGCCAAACAACTCATGCATATAAAGTATCTTCTCTACCGTTTGCTGCACATCACCTACTACCAATGGACCACTTTCACGCAGGTATTCAAACTGCGGCCGGCTTAAAGGCGACCAGCCCCGTTCCTTACCCACCCGGTTCATCAGAACCTCGTATGAGGGATAAAATTCATCAGCAGCCTGCTGCGATGCTTCCGCCACGTAAAACTGCGGACAGATCGCCAGCTGCAGCTTATCTATATCATGACCGGCATCGCGTGCCGACTTGCGATAGAGTTCTACAAACGGTACAAATTGCTCCGGAGTGCCTCCCAGTAGGGCAATGGTAAGCGGTAAATTCAGTTTGCCGGCCCGCGCCGCCGAAGCAGGTGTGCCGCCTGCTCCCAGCCATATGGGAAGCGAAGCCTGGTAGGGCCTTGGATATACACCCTGGTTATGAACAGGAGGACGGAACTGCCCCCGCCAGCTGATAACCTCTTTCTCGTTTAATGCCATCAGCATCCCCAGCTTCTCAGTGAACAGCGCATCATAATCCTTTAAATCGTAGCCGAACAGCGGAAACGACTCTATAAAGGAACCCCGCCCTGCCATAATTTCAGCCCTGCCGCCCGACAACAGGTCAATAGTGGCAAACTGCTGAAATACACGTACCGGATCGGCGGAACTTAATACCGTAACCGCAGTCGATAACTTGATCCGTTTTGTCACCGCCGCTGCCGCACCCAGTATCACCTCCGGTGCCGAAATAATGAAATCAGGCCTGTGATGCTCGCCCAACGCATACACATCCAGCCCAACCTCATCCGCCAGCTTTATCTCTTCCAGTAACTCCTGCATCCGCTGTTGCGCATTTCGCGCATTCCCGGCGGTGCCATCGGGCTGAACTTCCCCAAATGAGCTGATTCCCAATTCCATATATCTCTACTTTATTGTTTTCAACATCTCCTTTACCGCCGTTTCCAGTTGCTCGTCCTTGCCTGCAAGAAAAGCTTCGTAAGTCAGCGGTACGCTTATATCCGGCTCTACCTGGAGGTTCTCCGTAGGCCTGTTTTCCTTGCCAATGGTGGCGATCATAGGTATCCCAAATACAAGCGTGGGATCTATCTGCGTCTCCCACCATACCGCAGTTCCTGTACCCGGAACAGGCATGCCTATCAGCTTTCCAATGCCATTTTGCTTATAGATATAAGGAAAGATAAAAGCATCGCTGTAATTGCCCTCACTCATAAGTACACAGCTTGGCTTATGCCAGCGGCGCATGGGCTCACCACCCTTTGCTAAATTGCTCTGTGGTGCAAATTGCAGGTACACCTTTCCGCTTAAAAATGTGTTCAAATCATCATGCAGCCAGCCGCCTCCGTTGAAACGGGTGTCTACTATCAATGCCTCCTTATCCATGTTGCGGCCAAGCACCTTGTCCATAACCTCACGGAAACTGCCGTCATTCATACCCTGCACATGCACATAACCAACCTTACCGCCACTTAACTTATTCGTCATCTCTGTCATACGACGCACCCAGCGGGTGTATAATAAACCATTTTCTTCGGCAATGGTGATGGGTTTTACCCTTTCTTCCCAACGCGCTTTCGTAGAAGCACGGTAAAGCGATAACAATGTATTCTTTCCAGCCTTCCGGTTCAGTAACATCGCCCAGTCAATAGCGGCACCAACATTTTCTCCATCTATCTTTTCAATGATGTCGCCGGCCGCTATTTTAACGCCCGACTTATCCAAAGGACCACCCGCAATTACTTCGGCAACTTTTAACCCCTCACCGGTATAGGTCTCATCATATAATAAACCCAGTGACGCAGTTACATCAGCGCCTTGCTGCGAAGCGCTGTAACGCCCGCCGGTATGTGAAGCATTCAGCTCGCCGAGTAATTCACTCAGCAGCTCCTGGAAATCGTAGTTATTGCTGATATGAGGCAGGAACTTGGCATACGTATCATGATAAAGCTTCCAGTCTACACCGTGTAACTTGGGATCATAAAACTTCTTCTGCGACTGGCGCCAGGCATGTTCAAAAATATAATTGCGCTCTTCGGCAGCATTCAATACCATCTCCCCGTTAATGGCTATAGGCGTTACCTTGCCACTCTCCGCATCTACTTTTACAAGACCACCGTTATTGCTTACAAACAGGCTCTTCCCGTCTTTGCTGATCTCTATGCCACTGCCCGAACTGCCCAGCTTCGCCAGTATCTTCGTTTCACGGGTCCTTGGCTCTGTTACCCACAGGTCATACCCCTTCTCAAAAGATGATAAATAGAATAACTTGCTGGCATCGCTGTTTAATACATAATCACTGAGCGATGAACTGTTGATCGTCAGACGGAGTTGCCTGTTGTCAAGATTCTCCAGGTCCAGTACCAGCGGCTCTTTCTTATCGCCCTTCTTCGCTGTATCTTCTTTTTTCTCCTTCTCCTGTAACAGCGAATATTCGTCTTTACTGAGCTTAAAACGGTCATACTGGTTCTGATCAAAGAACACACCATAAACATCTACTTCACGGCTGCCTTGGTTGGCAACAGATTTACGGCCTTCACGGTCACTTATCCAGGTCATTAGCTTGCCATTCAATGCCCACTTGGCGCCGCCTTCACCAAAGCCGCTGCTCACAGGGTAGATCGATGGTTGCGAACCATCGGCACGCACCAGCGCAGTATTGTTGATGAACGCCTGGCCACGCTGATCTTCTATAAGAAGCCATTTGCTGTCAGGACTCCACTGGAAATCCCAGTCGCCATCACTGTACGAATAGTTATGCCCTGCAGGTAACAAAGTCCTTGTCTTCCCGCTCTCAAGAGTATAAACCTTCAGCAGGTTACGGTCTTCAATATAAGCGATCTCTTTGCCGTCAGGTGAATAACGTGGTTGGAATGATTCTCCATTGGTATGTATCAGCAGCTTCTCCTGTAATACAGTAGAGGCATAAAAATAAGGCTCATCCTTGCGCGTCAGGGAAGTCTGGTAAATATCCCAGCTATTGCCGCGCTCAGCAGCATATACCAGGCTGCGTCCGTCAGGATTCCATTGAACCATACGCTCCTGCTGGGGAGTGTTGGTGATCCGTTTGGTCTGGCCGCCTTCAACACTGGTTACAAACAGCTCCCCACGTGTAATGAAAGCGATCTCCTTGCCATTCGGACTTAAAACAAACTCCGTAATGCCACCGCTTACAGGTACATTTTTCGTTACCCCGCTGCGACCGTCATTGTATATCACGATCTCAACTTTCTTCGCACTGCCGCCATTGGCATCAAGTGTATAAATATCTCCATCCTGGCTGAAACAAAGCGTGTTGTTGGCCGATCTGCTTAAATGCCTTACAGGATTTTCTTTAAAACGGGTGAGCTGCTGCTCCGCTATACGTGCAGTAACAGGAGCCTTGTAAATATTCTGAGTACCATCTTTTTCACTGAGGTAATAAATGTATTGGTCATCCGCGCTGAACAAAGGTTCACGGTCTTCACCCTCAAAACCAGAAATTTTGCGATAGGTATTGCCTGCAACATCCATTATCCATATATCCCTTGTAACAGAAGAGGTATGGTGTTTACGCCAGGGATCTTCATATCCCTTCCTGTCCTGGAATACCAGCTGCGTGCCCTTGCTGTTATAATGCGCATTTTCCATACCGGCAGCGCTTACAAGAACAGAACGCCCGCCGGTTACAGGTACCTGGTAAAGGTTTTGAAATAAACGCGGACTGCTGAAACGAACGCTGGTTGCAGGTGCAGGCCTGCCACTGCCATATATTACATATTTATTGTCCACACTAAAATCATAAGGATAGTCGGCGGCACTGTTATAAGTAACGCGTACCGGCGTTCCGCCCGTCGCAGGCATCACAAATACATCAAAATTGCCATAACGGTCGCTGGCAAAAGCAATATACTTTCCGTCACGGCTCCATACAGGCATCATATCATGCGCTTCATGAAGCGTAAGCGGCACAGCGGCTCCGCCACCCGCATCAACACGATACAGATCGCCTTTATAGCCAAATACAATGGTTTTCCCGTCAGGGGAAATGGCCGGATAACGTAGCCATTTTGGTGTTGTTTGCGCAGTTGCTGTTATTACCGATAACAGCAGCGCCAATAGTGGTAGACTTTTTCTCATGGTAGCTAAGTTAAAATAAGCTTTGCATACTAATAACTGCTTTTACGTAAAAGGTCGTATGAGCTGGGTAAAAGAACATCTAAGAAGGGTACTCGTATAGAAGCTCAGAATTAAACTTTAGTTGTGATTTCGGTAATGATCCCTTAACCTGCCCTCCTCAATTTTGCATCGTTATCAGGCCAATAGGCCTTAAAAGAAAAAAAATTATATGAAACAGTTAGTGTTCTCCGTAATGTTGCTCCTTGGTATCACCACCACCGTCCTCGCCGGCACTCCTAACGAAAAGACAGAAAACGCCGCTAAAGCCGAAAAAGCAGGTAAACTCGAAAAAGGAATCGCATTCACTGCACAGGTAACGCAGGATAGCGACGACGCTTTCGTATTACGCGTAACCAATCCCGAAAAAAAGAGACTTAGTATCTGGATCACGCATTCATGGTCCGGTATTGTAGCCGATACAACGATCAGGGATGCAAATTATGGCTGCCGCTATTCCCTCGACCGCGCCGAAGACGGCAAGTATGTGATCGTCATATCTTCCGGTAAAGACCGTATCGTAAAAGAAATAGAGATCAACACCGTTACCACCATCAGCCGTGAAGTAAAGGTGAAAGAATAAAAGACAAAAGAAAGCAACCAACCAACCTTGAAAAAAGAAAAAGAGGTTGTAATAGCGTTACAACCTCTTTTCTGTTTATGAGTACACATCTTTTTTAAAGGCGTACCTAATGCTATTCTAAGACCCGGCTCTCTTCACCACCTGTGCCACCAGGTCGGCTTCAGTAGCAACCTTGCCGCCAACATACACCGTACCATGCATTTCACAAATGCCACGGCGGATAGGAGCAGCCAGCTCCATCTTCAGGATCATTGTATCACCCGGCCTTACCATTTGTTTGAACTTACAGTTGTCTATCTTCAGGAAGTAAGTATCATATTTACCCTCAGGCATAGCGTTGATACAAAGAATACCGCCGGTTTGCGCCAGGGCCTCTATTTGTAATACACCGGGCATGACAGGGTTATTGGGGAAATGCCCCTGGAAGAACCATTCATTGAAAGTAACGTTCTTGATACCCACAATATGTTTATCGCTCAGCTCAATGATCTTGTCAACCAGCAGGAATGGAAAACGGTGAGGTAATGTCTTTTCAATATGTTCCAGGGTATATACAGGAGCAATTGAAGCATCATAAACAGGTACATCTTTCACATGTTTGTTCTTTTTGATGTACTGTTTGATCTTTTTCGCAAAAGCCACGTTCGTGCTATGGCCGGGCCTGTTGGCAATGATCCTCGATTTAATAGGATAACCAATAAGCGCCAGGTCACCCACAACGTCAAGCAGCTTATGACGGGCAGGTTCATTGGGGAAACGCAATTCCAGGTTGTTGAGGTAACCTTCATTCTTAACCTCTATCTTGTCCCGGTTGAAAGCTTTGGCCAAACGGCCCATTTCTTCCGGTTTTACAGGTTTGTCAACAATAACGATAGCGTTGTTGATGTCACCACCTTTGATCAGGTTGTTCTCCAGCAGCATTTCCAGCTCATGTAAAAAACTGAAAGTACGGCAGGGCGCTATATCCTGAACAAAACTCCGCATGCTTTTCAGTTGCGCATATTGCGTGCCCAGAACAGGACTGTTGAAATCAATAAGAGTAGTGATCTGGTAGTCTAAGGCAGGCATAGCTACCATCTCAACACGCTTTTCCTCATCGTAGTGGTAAATGTTCTCGTCAATGCTGTACCAGGCTTTGGCTGCTTCCTGCTCCAGTATGCCGGTTTCTGTAATTAACGCTACGAAAGGCTGCGAACTGCCGTCCATAATAGGGATTTCAGGACCGTTTAATTCAATCAGCACGTTGTCAACACCAGTGCCTACCAGGGCAGCCAGCAGGTGTTCCACAGTACTTACACGGGCATCACCTACCTGTAAAGTAGTACCACGGCTGGTATCGGTTACCAGATCGCAGTCAGCCTTGATAACAGGCTGGTTAGGCAGGTCAATACGTTGAAACTGAATGCCAAAACCCGGATGTGCAGGTTTTAGCGTCATATCCACCATAACCCCGGTATGTAAACCGGTACCGCTAATGCTTACCGCTGCTTTCAGCGTATGTTGTTTGTCTGGGTTAAAATTTACGTCCATGAATATCTATAATGGTTAGAGCCATAAAAGCGGCAAAAATAAGGGTTACAACCAAAAGGGCGCATTTTCATTTATATATTCACCCTTTCCTCTATTAATTGCTGTACCAGCTTTTCCAGCTCGGCAATCCTTTTCTCCATGTCAGGTAAATTACGCGTCATGGCCTGGCTCCGCAAAGAACTCGTATAATCAAACGCAGGCGTACCCGTTACCGCCGTATTCTTCGTTTTAATAGACTTTGTAACACCGCTCTGCGCGTTGATCCGGCTGCCGTCGGCTATCTGTAAATGACCTACAATACCAGCCTGGCCGCCTATCTGTACATGACTGCCTATCTTGGTACTGCCGCTTACACCAGCCTGCGCCGCAATAACAGTGTTTTTCCCTATCTCCGCATTATGCGCTATCTGAATCAGGTTGTCCAGCTTGGCGCCCGTGCGTATCATCGTTGAACCTATCGTAGCCCTGTCAATGGTCGTATTGGCGCCTATCTCTACATAATCCTCTATCACAACATTACCTATCTGCGGTACCTTCTGGTAAGTACCGTCGGCCTGGGGCGCAAAACCAAACCCGTCACTGCCAATAACAGTACCGGCATGTATCGTAACATTCGCTCCTACTTTACAGTCGTGATATATCTTAACACCCGCATGTATGATGGTATTATCCCCTACCTGCACGTTATTACCCAGGAATACCCCAGGAAATATCTTGACATTATTGCCAATCTTCACGTTCTCGCTCACATAGGCAAACGCACCCAGGAACACATTTTCACCCATACTGGCTGTCAACGCTACATAACTCGGCTCCTGTATGCCGCTTAACTGTTGCGTCATGATCTCCTGGTACTTATGCAATAAGCTGGCAAAAGCCGTATAAGCGTCTGCTACGCGTATCAATGTCGACTGTACCGGCTGACGCAGCTCCAGCGTATTATTCACGATCACTACCGATGCACAAGTGCTGTACAGGTAATCCTCATATTTCGGATTCGCTAAAAAAGCAAGCTGCCCCTTCTGCGCCTCCTCGATCTTACCGAACGACCCTACGGTTACTGACCCATCTCCTTCTACACTGCCATTGATTAACATGGCAACTTGTGCAGCACTAAATTGCATAATAGATAGTTTATACACCCCGGAAACTTTAACAATTATCCGGCGCGATTTGAATTAAATGAACGGGCAACGCCATAACTTATTGCTACTTCGTACCCGCCATCGTACAAAAATAGAATTTTTTAACAGGGGTAGAAAGTGTTTGATGGATGAGCGGGTTGTCAACCTGCGAAATTTGCCTCACTTTCCCGTCTTTAAAGGCTATGTTAATATGCTCGTTCCCTAGTTTATAGGTGGTATTGGTGGCCTCCCCGGAGAACACAAAATACCCCGATTCCGCCTCCGTGATGCCCAGATCCACCGCAACGCGCTTCCTTTCTCTCAGTATTAGCTCCTCCGGTACCATCTCCGCCTGTATATGACATTTTAACAATTTGCGGTTTAACAGGTGGGTACTTAGCAGGCGAAGCACCTTGTCACTATGACTGCTCCACTTCTTCACCGCAAACATCACATCATTATCATCTATCCGGCAAAACGCTTCCATGGAAAAGACACCTTGCGCTGCCGTTTCGTTGCTTAGAAAATCATCCAGCGGACCATAGGTACGCAAACTTTCTGCCATTACAGGATATAGCTCCCTTACCCGCTCCAGAATTTTAACAAGCATTTTTTCGCCCGCCAGCACCGTTTTATGCAGGTACACCTGCCAGTACATCTGCCTGCGCGCTATTAAAAACTTCTCTACACTGTAAATCCCCTTCTCCTCAACCATCAGTTCATCATCCTGTACCACCAGCATCTTTAATATCCGGTCATAACCAATAACCCCTTCACTCACACCGGTAAAAAAACTATCCCGCGTCAGGTAGTCCATCCGGTCCATATCCAACTGCCCGCTGATAAGCTGGTGCAGGAATGGTTTCGGATACTCATTTGTAAACATCTGAATAGCAAGTGTTAACCTGCCACCAAGGTCCTCATTCATCATGTTCATGATCCCCAGGCTCAACTCCTCATGATGTACATTCTGTACCAGCTGGTGCTCCAGCGCATGCGAAAAAGGCCCGTGCCCAACATCATGCAGCAATATCGCAGCCTTTACAGCTATTTCCTCTTCTTCCGTTATCACTGTACCCTTGGCCCTTAACTCCGTCACCGCCTGCCCCATCAGGTGATAGGCCCCCAGCGAATGATGCAAACGCGTATGTACCGCCCCCGGATACACCAGCTGCGCCATGGCCATCTGGTTAATACGCCGTAAACGCTGGTAACACGGATGCGCGATAATATCAAATATTAAAGGATGATTGATCGTTATAAAGCCGTAAACCGGGTCATTGATAATTTTCCGCTTGATAGATGGCATGTTTTTAGCACTTGATTCGCGCCTGCAAGATAGGCCAAGAATTTATGCCGAATGTTGTATTTTGAACAGGAAAACAATCTCTCCGGTTTAGCATTCGGCTTGATCTACTTATAAATAATTTAATATGGCATTGGGACTTATACTTTGGGTCGACGACGAAATCGAAAGCTTGCAATCTCAGAAAATGTTCCTGGAAAGTAAAGGTTACGATGTCCAAACACTCACCAACGGCTTCGAAGCCATCGACTATGTAAAAGATAACCCGGTCGACGTAGTGCTGCTCGATGAAACCATGCCCGGTATTACCGGCCTCGAAACGCTCTCCCGTATTAAAGAAGTCAATCAGCAGATCCCCATAGTCCTCATTACAAAAAATGAAACGGAAAACCTGATGGACGAAGCCATCGGCAACCAGATCAGCGATTATCTTATCAAACCGGTAAATCCCAACCAGGTCCTGCTAAGCCTTAAAAAGATCATGGATAATAAAAGACTGGTAGCCGAAAAAACCACAACAGCCTACCAGCAGCAATTCCGCAACCTCTTTATGGCCCTCAACAGCGAACCCGACCACAACGGTTGGATGGATATCTATAAGAAATTGGTTTACTGGGAGCTGGAAATGGAAAAGACCGATAGCCGCGAAATGCAGGAAGTCCTCCAGTCCCAAAAACAAGAGGCCAACAACGAATTCTTCAAATTCGTTTCCCGCAACTATCTCAACTGGCTCAACCCTGCCGCAACCGACGCGCCTGTCATGAGCCATAACCTTATGCAGTTTAAAGTGCTGCCCCATGTTGAAAAAGGTACCCCGGTCTTTTTTATCCTCATCGATAACCTCCGGTTCGATCAGTGGAAAGCCATCCAGCCCCTCTTTATGGAAAACTTCCGCATCCTCGAAGAAGAATCGTTTTATAGCATTTTGCCAACCGCCACCCATTATAGCCGCAATGCCCTTTTTGCCGGCATGCTGCCCGCCCAGATCGAAAAATCCTTCCCCGCCGATTGGCGCAACGACGAAGATGAAGGCGGTAAAAATATGTCCGAAGCCGAATTCTTCAAAGCCCAGCTCAAACGTCTCAGGCGCGACGACATCAAATTCAGCTACACAAAGGTCGTCAACCATGCCGATGGCCAGCAGCTGGTAAACAACATCCATAACCTCCTCCAGAACGATCTCAATATCATCGTTTACAATTTCGTCGACATGCTAAGCCATGCCCGCACCGAAATGGAGGTGCTGAAAGAACTCGCCGCCGACGAAATCAGCTACCGCAGCATCACCCGAAGCTGGTTCGAACACAGCCTCCTGAACCAGGCCCTCAAAAAGATCGCCGGCAAAAAAATAACGCTCGTCCTCGCCACCGACCACGGCAGCGTCCGCGTCAAAAACCCGGTAAAAGTCGTCGGCGACAAACAAACCACCACAAACCTTCGCTACAAACACGGCCGCAACCTGGCCTACGAAGCCCGCGACGTCCTGGCCTTCAAAGACCCCAAACTCGCCGGCCTCCCCGTCCCCAATGTCAACTCCTCCTACATCTTCGCCCGCGAAGACGAATTCCTCTGCTATCCCAACAACTATAACCACTATGCCAACTACTACCGCAACACCTTCCAGCACGGCGGCGTAAGCCTCGAAGAAATGATCGTCCCCGTCATTAAAATGGTGAGTAAATAATGTGGATTGATTATTAATGATTATGCCTTTTCTGTAATTCAAATCCCGTATTGTTATAATTTTTAAGGATTTAAATCTCGTATTATTATAACTATTAGGGATTTGAATCCTGTATTGTTATGCTTTTGTAAGAGTAATATTGGATAATGATAGAAAGAACCGTACAGAGCGCTCTTCAGCTGGCCCGCGTCAGTGCGGCAAGTCTACGCTTGTAGAACCATAGATCGTTATATCGATTTACTGGAAAAAGCATTTGTGATCTTCAGGTTACCAGCTTTAAGCAGGAATGTCCGGAATGAAATAAAAAAGGTAAAAAAGTCTATTTCTACGATTGTGGCATCCGTAATGCCATCATTAATAATTTTATGCCATTACAAACAAGAACAGACTTGGGCGCCTTATGGGAAAACTTTGTTATTGCAGAACGGGTAAAGCTGCTGCGATATAAGGGAAGTGATGCGGCACACTACTTCTGGCGCACCACTCAGCAACAGGAAATTGATTGGATCGAAGAAGGGCAGAATGAAATTACTGCCTTTGAAATAAAATGGAATCCTAAAGAAAAAGTGCGTTTCCCGCAAACTTTTGCAGTGAACTATCCTGCTGCTAAAAACGCGGTAATAGCTCCTGCGGTTATTGAAGATTTCCTGCTTTAATACCTCGGTTGCATATTTCTGCCATCCTTCATCCCCCATTCTACCATCTCTTTCCTACCTTTGTAACTCATGAAATATACACAATCTACTTTAGACAAACTCGAGGATATCCTGGGCGAAGCAGCGTATGTTGTTCGGTATGAACGTGGTACTTTTCAAAGCGGCTGGTGCCTGCTCGAACAAAAAAGAGTGGTCGTGCTTAACAAATTCCTCAACGTTGAAGGAAGGATCAATACCCTCCAGGAATTGATCCCCCAACTCAATATCGACTTTGATAAGCTCACCCACGGCTCACAAAAGCTGTACGAACAAATACTGAAAAACGCCTCGGCAGCAGCCGAAGAGCCCGATAGCGAATAGCCAAAGCGCAATAAAGAATAGGAAGAACTCAATATCAATAGAATGTCTGTTTCACTCCGTATCACTTTTTTAGGAACCGGCACCAGCAGCGGCGTACCAATGATTGGATGCCATTGCGATGTCTGCTCCTCCACTGACCAGAAAGACAAACGCCTGCGCAGCAGCGTACTCATCGAAAGTCCTGAAACCAAACTGGTGATCGATACCACCCCCGACTTCAGAACCCAGATGCTCCGTATCTCCAATGATACCCTCAACGCCGTCCTCTTCACCCACCCGCATAAAGACCATATCGGCGGCCTCGACGATATCCGCCCCTATAACTACTTTATGCAGCAGCCTATGAACGTCTACGCCAATGCCATGACCACCGAATCCCTCATGCGCGAATTCGCATACGCATTTGCCGATAAAAAATACCCCGGGATCCCCGAAATCAACCTCATCACTATCGATGAAACCCCGTTTCAGATAGGAGATATCCCCGTAACCCCCATCCAGGTATGGCATCACAAAATGCCTGTTTTTGGGTATCGTCTCGGCGATTTTACGTATATTACAGATGCTAATCGGATCGATGATAGCGAGAAAGAAAAGATCAAAGGCTCAAAAATAATGGTGGTCAACGCTTTGCGCAGAGAAGAACACATCTCTCACTTTACCGTTGACGAAGCCACCGCACTCGTGAACGAACTAAAGGTGCCACAGGCGTATTTTACGCACATAAGTCACCAGCTCGGAAAACACAACGAGGTCAACGCTACACTGCCCGGTCATATCAGGCTCGCATACGACGGATTAGCAATTGATTGCTAAACTCCTGAATCCTTTTACTATGCAAGAACACCTATGGAAAAACTATTTCCACTTTTCCCGTAAGGAAAGGGCAGCACTCCTTATCCTCCTGTTTACCATTTTATTGCTCATCTTCCTCCCACGCTGCTTCAACCCGCCGGTACCCGCGCCCCAACTCGATCTGGCAGCCATGAACAGCCTCAACAACAAACAAATGCCCCCCGCAGCAACAGGAACAATAAATGCTGAAACATATAACGCCCCGCCCGCAACAGCTATTCACCTGTTCGCCTTTAACCCAAACACCATCACCGAAGCCGGCTTAAAGCAACTGGGACTGCCCCCCAAAACTATCCTCACCCTCATGCACTACAGGGAAAAAGGAGGAACCTTCCGCAAACCCGGTGACCTCCGCAAGATCTACGGCCTCCGCCCCGAAGAAGCCAACAGGCTCATCCCATATGTCTCTATCCCCGCACCACGGCAAACAGCCACCACGTCATACCCTTCAGCCGCCTTACCACAACAAGGCACCACCACCCTGCAATCAGTAGCCGCTTTACCACGCCAAACCACTGCTTTTCAATCATCCCCACCCACATCCCCCTCCCGTAAACTTTCACCCGGAAAACAATTGATCCCCACAAACATCAATACCGCCACCGCCGCCGATTGGAAAAAATTCCCGGGAATAGGAGAGGTGCTGTCCAAACGTATCGTCGCCTTCAGAAACAAACTGGGCAACTTCCAGTCTGTTTACCAGGTACAACAAACCTACGGTCTGCCCGATAGCGTTTTCAGCCTCATGCTGCCTTATCTCTATGTAGATACCACCACCGTTGCTCCCCCCGCCGTAAAAACAACCGTCGAATACCCCAATGCCTTCACAGCAACGGCTATCCCCGGAAACAGGAACTATAAACCCGAATTCCTGCAAACCAGCCCCGATGCAGCCCGGTTCATACCTGCAGTATTACAGCTGAAGTCTGCCGGACCCACACCCCTGGCTCCTGGAATATTCCGCCACAGACTAGCCTGGTACGCCGTGCTGCCTATCGATCCAAGCCCACTCTAATCTCCAAATACTTGTAAACCAGTATAACTTTAAAAGTTCCCCAGAATATCATAAAACACCGTAAACCGCAAAGCCTTCTCACCTGTTAATTTTCTAAAGGTTTTAAGTTTTCTGAATGAAATGAAAATAAAACCATTAGTTTTGAACCTAACAATTGTTAGCTAAATGAAAGGAACAGCCTACGAGATTACGCAGCATGTTGCCCAAACGGCAAAGGAATTCGCCCGGCAGCATATTAAGCCCTATGTCATGGAATGGGACGAAGCACAAACCTTCCCCGCCGATCTGTTTAGGGAAATGGGAAAATTAGGTATGATGGGCGTTTTGGTCCCCGAGATCTACGGTGGCTCAGGTCTTACCTATTTCGATTATAAAACCATAATAGAAGAAATTGCAAAGGTCTGCGGCTCCATAGGCCTCAGCGTGGCAGCCCACAACTCTCTTTGTACAGGCCATATCCTGCAGTTCGGTAACGAAGCGCAAAAACATAAATACCTGCCGGCCTTGGCCTCCGGCGAACATATTGGCGCCTGGGGACTTACAGAACCCGGCACCGGCAGCGATGCAGGTAATATGAAATGTACTGCCGTAAAAGATGGCGACGAGTGGGTGCTCAATGGCACCAAATGCTGGATCACGCACGGTATCTCCGGTAACGTGGCGGTGGTACTGGCCCGCACCGGCGAACCCCGTACGCCACGAAACTGCACCGCATTCATCATCGAAAAAGGGACACCAGGCTTTAGCGGCGGTAAAAAAGAAAACAAACTCGGCATGCGCGCCAGCGAAACTGCCGAAATTATCTTCGAAAACTGCCGCATCCCCGAAGAAAACCAACTCGGCGAAGTAGGCGACGGATTCCACCAGGCCATGAAGGTCCTCGACGGCGGACGTATCTCTATAGCCTCCCTTTCCCTGGGCATCGCCAAAGGAGCCTGCCAGGCAGCCATCCAATACGCCAAAGAACGCCACCAGTTCGATCAGCCGATAGCCAACTTCCAGGGTATCAGCTTCAAACTCGCCGATATGGCAACAGAGATCGAAGCAGCAGACCTGCTTACGCTCCAGGCTTGCGAACTCAAGGAAAAAGGACTGCCCATGACCAAACAGGCCGCTATGGCAAAATACTATGCCAGCGAAGTCGCCGTAAAAGTCGCTAATGAAGCCGTTCAGGTCTTTGGAGGCTACGGTTACACAAAAGATTTTCCCGTAGAAAAATTCTATAGAGATGCCAAGCTTTGCACCATTGGCGAAGGTACATCCGAGATCCAAAAACTTGTGATCGCAAGAGAGGTATTAAAATAAGATAAAAATCGAGTTTTTACCCTTATTATTCGGCCTGTTGCGTAGAGAGGCTTTTGTTTTACCACCGTTGTTAACTACCTTCAAGCCCCCTTTACGCAACAGAGCCCCCTAATGATTAAACGACTTCTGATTTTACTGATTCTATGTTGTATCTGCTCGCAATACAATGTAACTTATGCGAGAGATCAGCAAACTAATGCCGAAATCGTAGACTCCCTTAGCGCTAAGGCCGATAAACTCAAAGAGGTAAATGAAGAAGCGCTGCTTAAAGTGCAAGCAGCCCAAAAAACCCTGCGAAATCAAAAACGGCTCCTCATCCTCGCAGCGCTGCTGCTGGTCCTTTGCTTCCTCATGGCAATACCTTTTTACCTTAATTACAAAAAGGTCCGCATCTTCAGCGACGCGCTGAAACAAAAAAATATGATCATCCAGAAAAATGCCGCGGCGCTCGATCAGCTCAACAGGGCCATCTCCCGCCAAAACCAGAAACTGGAAGAAGATAATAAACTGAAAGACAAACTCCTCTCTATCATCTCACACGACCTGAGGCACCCGCTCGTGAATACAAAAAGTATCCTCGACCTCATCAACCTCAAACTCGTAAGCCCAAAAGAAACCGAAGAACTGCTCGAACAACTCGAAAGCCAATACGTTCGCAGCCTCTCCCTCCTCGATAACCTCCTCTTTTGGATCCGCGGTCAGATGAAAGGACTCAAAATTGAACGCACCAGGGTAAACATGCACCGCATGAACGCCACCCTCATCGAAGAACAGCGTATCCCCATCCAGAACAAACAGATCAAAGTCACCAATCATATCGATAAACACCTCGAATGGCGCGCAGAACGTGAAATGCTGAAGATCATCTTCCGCAACCTTATCACCAACGCCATAAAATTCACCCCGTCCGAAGGCGAGATCCTGCTCACCTCCGTAATAGACGAAACATATGCCTATATTCTCATAAAAGATACAGGCATAGGTATGAGCAAGGATATCCTGGCCAAAGTAGGCGCCCGCCAGTATGTCTCCAGTAAAGGCACTTCCAACGAAAAAGGAAGCGGTTTCGGCCTCATCCTCGTAAAAGACCTCATCGAAAAGAACGAAGCCGAACTCCTCATCGAAAGCGAACCCTCCCGCGGCTCCACCATAGCCGTAAAATTCCGCTACGAAAAAGAATAAAAATCCCCCGGGTCAAAGCATAAAAAAAAGCCGGAGAATTTTCTCCGGCTTTCTATTTTTAATGATATCCGTTATGCCACCTTCAGCATCCCCATCTTGCTCTTGCTGAACTGAGCCTGGGCATAAGGAAGCGTAACATGAAATTCCTTGGCATCAGTACCCGGAAGTTCAAACATAGCTTCTGTGAGCACATGCTCGCAAATGCTGCGTAAACCACGCGCACCCAGCTTAAACTCCATAGCTTTCGAAACCATGAAATCCAGCACGTCGGTATCTATCTTCAACGCAATACCTTCCATGTCAAACAGGCGGGTATATTGCTTCACCAGGCTGTTTTTAGGCTCGGTTAAAATAGAACGCAGCGTAGCTACATCCAATGGCTCCAGGTAAGTAACCACCGGTAAACGGCCTAACAGCTCGGGTATCAGGCCAAACCCTTTCAGATCCTGCGCATTTACAAACTGCAGCATGTTCTTCTTCTGAAGCTCCTGCTGCTCCTTGTTTACACTGAAACCAATAGCATTGGTATTGATCCTGCGGGCAATGACCTTGTCAATACCGTCAAACGCACCACCACAGATGAACAGGATATTGCTCGTGTTTATCTTTATCATCTTTTGCTCAGGATGTTTCCTGCCGCCTTGGGGGGGAACCAGCACCTCAGTGCCTTCAAGCATTTTCAGTAAACCTTGCTGAACACCCTCTCCGCTCACATCACGCGTAATGGATGGATTGTCCCCCTTACGCGCGATCTTGTCTATCTCGTCAATATAAACAATACCCTTCTCGGCAGCTGTTACATCATAGTTGCACGATTGTAAAAGACGCGTAAGCATACTTTCCACGTCCTCACCCACATAACCCGCTTCGGTGAATACAGTCGCATCTACAATGGCGAAAGGAACATTCAACAGGCGCGCTACCGTCTTCGCCAGCAGCGTTTTACCCGTTCCCGTTTCCCCAACCATTACTATATTGCTCTTCTCGATCTCTATATCGTCCTGGACCTTCTGGGTAATACGTTTAAAGTGATTGTATACCGCTACGGATATTACCTTCTTCGCCTCATATTGACCGATAATATACTGATCTAGAAATTGCATGATCTCCAAAGGACGCTTCACAGAAAAAGTATACTGCGACGACGACTGCTCCTGTTTTACCTGTAACTCCTGCGCTATGATCTCCTGCGCATGCTCTACACAATTCTCACAAATATGCCCTTCCTGACCGGCTATCAGTATCTTCACCTCGTCGCGGCTGCGGCCACAAAAAGAGCAATGTAAGCTGGATTGTTTTGCCATAAATAAAATAATATTCTTTCCCTATGATATCGGAAGGTACAAAAATACTAAAACCGCCGGCAGACAGCGGTTTTAGCTCCAAATTTTATGATTTTTAATGCTAAAGCTTCTCTACAATTCCATCCACAATGCCGTATGCAATAGCCTCCTTGGCATCCATCCAGTAATCACGGTCAAAATCACGTAATACCTGCTCTACACTTTTGCCACAATTCTTCGCAAGTATCTCAGCACCAAGCAATTTGGTTTTCTCCATTTGCAAAGCGTGAATTTCAATATCGGCCGAAGTCGCCTGGAAATAACCTCCTAAACTGGGTTGGTGTATCATTACCTCGCCATGCGGATAGATCAAACGCTTGCCTTTCGTGCCCACACTCAGTAAAATGGAACCCATGCTCGCCGCCAGTCCCATACAAATAGTGGTTACAGGAGAAGAGATCAGCTGTATGGTATCATAAATCACCATCCCGCTCGTAACAACCCCACCAGGACTGTTAATATATAATTTGATCTCCTTCCCGGGTTTGTCCGCATCCAAAACCAATAACTTGCTTACTATATCACGCGCCGACTTATCATCTACTCCGCCCCACAGGTAAATGGAACGCTTTTCCAGGAACAGCTTCTCCATTTTCTTCATCAATTGGGGTGACATCTGCTCCTGCTTTTCCTCTTTCGGACTTTCTTCTTCCTCTTCAGATAAAAAAGGATTCATATATTCAGACTGTATCATGGTAGTTAGGCTGTTTTTAGTTAATTACTTGTCTTTTCTGTCTTTCCGCGGGTTGATAAGTAATACCTCATCAACCAGGCCGTAGTCCTTCGCTTCCTGCGCTGTCATCCAGAAATCACGGTCCCTGTCAGCAGCAATGGTAGCAACATCTTTACCCGTATGATTCGCCAGTATTTCATCCAGCTCGAAACGGATCTTACGGATCTCTTTCGCAGTGATCTGTATGTCCGAAGCCTGCCCGCCGATAGAACCGCTGGGCTGGTGAATCATGATACGGGAATGTTTTAAAGCACTGCGTTTGCCCTGAACACCGGCGCACATCAGCACCGCACCCATACTGGCAGCAATACCCGTACAAATGGTCGCAATATCAGGACTTACAAACTGCATGGTGTCATAAATACCCAAACCTGCATACACACTGCCACCAGGACAGTTGATATACATCTGGATATCACGCGTACGGTCGGTACTGTCCAAAAACAGTAACTGCGCCGTTACAATATTGGCTACATAATCATTGATAGGATCACCCATAAAGATGATGCGGTCCATCATCAAACGGCTGAATACATCCATACTCGCCACGTTTAAAGGGCGTTCTTCAATGATATATGGGGTAAGGTTGGTAAAATTATGCTGCTGGTAACTATGCAGGGTCGCACCGCTGATACCACGGTGTTTGATTGCATATTTCTCGAATTCCTTTCCAAAATCCATAATGAGTCTATTTATAAATTGAAAGATAGTGTTATTACCCAAATATTATGCAAAGCCATAAAAACGACAACTCGTCAGGCCATTTCCCCCGCATTAACCTAAAAAGTCATCTTCCTCCTTAGGCCCGTATTTGTCGAACACCTTATTGATGGCGCCGGCAAATAAAGGGAATTTCTCCTTCGCAAAATCCTTGACTATTTCTACAGCCTTGTAAGCCTGCTGCTCTGTTAACCCGCTAGCAACCAGACGCTTGATCAGTTCCTCCATAGTGTACGTTTTAATACCCAAAAGGTAGCGAAAAAAACAAATGCCCGTAAAGTTTTTAAGAAGAGATGCCACAGGCCTGTAAGTGACCAGCGTTTCAACCGCAGTCCCCGCCTGCAAGCCCTGGTGACTGCAAACAGGCTATTGGTTTTCCCGGGAAAGTCCTATTTTGCTAAAAAAAGGCTTCTTTTTTAAGAAGCCTTAAAGAAGCTCTAAGGAAGCTTTAAAGAAGCTTTGACGTATACATCCCAAAACCGCGTCTTTTTTTAGCAAAATGCATCCGTGCCTCCGCCTGCCAACTACGAAAAAGAACGCTTTATATAGCCGTTTATAAGCCGTCTTAATGCCGCCTGCAAGCCGTAACAGGTCTTTTTGAAGCCGGCCGGGAGCTACGATCGGCCATCTTCAACCCAACTGCAATATCGCTGACACCCCCCGACGCAGGCTTCCTATCCTGGCTATTACTTAAAAACGGCGGCTGTATCAATGGGTAGATACGGCCGCCGTTAATGCTGTCACCTGCCATAAAAAATGAGGTTGGCTCCTGGGGGTAGACTGACCCATTTTCTTTTTTGAGTTCCAATCTAAGCTCCCATGCTTTCTTAACCAAACTAAAATGGTCATGTTTCCTTGGATACCATATTTCCGTTGAGCTTGATCCTGGTTTAATAAGCCTTTTTCTACCTCATTCACTACCTGTAATTTGAAAGCTAAACTGTAATCTTTTTGAGTCCGCTTTTGATACAGAGGCGTTACTGCATTTTCCATATTCATATGATGATTGTGTCAACATATTTTAGGACGGGACAGGATACACATAAAAAGAGGGTGTATCACTTATGAATACACCCTCTTCTTATTATCTGATTGAGATATAGCCTAGTGGTGGTGGTGATGCAACTTCGAAGCAAAATCCTCCGCACTAATGCTTTCTTCCTTCGCCTTCACCTGGCCTTCCAGTAACTGGAACAACTTGGTGGTTTGCAGTTGGAAATAAGCATTCTCAACAAACTTCTGATCCTGCATCATTCTGTTGGTATATTCATCGAGCCAGGGAGCGCTGTCAAGCGACTGACCGCCCATATAACCCAGCATTTGCTGTTTAGCGTGTTCTTTGATTTCAGCAGGCTCAACAGTGATCTTGTTGTCGTTGATCAGTTTGCTGCTGATCAGCGTCCACTTCAACTGGTTGGCAAAACTTGGATATTCCGCTTCCGCCTCTTCAGCAGTTTTAGGCTTCTCACCACCGGTTTGTAACCAGCGCTTCAGAAACTCAGCAGGAAACTCCATATTGGTATGATCTACCAGGTGATGATAGATCTGGTCATGTACCTGGTTGCTGGATTGCTGGCCATAATAAGCCTCGATCTCAGATTTTACAGTGTTGCGGAACTCTTCTTCAGTCTTTACACCACGGCCGGGGTAAACTGTTTCAAAGAATTCTTCAGCCAGCTCGGCTTTCTCTATCAAACCAACTTTGGTGATGGTTAAACGGAAATATTTGTCGGCATCAGCATCGCTGTCTTTGTTTAAGCCCAGGTCGCTCATTACCCACTCACGCTCTTTGCTGTCGAAAGCAGTAGCCAGCTGTATCTGTAAAGTCGCGTCTTTCTTTAAACCAATCAGGGTAGGACGGATAGACTCGGCAAAATATTTCACCAGCAGTGAATTCGATTTGCTGATACCACCTTCTATAACATTACCTGCAGCATCTGTCTCGTCAAACTGAACAGTTAATACATGCTCGTCGGTCTCGGCAGCTTCAGGATCAGTCATCTTACCATGACGGGTGCGTAAACGCTCAACCTCGTCGTTGATCATATCTTCTGTAACGTTCACTTTGTAACGTGTTACAGCAATATCGCCGGTGTTCAGCGCGAAATCAGGCTTTAAACCAATTTCAAACGCAAAAACATAATCGGCAGGATTATTCATGTCAAAAGCACGCGCATCATTCTCCATGGGCAGCGGCTGGGCAAAAATGTCCAGTTGCTCTTTCGCCATGTAATCGCCAAGCTCTTTCTCAACACGACGTAATACTTCTTCAGTAAACACGCCCTGGCCATGCATCTTTTTCACAAGGCTGGCAGGAACCATTCCTTTACGGAAACCGGGGATGTTCGCGGTTTTGGCGTATTTTTTAAGACTTTGTTCAAAAGCCGGGTAATAATCTTCACGGGCTACCGTAACGGTAAGCTTGTCAGTTAAGAGACCTATGTTCTCTCTGGTTACAATTGCCATTGTTACACTTTTATAATATTCCTGTTATTTTTCCTTTTCAGGACCCTTGCAGGTTAGAAGGGGCGGCAAAATTAGGGAATTAATTTCGGTATGTGGAAAAAATCACACTGGAATAGCGCCCTCCGGCCACCGGAAGCTGTCAGTTTGTCTTAAAAAGGAAGATTTTGAGCGTTTACGCCCGAATTTTAACTTTTACACAGTAAAACGGGTACGGATTTCTCAAGCAGGTAATAGTATAATGGTCTGCAACTTACAGAGAGCCTTTATCTATTGTGTTGGGACTTATTACCACCACCAAAAAGGAATTTTTGACTTTTCATTATGATAAACGGCGATTTGAGAAATATTGATTCCGGATTATCTGAAACGGTCTCCCGATACTTCTACAGGCAACGCGGGCCGCGTTGTTTGTTCCGAAACCAGGTATAACACGCCGTTAGTAGCAGGCGTAATATCGTAGGTGCCGTCCGGAAAATTCCGGTTTCTCCAGCGTATTGGGCGGGGTGTTCCAGCAGTAGTCAAGTCTGCTGCATTTGCCAGCCTCTTGCCAGTAGGCGAAGCACTTATTAACGCCAATGCCCTGTTGATCAGAGGATCCTGCACATCCCCAAACGGAAGCAGCGGCAATACACTCCATTCATCCACTAACTCGTCCGGCGTAAGACCGTTTGCATAATCACCCTGTCCATTGGCATTATATAATTTAAAGACCAACGGGTGAAGCACCAGATCCGTTTTCCGTGGAATGCTCCGGTCGTTTATAGCGAAGCTTGCCATATCCTTTCCCATCGTCCGCCCCCCAATCTGTATCACCCGCATATAGGGCCGCAGGCTGTTTACCAGTAATTCCGACGCAGAAGCTGTTCCCCCTCCGGTAAGTATAAACACGCGACTCAGTGAAACCCGGTAACCCGCTATCTCTGAAAAAGACAACGGCATATAATTGTTCTCCCTGATCGTAGTTTGAAATGAACTGGTCCGCCGCCCACCATTACGATTCGCCTGGTAAATGACAAAAGGCTGATCTGCGCTGGCATTACACAGCGCCGCCGCCAGCTTGGCTGAACTCGACACATCCCCGCCTGGGTTATAACGCAGGTCCAGGATCAGTTCCTGTATCCCTTGCTGCTTCAATCCCGCTAGCGTATTCAGCAACACTTGGTCGTAGTAACCATTGAACTGGTTATAAAATAGGTAACCCACTTTCCGGTCACCAGCACTCAGCACCTTTGAAGTATAAACAGGCTGCTCACTATAATAACTATAAGAAACAGGCAACGTAACTCCCTCTTGTAATATGCCACCACTAAATGCGGCAGTAGTAAGCCTCACTCCGTCGCCGCTACGTAACAACTGCTCAGCTACAGGCTTACTCGATGCCGTAAGGGCTATCCCGTTTACAGCAGTAAAATAATCTCCCCTTTTCAACCCCTGCCGGGCAGCAGGACCTCCCGGAACCACCAGCGTTATTACTCCCGTAAGTTTATCCGGTGTGCTCATCCCGGTTAACAAAGCATACTCAAATCCATACCACGCAAAAGAACTGTATTCTTTCTTTTCCGCCCCCGGATCGGTGACAAATGAAAACCTGTCTTTACTATATAATAAGGACGCAAAAAAATCACTGGCGCTGCCCGCAGCTGCCGGTTGAGAGGGTAGCTGGTCATTCCAGTAATAATAAGTACGCATACTGTCAAGTATCCACTGCTGCTCAGCAGGTAATAATAACTGTTGCTGCTCCTTTTTACAACTGCCGAAGGCAATGATTAAAACCAGTATGGTATATAACCGGGCGGAATAATAGCTTATCATAACAGATGTCTCCCGTAAGCGATGAGCCGTTTGCCCGTTAATAAGCCGCCGCCAGCAACAACTCCCTATCCGCAGAAAAAATAAAATACTGGCTTAACATCCCGCGCTGCCCGCAAAAAAAAAGCAAAAGAAATTTTAATTAACAGTAGGGAGTCCGCTCCCCTCGAAGATTATTGTTGGTGTACGGTCGTTGCAAAACACCACGGAAACAACAAACAATATGAACAGGGAAATATTAAAAAGTTTTTTTGCGGGGTGGAGCAATCACTGGGAAAAGAAACAGGTAGGGGAGTACTTCGAAAGTAACGACCACCGTGTGTTCGATGAATATGCCGAAGAAGCCGCGGCGGAACATGGCAATAACATAAAAACAGAACCCGCTCACCGCGATGCTTTTTTCGAAGCGCTTACAACACGCATCGCCCGCGAAGATGCGCCCGCAAAAAAAAGCCGCATACGCACACTGAATCCCTGGGCTACCGTAGCGGCAAGCTTTATCCTTATCGCTGCCACCGCATGGTTCTTCTTCCGTAACGAAAAACTACAATCTCTTGCAGTAGCGGAAACAGACTTTACACGCGTCACCAACAACGGACATAACATCAGGCTTGTTCAACTGGTCGACGGAACGCATATCTGGATAACACCCGGCAGCGAGATCATCTACGATAAAAAGAATTATAACGATACCGCCCGCCTGATACGCTTGAAAGGTGAAGCCTATTTCAACGTGGCAGCGGCAAAACTCAAACCCTTCCGCGTAACAACAGGAGCGCTTTCCACAACAGTGCTCGGCACTGCTTTTAATATCGAAGCCTACGAAAATGAACAACACGTAATGATAACACTCGTAAAAGGCGCCGTGTCTATCAGTTCTCCAAAAGAACAACGTCTGCTCCGGCCCGGACAACAGCTCAACTATTCAAACACCAAAGCTGCTATGGATGTTCAGCCTATCGATGTGGCAGGTAAAGAAGATATGTTCACATCCGGAAGGCTCGTCTTTCAGAACATCCCTTTGCATGATGTCTTCAATCGCCTCGAACGCGCATGCAACATCAGCATCGAAGTCGCTGATAATAGCCTTATTAACAATAAAAGGATCAGTGGTGCTTATCGCAGAAACAATGTACAGGAAACACTCGAACGTATCCTGTTCATCCACGGCCTGCACTTTAAAAAGAAAGGAGGTAACGTTTATGTGATAAGCAGATAGTCCTCGATCCAGCCAACATTACATTATAAACAAAAGGGGAATACCATTACGACTGGTACTCCCCCGGATACTAAAACTGAATAGTTACGACCTATTACAATTTTTATGTGTACACCTTCAACAAAACTAAGTATATTTTTGAAGCATAAGCGCTGCCTGCTTGCTCTTTCGTTATTGCTTATCCTGGCAATACAAACCGTAAACGCACAAACAAATACAACAGCAAAAAAAGGAGCCCGCATAACACTCGATCTTACCGGCGCTAATCTTAACGAAGTCCTGCAGCAGCTCCAATCCCAGTCAGGCTGCCAGTTCTTTTACGACCAGGAAGCTGCCCGTAAAGTAACTGTCGATAAACTCTCCTTCTCCCGGCTCCCTGTATCCGACGCATTACGCCAGCTGCGCGAAAAACTGCCACTGGCCTACGATATAAGGGGAAATGAAATCTCCGTACGTATCGAAACAAAGGAGAAGTTCTCACATAGGAACATCCAAAAAATCGCAGCCGGCAAGATCTCCGGCCTCGTCCTCGGCGAAAAAGGCGAATCCTTACCAGGTGCCGTTATCAAGATCATACCATCAGCAGCAACAACACAAAGCGGTGCCGACGGTGCTTATCAGCTAAGTCTCACCCCGGGTGTATATACCATGGAAGTAAGCTTCATGAGCTACCAGGTAAAACGCGTTACCGATATCACCGTTACCGCCGACCAGAATACCAGCCTCAACGTACTGCTGACACTGGAAGATAAATCTCTCAGCAACGTAGTGGTATCCACCAGTTATAAAAGGGCTTCTGTAGAGGGTCTTTATATCCGCCAGAAAAACAGTGCATCCGTGTCCGATGGTATCACTGCAGAACAAATAAGCCGTACCCCCGATAACAATACCGCCCAGGTATTGAAAAGGATCAGCGGCCTCCAGGTCACCGAAGACAAATATGTTGTGGTACGCGGCCTCAGCGAACGTTATAACAACGTACTGCTCAACGGCGCCATGCTCCCCAGCTCCGAACCCAACAGGCGCAACTTCGCCTTCGATATGGTGCCCAGCTCCATCCTCGATAGGGTAGTGGTCAATAAAACCGCTACTCCCGACCTCACAGGCGAATTCTCCGGTGGCCTCGTACTCGTTGAAACCAAAGACATCCCTGCCGAAAACTTCCTCCAGCTCACTGTAGGCACAGGCTATAATACGCAAAGCACGGGAAAGGATATGATAGGCCTCAACAGGGGGAACAACGCCTGGATCGGATTTGCATCCGATGTCCATAAAAAACCGGAAGGCATGTCATGGGGCGAATACAATAACATGGAATCAAAAGTGTCAAGAACAACACCCGCCAGCGACCCCAATCGCCAGAAAATGCACCAGTTCCTCAGCACCATGCCCGAAAACTGGACACTGAAAAAATATACGGCAATGCCAACCCAGAACTATCAGGTGCAGCTCGGAAGGGTAATGCCTTTTTCAAACGATAGCCGCCTGGGATTGGTGGCTGCATTAACCTATCGTAACGAACAAACTATCCAGCAAAGAGACCTCCACGATCCGTTTAAATTCGACTACGCAGGTACCGCCAACAAATATGCGACTACCCTGGGAGGTAGCTTCAATATGGGCTACCAGATAGGCAAACATAAATTTACCTGGCAGAATACCTATAACCGCAGGTTCTCCGACCAGTTATGGAAATACACAGGCATCGACATCGATAACAGCGATGCACGCCAGGATAGCTATAACAGCGTTACCGTCATCAACCAGCTCTTCCAGTCTCAACTCGGTGGCGAACATGCAATCGGTAAAAAAGGAGTAAAAGCCGATTGGTTTGCTTCAGCAGGCAAAATGGACCGCGATCAGCCTTATAGCCGCGTTGTCTCCAGGCTCAATATTGGTGTGCCCGGACAAACACCACCCGAAGACTACCTCGGTTACGATCTTGTTGATAACAGGCTCAAAAATGGTAACCTCTTTTATGCTAACCTTAATGAAAAAATTTATAACTGGGCGGCCAATTTCCAGGTGCCGTTTAAACTGCTCAAATTAAACCAGACCTTTAAATTAGGATACCAGGGAAAATCCCGTAATGCCAGTTTCGGCGCCGATCTCTATCGTATGCTCGTCTTTTCCGATGGCAACTATGGAAAAGGAACTCCCTACGACCAGGTATTTACACAGGAAAACTTCGCAAAAGACCTGTATCTGCATTCCATAAGCGGACAGGGACGCAACCGCGACGAAGCCGAAACTTCCCAGGGATACGAAGGCATCCAACGCCTGCACGCAGGTTACCTGATGCTCGACCTCAAACCCCTCAAACAATTACGACTCATAGGAGGTCTCCGCGCCGAAGCAAATAAACAGGAGGTCTGCGATTTTGTCTGGAATAAACAAACACAGGCAACCGATCGTACAGTAACAGGTATCAATCAAACAGATTGGCTCCCTTCTGTGAACGCAATCTATGCCATCTCAAGTAAACTCAATGCACGAGCAGCATGGTATAAAACATTGGCAAGACCCGACTTTAGAGAACTGTCCAGCTTCGCCTACTTCGACTACGATTACTTTAATACCGTTACAGGTAGCCCGCTTCAGACAACTCAGGTGAACAACGCCGACCTGCGACTGGAATACTTTCCGTCACCAGGCGAAGTGATCAGCGTCTCCGCTTTCTATAAAAAATTCAAAAACCCTATTGAAACACTGTTGTATCCTAACGTGTTCCAGTATAAAAACCTCGAAAAAGCAGAAGATAAAGGACTGGAATTCGACTTCAGAAAATCATTTGGCTTCATCTCTCCTTCTTCGGCTTTCCTGTCACGCCTGTTCCTCTCAGGAAACTTCACCTGGATCGATGCCTCTGTTGTCTTTAGAGATGGAGATGCCGTAGATAAAGATGGAAATAAAGTATCACCCACGCGTAATAGACCCCTGGCAGGTCAGTCTCCCTATATCGTGAACGGAGGACTGCTGTACGCAGGAAATAGCTTCGGAGTGAATGTCGCTTATAACCGTTATGGCAAACGTATCGTATTCGCCTCTCCCGACAGGGCGTCAGATGAATATGAAAGATCCCGCGACCTTATCGATCTTCAATTGAGCTATAAATTCCTGAAACAAAAACGCGCCGAGATAAAACTCAATATCAACGATCTGCTCAACCAGGAACAAGTGTTCTATAGAAACCAGCTCGACGTAGGTAACCCCTTCGGATTTGCACCAACCGCACCTTCCGTAGAACAATACCCCGGCCAGCCTTCAACATTCCCGGCAGAATATAACGATCCTAAAGGAACTTCTTTTAATAAGGATTATGACACCGTAGTACGCCGTTATAAGTTCGGCGTTACCTACACGATAAACTTTATTTACCGCTTTTAATGCTAGTCTGTATTCGTTAACAACAAAAAAAATTAAACGTAAAAACACAACAATGATGCCCGGTGTAAGACAGCACACCGGCCTCATATGCAGCTTATCTTTTAAAACCCAAAGACTATGACTTCAAGAATCAACTTTTTAGCTCTTGCCGCTATTTGCGCTTTGCTGGTGGCAACAGGATGTAAAAAAAACACTACTGAAACAAAGGACGCAACGCCTGAGTTTAACAGGGCCGGCAGCTCTTACCTCGACAGCCGCGCTGTGCCTTCTCTTACTGCTACTGTTCCTAACGTAATATCATCTGCGCTTACCTTAACAAACGACAGGGTTTGGCTCATCGATGGTCCTACTTTCGTTGTAAACAATGCCACGCTTACTATTCAGCCTGGCACCTTCATCAAAGGCCGTAAAGCAAGCACTTCAGGAAATCCTTCCTTCCTCCTGTCTGCTAAAGGCGCTAAAATTATCGCCGATGGTACAATCGATGCACCTATCGTCTTCACTACCGATCAGCCTGTATGCAGCAGGGGCCGTGGTGACTGGGGTGGTGTAGTGCTCCTGGGTAGCGCTCCTATCAACGTAGCGCCTACGGTTATTATCGAAGGTATCGCCGCTTCTTATCTTCCTTCTTCTTCATTCCTGTCATATCCTGCCAGCATCCAGTATGGTAGCAATGGCGGTGCAAACGATGCTTCTGTAAATGCCGACGCTGCCAGCGCCAGCACACTCAGAAACGTTCGTATCGAATTCGCAGGTGACGTGCTCGAAGCCGATAACGAACTTAACGGCCTTACACTCGGTGGCGTAGGTTCTGCTACTATCCTCGAAAACATCCAGGTTTCTTATGGCGCTGATGACGCATTCGAATTCTTCGGCGGCTCAGTGAACGCTAAAAACCTCATCGCCTATGGCTGCGATGACGATGACTTCGACTTCGATAACGGCTATCAGGGTGCTATCCAGTTTGCTGCCGGCATTAAACTGCCTTGCGCTGGTGGCTACTCTACAAACCCTAACGGTATCGAGTGTAACAACAATACCAATAACGCGCTTACCGAAGGCAACAGGCCTACACACCCGGTATTGTCTAACCTCACCCTGATCGGACACTCAGCTACCCCTGGTCCTATCGGATCTGGTAGCGCTGGTGTTGGCGCCCTCTTCCGCCAAACTACTGAATTCACTTTCGTGAACTCTTTGGTAGGTGGCTTCGCTACAGGTGTTAACTATAGCGCTGCTACTGTTGCACCTTCTCTCTTCGCTTTCGATGCAGTTCACGGATTCACGGCTGCTACAAACCCTGCCAGCGGTGGTACTTCTGTTGATCGCTCTACTGCGCTGATCACTAACGACTACCTGTTGCTCAGCAATCCGTTCAGCATCACCTGCGCTTGCGGTGCTGTAGCTACTCCCGATTATCGCTATAACGACGATCCGTTTAGCCCTTCTCCTGCCGATGGTTTATTCTCCCTGTCCGGCGTGAGCGTAACTCACCCGGGCGGCGCATTAACCAGCTTCAGCAGCGTAGGTTATGCAGGTGCTTTCGGTCCTGCAAGCGGCCCTCGTTGGGATGTGCAGAACTGGACTTCTTATGCGCCTCAAACAAATCCTTACTAAGGATGGTATAAGTTAACAATATTCGACTATCATTAAAAAATGACCCGGAGCTATGTAGCTCCGGGTCTTATTAAAAAAAATGAAACCATTAAACATTACTTCCGCATTTGTTATTCTTGTAGTAAAACTCTCTGCTGTGATCGTATTGTCTTCCTCCTGCAGTAAAGGAGAAGATCTTCTTGGCGTAGGATACGGAAGTGTTAGCTTTAGCCCAACTTCAACATTCTCTGCTCCCGGCTCTTTACTCGTTAAGATCGACGGCGAAACCCGCGATACATTAACGCCCGTAAAACCAGGTACCGCAAACGCTATCTTGCTCAAAGCCGGAGAACATAAGATCTCACTCGTGAATGAAAATAGTAAGCAGGCCATTACAGATACGGTTGTCCATATCCAGCCCGGTAAAGAATTTATAATGGCAAACTTCCTCTACACAGGAACCGCTGCCCTGTTCAACGATAACGACCTCTCGCACAAACCCGACAAAGACAGCCTTCTGGTGCGTTTCGTAACGCTCGATGCTACATTGCCCGATGTCATGAACATCGATATCCTGGTGTACTACACCCTCGGCGGTACCCAAACCGCACTGGTAAAGAAAATGCCAGGTGTCTCCAAACAACAGTTCAGCAATTATATTCAATTGCCCGATCCCAACAGCCTGGTACCCGCAGGTGCAAAAAATACACGCTACGTCCTGGAAGGTTATAACGCAACTTCAAACGAAAAGGTGATGAGCGTAAGCCAGAACAATATGGGATATATACAAACTAACATGACCGGTACTTCTATTATATGGACAAACAACCTCGTTCTTTCTATGGGCATCGGACCCGGCGCCAGCGCCACCAACAAGGTCCGCCAGCCCAAAACAATCTTCTACCGCATCGCTGCCCAATAACCATCCCAATCCCCCAAACATAAAAACCATCCCGGTGCCATAAAATAGAATGGCTTCCGGGATGGCTATAAAAAAAGGCTTATCCAGACAGCAGATAAGCCTTTATAACTATGATTTTCAAACACCAGCTTTTTAGCCGCTGCCGAATTCATAGTAAAAATAATAAAAACTATTGTAAAGAAATTGTTACCACTCTAAAAATACTGATAAAAAAAAGCCAATCCCACTAAGCTTAGGTAAACAATAAACAGAACTGATCTCCTTGCGTATCGTCTTCACAGCCTTGGCTAACTGACTGTCAACAGTCTTCGACGATATATGCAGCTTCTCCCCAATCGATTGATAACTCATCCCTTCCTCCTTGAATAAACGATAGATCTCACGACGCCGCGCAGGTAACTTGTTGATAACCTGGCTTAACTGCAAACGCCACTCCTTACGCTCCAGCTCACGCTCAAGATTGCTCGAATCCGTACCCTTGTAAATATCATGCTGTATTAACTCCCGCTTGATATCTCGGGCTATCTGCTTTAACGCATAATTACGCGCATAGAAATAAAGAAATGGATAATGATCTGCTTCCCGGCTTTGCCGATCCCACTTTAACCATAACTGAAGATAAGCCTCCTGCAGTGCATCATAAACAAGCGATTCGTTTTTGAGGGAACTTAGCAATATCCTGTTTAATTTTTCAAATGTCTCCAGGTAAATTGCCTTAAAATGTAATTCCTTTTCCCCGGCAGTAGATATTTTCATGGCTAAGTTTTATGCCATGTAAAGTAGCATCGCAATGTTACTCCATTGTTAATTTGAAAGGATCCCCGATAATACGAAAATGGCAACTGATTCATTGTGAACACATATGAAAACAGTTGCCGGAAAATTTAATATAACAACCGCCGCCAGCCCCTATAAATGCAGGAAAGCAGGCAACAACGATAGCGAAACATTGACGTAAGGCGCAGAATGAATACTATTCTTAATGAAATAATCATTCATTTTGGCGCTCTTCTCCAGGTGCCTCGACGACACCGTCGATAGTATCCCGCCATTCACACCCAGCATCAGGTACTTGCTGAAAGAATACTCGAACGTAGCCCCGCTTTTTATCTCCAGCGTAGTATAGATGGTCCGCTTCGGTAAGTAACTGTTGTTCATATTCAGGAACGATAAACTCCCTCCCAATTCAGATCCAAGCAATACAGCCGTCTTCCCCCTCAACGGCTTCCTGAGCGCTATCCGCGATGGCAGGTCAATGAATAATTCAATCTCCGGGCGTTTAAATTGATGCCAGTAATTGAAAATAGGAAACACAGGAACAGGAGAGGAGGGATCGATGTTTACGATCAGCCCCACCGAATAGGCTGTAGTAGCCGTACGCCTGAGCGGGAAATTGATGACGCCGAGATAATTCAGCCGTGCATTTGAAAACTCCCCGTCAGTTAACACCGAAACGCTCGCGCTGAAATTAACAGGACGGTGAAAAATACTGTCGCTCCTGCTATAACTGGCAATCAGGTTAAGCGTGGTTTTATATACTTCGGTGTTTTGCACCGCAGGAAACCGCGGGTTTAAACTGTTGGCATTATTCAGGTCAAACTGCTGCCCCAGGTAATTCAAAGTAGTGGAAAACAGGTGTTTCCCCTTACGGTAAATAGGTAAATTGAAATTAGCCCGTACTCTTGTTATCTGTGCCTCTCCCTCATAGAGATCTTCCCCGTAAAGTTGCGAACTGATCTTGGTTCTGCTGATCACTTCCGTTGAAACCGATCCCTGTCTTAATATAGGGTATTTCAACGCGGCAGCGCGAAGCTGACTCAGTATAATGGAGTCCTTCATATGCTGCATAACTTTCGGAGAAATGTTCTGCGCAAACGAACTCCCCGAAAACAATAGTAATGTTACCAGTAGCCGGCTCTTTTTCATTTGAATGGTAGTTATTGGTTGGTGTTAAAAACATCTTCTTCTGCTTACTTCCTTTATCCCCTGATCTGCATTAATAGCGCTCTCCCGCAAGACGTGGT
This sequence comes from Filimonas effusa, assembly GCF_004118675.1. NCBI lineage: Bacteria > Pseudomonadati > Bacteroidota > Chitinophagia > Chitinophagales > Chitinophagaceae > Filimonas > Filimonas effusa. Next base: position 829,458 of record NZ_SDHZ01000002.1, on the reverse strand, counting down.
GATCCCATTGATAAATATCATCAGCGCCCCCTTTGCTGCTGCCTTGTCCGGACCCTTGGTCAGCAGCAGTATATCTATCAGCAGCAAAAAGGCCTTCGTCACTTCCTTCAAATCAAACGCTTCCTGGTAAAGCCCTGCCGCTACTCCTTCTCTCAAATTCCGCTCGATGCCTGCAGCAAGAAATACCTCCCGGAATGAAATGATAAGCCGTACAGCCTTCGGGCATAGCTCCAGGAACTCAGGATCAAATAATGGCCGCATCTCATAGAATCCCGATAAAATATCCTGCTGCGCAAACAACATCTCTATCGCATTGTCGCAGTTCCTCCTGCATGCAATCAATTCTCTTTTAAGCTGCTTGATCGAATAGCGCATTACTTCCAGCACAAACTCCTTCTTGTCGTCGTATAACTTGTAAAACGTCTTCTTCGAAATAGGCAGATCGTTGCATAGATCGTCTACCGTCACCGCCTTTATTCCAAGTTTACCGAACAGCTTTTGCCCGGTTATCAGCAGTTGTTCAGATGTGTTCATAGCCGAGAATTGCTGGTAATAAAAAAACTCCCCATGGCTGAACACAGGGAGTTGCATTCATCATTGAACATGAGAATGTGAGAAGCCATCTTCGCCGACCTCAGTGGGCGTGTAGTCGGCTGTCATAAGCGCATCTATCGACTGCTTATCCTTTTTGGCGAACTTATTACTAAGCTTGTCGATGATGGAATACATCACCGGCACAACTATCAATGTCAGGAACAATGAACTTATCAAACCACCAATGACAACCCAGGCCAGGCCGTTCTTCCATTCAGCGCCCGCACCCTTTGCTATCGCAATAGGGATCATACCTATCACCATAGCGATGGTAGTCATCAATATCGGGCGCAAACGCGCATGGTTGGCCTGTATCAGCGCCTGCTCGGTGCTTTCACCCTCAGCCTTTCGCTGGTTGGTGAAATCTACTAGTATGATCGCATTCTTCGCAACAAGACCAATAAGCATGATCAGCCCCAATATGGTGAATATGTTCAGCGTATTATTGGTTAAACCCAATGCCAGTAAAGCTCCTATGATCGATAAAGGAATAGAGAACAACACCACGAAGGGATACGCAAAACTGTTATACAACGCCACCATGATCAGGTATACCAGTATGATCGCAGCCAGTAACGCAATCCCTAAAGTGCCAAAACCCTCACCCTGGTTTTCCTGGTCGCCACCCCACACATAAGTAACGCCTGTTGGAGGCTTCAGCTTGTTGATGGCTTCCTGCCATTCCGCCTGAACCGTACCTGTTGGACGCCCAACGGTTTGCCCCTCCACGGTTACAGAAACACTCTTATCTCTTCTTTCCAGTTGGCTCGGACCCGACGACTGCTTCACCGTTGCAAACTGCGATAGCCTGATCTGCTCCTTGCGGCTATTGATAAATAGCAGGTTGTTCACATCTTCTGCCGAACCCCTGTTGAAACTGCTGAAACGGATATTGATATCATACTCGTATTCTCCCGCCCGGAACTTACCATCGGTATTACCATTGAAAGCAGTTTGCATCGTAGTGCCTACTTCCTGTAAAGTAAGCCCCAGCGCTGACATCTTATCCCTGTCCACCTCTACGTTGATCTCGGGATTGCCCGCTTCTACCGATAACTTAACCTCGGTAGCGCCTTTGATGGAACGCAGCGATTGCATCGCCTGCTCCGCAAATACCATCGCAGTATCAAGCGTGGGAGCCATTACAACTAATGCAAGCGGCGCCTGTTCCGCAGTACCCAATATGTTTACTGCCGCAGTTTTTATTTTAGGAGTAACCAGCTCCTTTTGTAACGCCGTTTTTATTTTCGCAGCATATAAGTACGAATCATCTTCACGCTCCGACTTGGGAACAAGAAATACATCCAGCTCCGCCTTATAAGCGCTCGACTGCGAAGCGCCCACATCACCGCTCGCCTGGCCTACAGTGGTAATGATCTTTACAACCTCTTTCTGCTTCTTCAGAAACTGCTCCGCACGTAAGGCCATCTGGTTCGTTTGCTCGATCGCAATATCCTTCGGCATCTCAATCTGCACCAGGAATTCACCCTTGTCACTCTTCGGAAAGAACTCGGCGCCTATATAACCCGCTCCCAGTAAAAAGAACGAAGAAACCAGCAATGCCAGCACCGTCACCAGCGTAATGATCTTATGACGTAACGACCAGTTGAGTAAACGTGTGATGAAACTGGTGAACTTGTCAAGTCCCTTCTCAAAACCAAGGATGAGCCTTCCAAAAAGGGTCTTGTTGCTCACATGCTCCAGCTTGCCAAAACGCGACGATAGCCAGGGCACAATCGTGAACGACGACAATAACGATAACAAGGTCGCGATAACAACCACAAGACAAAACTCCCTTAAGATATCCGATACAAGCCCCGTGGTAATGGCAATAGGCAGAAACACCACCACAATAACCAGCGTAATGGCCGTTACCGTGAAACCTATTTCCCGCGTAGCGTCATAGGCAGCTCTTACACGGTTCTTACCCATTTCCATATGCCGGTAAATATTCTCCAGTACCACAATGGCGTCATCCACCAGTATCCCTACCACCAGCGATAAACCCAGCAGCGACATCAGGTTCAGTGAAAAGCCCAGTAACTGCATCCCTATAAAAGTAGCGATCAGTGAAGCCGGAATAGATACCATTACGATCAGGGAGTTACGGATACTATGCAGGAAAAACAACATCACAAAAGCAACCAGTATCACCGCCAGTATAAGATCGTGAATAACCGCATCGGCCGACTCCAGCGTATAGGTGGAACTGTCATTCGCAAAGCTCAGCTTAACATGATTGACGGCATAGTCTTTCTCCAGCCGCGCAACGATCTTCTGTACGGCTTCACTCACAGCAACCGCATTGGCATCACTTTGTTTGGTGATCTGTACCGCGATAGCGCTCTTCTGGTCAACCCGTGCAAGCTTCTCTACATCCTTTTGCGTGTCCTGTACATCAGCTACATCCGCAACACGTACAGCTACACCATTGGTGGTAGCAACAACCAGTTGACGCAGTTCTTCAACATTCCGGTATTTACCCGTTAAACGGATAAGAATGTCCTGCTCCCTCGTTTGTACGCTACCTGTAGGGAAATCAAGATTGGAACTGAGTATCGCCTGTTGTACCTGTGCTACCGAAAGATGATAACCCTGTAAACGCTCCGCATCCAGGTTCACCTGTATCTCCCTTTCCTGTCCACCCACAAGGTTAACCTGCGCAACACCCGGTACCCGCGAAATAGCAGGCCCTATGCGCTTATCCATCAGGTCATAAAAAGCGCCCGCTTCCATAGACGACGACGCCGATAACGTAATGATAGGTAAGTCGTCGATCGAAAACTTCTGCAGGGAAGGCGGATCTACATCATCAGGCAGATCCTTGAGTATCGCATTAACCTTCCGCTGTGCATCATTAAGACCATAGTCCGCATCAGCGCCGGTATTCAGGGTAATCGTAACCGTTGATAAACTTTCAAAAGACTTCGCCTCCAGTTTTTTAATGTTCTCCATAGAAGATACCGCATCTTCTATCTTACGCGTCACCGTATTCTCCACCTCACTGGGCGAAGCGCCCGGATACACCGTACTTATCGATATCGTCGAAAGCGCAAACTTGGGTAACAACTCATAATTGAGCGAAGTATAACTGAGTATGCCCCCGCCTATAAGTACCGTAAACAGTACTATTACCAGGGTAGGGCGTTTTATGGATATTTCTGCTAATTTCATTGCTGCTTTTTATGCTGTGATCACTTGACAGTCTGAACCTGGCTGCCGTCTACAAGATTTATCTGGCCGCTGCTGATGATAACCTCACCTTCCGATAAACCGTCCAGCACTTCAACAACATCACCGGTAATACGGCCTGCTGTTACCTTTCTTATCCGGGCTTTGTCCTTGTCCAGCACAAACACCTGGTTGCTGCTTACACTGCCCACAAAAGCGCTGCGTGGTATGGCGATCGCAGGAGCGGTTGCAGGAAACTCGAAAGAGGCAGTGCCATACATGCCAGCCTTGAGTAGGTTCTCTCCCTGGTTCTTTACCTCCAGCTCAACAGTGAAATTGAGCGACTCGTCCGACTTCGCAGCAATAAAGCTGATCACGCCGTCAAACGTCTTATCTGGAAATACACTTGCCTTGATCTTAACATTGTCGCCCTTTTTCAGCAGCACCACCTGGCTTTCATTCACCAGCACCTGTAGCTTTAACTTCGACACATCTACAATGTCAAAAAGCGCTGTGCCTGGCGAAAGCACAGCGCCCGGCTCTATATGACGTTTGTTGACAACGCCGTTGAATGGCGCCAGTATATTGGCGTCGTCAATCGAAATAGCCGCCTGCTGTACTTTGGCTTCCGCATTTTTAAGGGTGAGTATCGCCTGGTCCAGCTGCTGGCGTGTAACCCCACCCGTAGCAAATGCATTCTCATATCTTTCTTTATCCCGAAGGGCATTGGCATAGCTGGCCTTCGCATTGTCCAGCTCCACAGAAAGCTGGTTCATCTTTATCGTTACCAGCAATTGCCCCTTCGTTACATAACTGCCTTCATCAACAAGTATCCGGGTAACACGGCCCGATTTTTCGGCGGCAAGACTAATCTCGCTTGCAGCCATAAAATTGCCATTCGCAGCAAAGCTCAACGCCAGCTGCGTACGTTTTACCGTGTCAACAGTTACTGCAATGGCAGCGCTGTTTGTTTCCGCTACCGCCGCAGTTTGCGCCTCATTCTTTTTCTTGTTACTGCTGAGTACCCAGCCTATCAACGCTATAACGGCTATTACTACTAATACTGTTACGATTATTCTTAAGGGCTTTCCCATATAATTAGTTTAATAATGATTTGATTTGTCCTTTTGATTTTATCATTTGTATCTCAGCCAGCTTATAATCCAGCAAAGCGCCTGTATAATTGTTCTGCGCTTCTGTTAGATCATTCCTGGCATCCAGCAGGTCGGTAAGAGTGGCCAGCCCCTGGTTATAATTGTTCTGCGTATCATTGAATACCGCCTGTGCCAGCTGCACATTGGCCTCCTGCGTATTTAGCGTAAGTATGCTGTTGTTGATCTGGCTCCTGGCATTCTCATACGCCAGGTTAAGCGACTGCTTTACATCTGTGATGTCTTCCTGTAATTTCCTGACGTCGATATCAGCCTGCCGCACCTTGGCCTTTTTACCGCCACCACTGAAAATAGGCACCTTCAGGTTTAACCCAACAGAAGCAACATCAAACCAGCCCGGTGAAGAAGGCCCCGATTTGCCAAAAGGAAAACTGTTCGAAAGTCTTTGATAACTATAATTGCCCGCCAATGATAAGCTGGGGTAGTAGGCCGCCTCTGTCGCTTGCTTCTGGAACTTTAGTAACTCCGCCTGCTTTAGCAACACAAGATAATCGCTGCGCTGCGTTACAACCGCAGAGTCGCCGTCGGCAATAGCACGGGGCACAATATGTACTAACGCATCCTGCGAAATAATGATCGGCGTTTGTATCGGTAAACCCATGTAAAACTTCAGCTGGTTTTCTTTCAGACTTACCTCGCTAAGTAATTGCCGCCGCTGGCTGTTTAAATTGTTGAGATTAACAGCAACACGGTCCGCATCGATCCTTTTCGCTAAACCGCTTTCATACTGTCCCTTTATAATGCGTTGCATCTCGGTAGTAGTCCGGATATTGCTGTCAACTACAGCAACCTTTTGCCGCTGGGCCAGCACCTGGTAATAAGCGGTGGCCACTTGCTCCAGCACCTGCTCCTCCGTTTGTTGCTGGGCTAACAGGTAATATTCCCTGGTGGCCTTGGTGGCTTTTAATCCCGTAAATACCGATTGGTCAAATAACTTCTGGCTTAAACTAACACCCGCATTCGAATTCCACTTCTGTCCAAACGCAATCAGTGTGGCGCTCCCTGTCGGCGATAACTCCGCAGGTATCGCACTTAACTGTAACAAAGGATTATAGGTCAAACCGCCGCTGGCGCTCACCTCGGGCAAAGCAGCTGCTCTGGTCTCCTGTATCTTATATGCACTGTTCTCTACCTCCAGCTTTGCCTTACGCGCGGCGGTGTAGTGCTGTAATGCATATTGTAAGGCATCTTTTAAACTAAGATCCTGCGCAGGCACTGTATGATATAGCAGTAGCAATGGCATGAATAAAAGCCACCTGGCCTTCCGGGAAGTAAATAAATGGTATTTCATAAAACAAAGGAACGCGATGAAAACGCGCAGTTTCCAACTATTTGACCTTCCGACGCTCACAACCGACGAATAGCCCTTTCCATAGGATTTACCGGCTGCGATCGGCCCTTTTCCCCGTTAGGTATCTCAAAAACGGCTTTTCATCGGCTCTGGAACCACTTTGGCAGGTTGAAAACTGATCACTGCCCTTCTAAACTTACTTTTGCATTAAGAATGCTTTATATGGTGAGCTCAGGAAAATATACATCGATGCTTGCACAAGCCCTGCTATGGTCTTTGCTCGCATTTATCTTTATCGCACATCTCCCCCTTACGCTCGGATTCCCTATACCGAAAGAATATTGGCTGAAGCAAACTTTCCTCCTGCTTCTCCTGATGGGGGTGTATTACCTGAATGCCAAGATCCTTGTACCTAAACTCTTCCGGAAACAAAAACGTGCCTACTTCCTCGTCCTCCACGCAACATTGATCCTCGGAATGCAGGTCGTAAGCAGGTTGATAGACTACCAGTTCGGGGTAGGAGAAATTCTGAAAGCAGCTATCGAAACAGGAATGGGAGCCAAGCTCAACCTTAATCTGAGAGGCTGGACCAACCTCGATGCCTCACTGCTGCTTACCACCATCATGATCATTTGCATCAGCACCGTTATTGCCATTGTTCAGATCTGGCAGGAAGAGCGCCTGCATAGCCAGCAAATGCAGCAAAAACAGCTCGATGCCGAACTTTCTTTCCTGAAAGCCCAGATCCATCCGCATTTCTTCTTTAACACGCTTAATAATATTTACGCACTTACGTTCATCGATGTAGAGATCTCCCGAACCTCTTTACATAAGCTCTCCCGTATGATGCGTTACCTCTTATACGAAACACAGAACAATGTAACCTTCCTCAGTAAAGAAGTTAATTTCGTAAAAGATTATATCGAACTAATGCAGTTGCGCATGAGCGAATTTACTACCGTGAACCTGGAAGCGCCGGCCACATTCACCGATCATGAAATAGCCCCCATGCTGTTGCTGCCCTTTATCGAAAATGCTTTTAAACATGGCGTAAGCACCATTCACCAAAGCAGGATAGATATCGTAATACAACAAAACGGCAACCTGCTCACCGTAGATGTAAATAATAATATCTTTGAAGAAAGAGTGACAGCTATCGACGACGGAGGTATTGGGCTTACCAACACCATCCGCCGGCTCAACCTGGTTTATGCCAGCAGGCATAAGTTGTCTTATGGCCCTGTTAATAATAACCAGTTTCACGTACACCTTGAATTAGTATTATAGATGACACAATTAAATTGCATAGCAGTCGATGATGAACCCCTGGCGCTTACGTTGGTATGCAAGTTCATTGAACAAACCCCTTTCCTCAAACTGGAAGGCAGGTACTCCAGCGCGATAGAAGCCCTTAAAGCATTGCATAGCCTCGAAATACAGGTCATCTTTATGGATATCCAGATGCCCGACCTCAACGGTATGGAACTGGCTAGGATCCTTAGTCAGGATAGATCCGATACCGCCCCGCGTATCATCTTCACCTCGGCATATAATAACTTCGCACTGGAAAGTTATAAGGTCGATGCACTGGATTACCTGCTCAAACCCTTTAACTACGACGAATTCCTTCGCGCCGCACAAAAAGCCAAATCCTACTTCGAAAAAGCAGCAGCCAGCACCGTCACAGTAGAACAGGACTACCTGTTCCTTAAAGTAGAGTTCCGCTGGGTGAAAGTCTTCTTAAATGAGATCCTCTATGTCGAAGGCGTAAAAGATTACGTCAAAGTTCATCTCGAAGGCGGCAAAAGCATCATGTCTCTCAACACTATGAAAAGTATGGAAGAAAAACTCCCATCCTCACAGTTCATGCGTGTCAACCGCTCCTACATCATCTCCCTGGGCAAGATCTCCGCCATCACCAAAACCTCAGTCCAGATCAACGACATGAACATTCCCGTCGGCGAAAGCCACAAAGAAGCCTTCATCCGCTTCATCAAAGACTGGATCAAATAGCCATCCTCGGAACAACCTAATGCACGCTGTACAAAACATACGCTATAATCAATAGCACGGCAACAATGATACAGGCAGTATTGATAAGTAGTAGTAGCAGGCATTTCAACGCCGATACCCACCCGCCTTCCTGGTACATTTTTTTATGGGCTGCAAACAAATAAAAGCAGGCATATAAGAAAATGAGATTGCCTGTTATATCACCAACCTCATTCACTACCGTTCTGTTGAATACAAACGACAATAACACCTCCAGCGTGGCGCCGATAGCCGTTAATAATAACAGCAGCGAAAAATAATGAAGCGTGAAAATACCATGATCAAAGAATAACCAGCGCTTTTTGCCATGTACCAGCCAAAGCCAGAAAGCAAACAAAGGCATATACAGGAACAATACTTTCGGCACGGTGTGAGTAAAGGTTTCACTGAAATGTTCCCCCGAAGCATTGTTCTGGCTAACGTCATATACTTTTTTAATGAACCAGTGAAAGATCCCTCCCTGGGTATATCCGTTAGCAGCGACCACGGAATCCAGTTCATGCGCCGAGTTTACTTTTACACCATTGAACCTGAACTGCTTTTTAGGAGCATGTTGGGTTGCTGCAACGGCATGGGTGGTCTCATGAGCTTCTGCAGACCGGCTCCGGCTTTGCGCAATAGCCAGCATAAAGAAGGCGATAAAGCTGATAAAAATATAAAGCTTTACAGGTAATACAAAACTCATCCGTTTACCTGCCAGGTATTCCTTTGTTAAACGTGCAGGCCGGAACAACAGGAACTTGATCGTTTTCCAGAATGCAGTATCGTAATGCGTGAAGTCCTCTATAAAATGACCAATCAGGTGCCCAAAGCTTTGCCGGGTTTCTACATTTTTTTGTCCGCAATGAGGACAAAAGATCTCTTCAACTTGGTGTCCGCAGTTCTCACAGGTCTTATCTTGTCTAAGGGTGTTATGATGTGCCATAAGCAGTTTTAGAATTTCTAACCGGCAATTTAAGAAAAGCTGGCTGTTCTTAACATGCCTGGTACTGCTATCTTACTGCGGCCTTATGTTACGTCGTTTCCAGGAGGCCTGCCGTTAATGCCTTCCATTGCAGCTTCGAAACCCCAATCGCCCCCGAAGAGCCTACAATGGCATTCCGTACAATGTCAACAATTCCTGAGCTCTCCGTATTGGGAATTTCGTTCCTGCCCAGTACAGTAGCCTTTACCTCGAGGGTATCACGGTGAATGACAAAAGAACTGGTAGCCCTATCTGTAAGAAAATGAGCCGTTTCATCCTTCCCCGGTGGCTCCGCCGGACGCGCAATCATTACCGCCCACTCTTCGTCATCATTCACGCCTATATACTCCAGCTTCTCAATATAAACCCAGTCATACCCATCCCCCGCATTATTGCCGGGCCCGGGTATGTCGATCCGGATATACAACCCCACCTCCGCTTCACCGTTCACAGGTGAACCGGTCTTGTCAATCAGCTCAAAGGAAGATGACAGGCTTCCACTCCATTCCTTCCATTTATTTACTTGTTTCAACCTCCGGAAGGCCTCCCGGAAAACAGCCGTTGATTGTTCCCGCTCCTCCGCATGATAACGCGAACTGGTTTCTGTTTCCTCTCCGGTATAATGCTCCGGTATCAATGATGGGTAAGATGAAGACATATACTTGCTTTCTGCAAGCAGGAAAAAAACTATGCCACCAGTAACAGGTACCCGCCGGGGCCTTTGTTGGCCTTATCCACTGGGCAGGCTCGAAAAGTTTTCCCGGCAATTACCCCCCCCCTGCATTTTTCGTCAAATACATGGTCCTGTACCGCATCAAACCTTTTCCGCACATATAAGAACCTCTTCCTGTACCCTGGTATGTACGTTTGTAACAGTCCGGTCATCATTTTTATAACGCTTGCAGCCGGATATCCAACGATTGAACCAATTTGAATAACGTCACAATTGCGAAATGCCATGGAAAAATGCTACACGCTTAAGCAGCTGAAACTGCTATGTCTTATCTGTCTCTCCGCTTTTCTATCCGTTCTCCAGACTTATGCCCAAACGCCGGCCTTCCCGGGCGCCGAAGGTTTCGGTAAATACGCCGTCGGAGGAAGATATGGATCGGTATATCACGTTACAAACCTGAACGACAACGGCACTGGCTCCCTGCGCGACGCCCTCAGTCAGCCAAACAGGATCGTCGTCTTTGATGTCGCCGGCGTCATAAAGATCACTTCCCGGATGATTGTCGCCGCTAATCTGTATATAGCAGGACAAACAGCCCCCGGTGAAGGTATTACCGTCTACGGAAATGGCTGGTCTTTTTCAAACGCCAACAATACCATCTGCCGTTACCTCAGGATAAGAATGGGGATCGTCGGCGATGATGGAAAAGATGCAGGTGGTATCGCCGACGGCCACGATATCATGATCGACCACTGCTCTTTCTCCTGGGGAAGAGACGAAACCTTTTCTATCAACTCCACCACAGCCAAAAATATCACCCTCCAGAATTGTATGATCTCCCAGGGATTGCTGACCCATTCGGCAGGCGGACTCATCCAGGCCGACAGCATCACACTGTATCGTAATCTCTATGCCGGCAATAGTACCCGTAACAACAAAATAAAAGGGGTCAATCAATATGTCAACAACATCATATACAACTGGAAAGATGGTGCCTACATCATGGGAGGCGAATCGGAAGGTCACTCCTATGCCAATGCCATTAACAGTTGTTTCATCAAAGGCCCTGCCAACGGGGTGCCGCCGTTTAACCTCGGAAATCTGAACTATCATATCTATGCCTCTGGCAATATCTTCGATAGCAGCCGTAATGGCTTGTTCGATCCTTATCTTATCCCGCCCGGCGAATACGTAGGACCACCCGATTTTCAGGCTGCTCCCTTTCCTTTCCCCGCAGTGCCCACCCTGCCCGCAAACCTGCTGGTCGATTCGCTGTTGCCGGTTGTAGGCGCCAGCCTCCCTTATCGCGATTATGCCGATTATTATGTGCTGAACGAAGTACGATCCTTTGGAAAAAAAGGGGAACTGATCGCCAATGAAAATACGCTTCCTTTTGGCACACCCGCAACCTGGACGCTATGGCCTGGTAACACCCGCATCGATTCCGATAACGATGGTATGCCCGACGCCTGGGAAACAGCCAATGGTACCAACCCGTCTGCCAATGATGCAATGATGATAACCGCCTCCGGTTATACAAACATAGAAAACTATATCAATAGCATTACAGCAAGTAATAGCCAGGCTTACTTAAGGGCCCCGATGAAATTGAAACAGGATTCCGCCACATCCAACACCCTGCATCTTTCATGGCTCGACTACACCGAAAAAGAACAGGGGTATAAAGTCGAAAGAATGGTCAACGGCGCCTGGGTGCAAATTGGAACAACAAGCATTAATGAAAACTATTGCTCGATAACAGGTATGCAGCCCGAAGAAGTAGATACATTTCGTGTGAAAGCCTTCAATGCCTTCGGAGAATCGGGCTATTCAAATGAGCTGATAGCCAAAACCAAACCCGTGGAAGTGCCGGTCCTGGATCCCGCCACCTTCAAACCGTTATTAACCTGGTCAGGCGCACTAAGCCAGGATTGGGATAAATTAACCAGGAACTGGACCGATAGCTCCGGTATGGCCGTAGCCTTTTCAGACAGCAGCTCCATTAGTTTTCCGGAAGCAGGCGCGGCCGGAAAAAATGTGAACATCACCGCCCCAATGGCCACAGGCGATATGCTGGTGAATAGTGCCGGTAACTATACCTTCTCAGGTTTGGGTTACATCACCGGCACCAGGTCCATGAACAAAGCTGGCAGCGGCAAAGTTGCGCTGCTTACTAGCAATACATACACAGGTGCTACTGTCCTGCACAATGGTATTTTCGAACTCAACAGTCTGGCAAACGGTGGCATGCCCAGCTCCATTGGCGCTTCAGCCAACTACGCTTTTAATTGGGTTTGGAAAGGAGGAGAGTGGCGCTATTCCGGCAACACAACCACTACCGACAGGAATGTAGCGCTGGATGCTGCTACCGGGTTCAATGTGGCCAATAGCGCAAGCACTGTCACTTTTAGTGGCGTCTTGTCTGGTGAAGGAGGACTTATCAAGTCTGGCCCCGGAAAACTGGTGTTGAAGAATGCCAATCCCTACATAGGTGAAACAGTGATCAATGGCGGTACACTGGAAGTGAGCCCTGTAAGCAGTGCTACACTGGCAGGTGATATTATCGATAATAACCAGGGCATCGGAACTTCAAATGTGTTGCGCTTGCATAACGGTACCTACCGTACCACCAATGGCAGCAATTCTATTTACGAGAACTATCCGCTGCAATTATACATAGAGGAGGGCACTGCCAACGGCTTCGAGCCCGATCCCGTTGCCAACCTTTCAATGACAGTGCACGGCGCTGGTACGCTCAACTACACCATCCCTTACCTGAGAGAAATTATCCAGGGCGACTGGAGCGACTTTACCGGTACCCTCGTGGCAAATGGTATAAATACCGCCGATGGTTACAGCTTGCTTGCGATCGATAATGGCGCCGGTTTCCCTAACAACCGCCTGGTCATCACAGGTAATACCAAGATCGTTGCCTTTAGTAACAACAACGTCTTTTCCATCGGCGGCCTGTCAGGTAATGCAGGAACATGGCTTTCCTGCGGCGGAACAAAAACGGCGAGTTTTGGTAATGGCGTAACTACCTACGTAGTAGGTGGGATAGGTACAAATGAAACCTTTAACGGTAGTATCAACAACCATTTATATGGTGCTACAACCGACGTTAATGGCATCACTACCATTATAAAAACAGGAACTGGCAGCTGGCGCTTAAACGGCAATAACACATACGCAGGCACCACCACCGTTGAAGCAGGAAAACTAATTGTAAACGGAAACAATGCCGGCGCTGGCAAAGTAACGGTCGAAGAAGAAGCCACACTTGCCGGCAAAGGAGTAATAGCCGCCGAAGTGGCTATTGCCGGTACGCTGGAACCCGGCGATAGTACAATAAGTAAACTAACCCTCAAAGATAAACTTACACTGCAGTCATCTGCTGTTATAACGGTCGATATCAACAAAAACAATAACACATGCGATACGTTGTCTGTTGCAAAGGACATCGTCTATGGTGGTAAGCTGAAGATCAGCTTTACAGGTACGCCGGCTTCAGGAGATAAATTCAGGATTTTCAATGTACAGGGCGCTATAGCCGGAACCATTACCCGGTTCGAACCCGCCACGCCGGGCCCCAACTTGCTCTGGGCATTTAAACCCGCTACAGGAGAGCTGGCTGTACAAACCCCCGGTTTTGTAGAAACGCCTTCCGGTCTCATCCTGAACGCCCCCGTGGCCGCACCTGGTTTGCCCGGCGTTATAAATTGCAGCTGGACCGACAATTCAGACAACGAAGACTACTTCATCTTGGAACGAAGCGCTGATAATATAAACTTTACCGATGTTGCTCACCCCCCTGCAAATACAACTTCTTACAACGATGTTGGCCTGCAGTCCGGCATAACATACTTCTATCGCATCAAAGCCCACAGCCCGTTGAGTATGTCTGTATATAGTCCGGTGGTATCGATCACTACACCGCTTGCAGGTACCATGCCGTCCGTTACAACTAATCCCTTTCCGGGCAACAATGCCGGTAATATCCTGCTCAACGATCAGTCGGTTGCTTTTAGCTGGGCAGGTAATTATGCCGATACTTATGTGATCTACCTGGGCGCCAGTGAAAATACGCTGATAAAACTGGGCGAAGTAACAGCCGGTACACCAAAATTTACTGCTGCAGCGCTCACCCCCAATACGCAATATTACTGGCGTATCGATGCTGAAAATAGCAATGGTACAACAACGGGTACCGTGTGGAATTTTAAAACAGCTAATATCCCAATGCTTACAGCAGGCGATTATCGTTCAGCTGCCAGTGGCAATTGGGGCAATGCAACAGTAACCACAGCTATCTGGGAAATGTTCGATGGCAATAGCTGGAATAACACGGCTACGCCTCCATCCGGCGCTACCCCAACAGTAACAATACAGGCAGGGCACACAGTGCTCTTGAATGCTACTACCACTGTAAACAACCTTGTAGTGGAAGAGGGAGCGACCCTTGCTTCCGGAACCAGCGATGGCGCCAGCGGTACTGCTGCACAGCGTACGTTGCGTGTGGCTGCCAGCATGAATAATTTTGGCACGGTAGGCTCCGCTTCCATCGCAACAAACAGGACGAATTTTGAAGGATACCGCGTCAGCGGCAAAGTCTATATCACCGGCACTGGCAGCTATTATCTCAATACGTTTACGGTGAATAATATGGCGCAAACGATGGAAGTTGTGGTAGATGCAGATCTTAACCTGGCAAGCTATATGCGTGCAAACTATTCAACTGCCACTACGCTGCCATGGACAGGAAACCCGCAAAACGACGACAGCATTACAATCACGATCAATAAAGGAAAAACCGTTACAATGGGCAGCTCCGGTTACCTTCAGGCCGGCAGTAGCCCAACAACCAACACCATAGGCGAATTTGGAAGCTATACTTTCAACATCAACGGAACACTTGATATGCGCACAACAGGTACTTCCTGTGTTGTAGCGCATGCAACTTTACCGGGTGCTGTTACTGTCAACATAAATGGAACATGGCTGATGGGGAATGCTATCCGGTTTATCACCGCTGCAACAACAGCGCCGGCCGGCACTGTATTACTTAATATAGGTGCGGGTGGTGTGGTAGATGCAGGAGCCAGAACAATCGGGTCAGGTAATACAGCTACTAATATTGTAGCAACCAATAAAAACTTTCCGCAGGTAGTTTTCTTTAATATCGCAGAAGGAGGTTTGTTGAAAACAAAAGTTAGCGCCAGCGATGTTACTTATCAGGTTGGTGCCGGTAATATTTTCAGCCCGGTAAAACTAAACAATAGCGGAACGGCTGATATTATTGGAGTAGGTATTAAAACGGCAATAGGTTATCCCGTTTCTGATAGCACAAAAGTAGTGAACAGGCAATATGCTGTTATACCGGCAACGCCTGCTGCGGCCAGGCTGTCAATTGGCTTGGGTTGGGTAACAGAAAGCCAGGGCGCCGGCCTCGATCCTGCCGCCACAATAGCACAAGGCAGATTCAATGACACAGGCTGGACAGAATTGCCGGCAATTGTTTCCGGTGCCGGTACAACGGCAAACCCATACTATGCAACTGTAACCAACTATACCGGCTTCGGCAGTTTTGTTGTCGGGCAGGCTGGTGCTATCAGGGATGTTATAGCGCCGGTAGCCCGCGCCAAAGCAGTAGAGGTCTTGCTTAACCTCGATGGCATTGCCGCTATAACTGCCGCACAGGTTGATGATAGTTCTTCAGACAATAGCGGGAAATTCACCATAAGTGTATCACCCAATACATTTACAACCGCAAACGCAGGCATAGATACAATTACACTTACCGTTACAGATGCCGGTGGCAACATGGCACAGGCAAAAACAACGGTAACAGTTAAAAAACGGCTCGCTAAACTGGTGTACTCCGGCGATAGCTCGCAACAATATTCTGATAAACAGTTCCTGAACGCAGCTCTGACCGATCAGTTGACTGGCACTGTATTATCCGGCAAATCTGTTCGTTTTAGCCTCGGCAGCCAGCTCATAAGTGCAGTGACCAACACCGCCGGTAAAGCCATGGCAAACCTGCTGGTAACACAGCACCCGGCGCTTGATTATATGCTTACATCTTCCTTTAACGGCGATAGTTTGTTTTTGCCCGCTATAGATAGTATTCCTTATCTCATCCTGCCGGAAGATGCCAGGGCCCGCTACACAGGAACTGTATTTGCAAACACTGGTTCAGGTACTTCAGCAACAGTAACATTAAGCGCCATCATCCGCGATATCACCGGCGAAGGTATCTCCGGAAATACAGATTCATCTGCCGGCGACATTCGTAACGCAAAGGTCTCGTTCATCGATCGCGAAACAAATATGGTAATAGCAACTGTTCCCGTAACGCTTCCCGATACAAATGATAGCAGGGTAGGTGTGGCTACCTGTCATTGGAACGCCAATATTGGTAGCAGCAATGCAAAAGATTTTACTATTGGTATCCAGGTCGCTGGATACTACCAGCGTAATGTTTCCGAAGACAATACCATTGTTACAATAGCGAAATCCCTTAGCGAGTTTGTGAGCGGCGGAGGAGCCATTAAGCTCACACGGTCAGCTGGTAAAAAAGCAGGTGATGCCGGAAGTCTGAACAATTTTGGTTTCAACATTAAGTTTAAGCGCGGTACTAAAAACCTGCAGGGAAGCTTCAATACAATCATCCGCCGTACAGAATCAGATGGACTGCATGTGTATCAGGTAAAAGGAGAACTGCTGTCTGCGTTATCAGTAATGCCACGGTTGGGTATCCTGCCGGCCAGAGCTAAGTTTAGTGGTAAAGCAGTGATCCGCGACATCACCAATCCTGTAGCTCCGGTAGCTGTAGAATCAGATGCCGTAATGTCGATGGAAATGACCGATCGTAATAATGCCGGCGCCACCGATGCGCTTGCAATTACAGTCACCACAAAAGCAGGTGAACTATGGTTTGCAAGTAACTGGAATGGCAGCTGCACAGAAGAACTCACGCTGGCAGGAGGTAATATCAGCATTAACAACGGCTCGTCTTTGCTGGAAACCATTATTAACGATCTTCTTGATCCTAAAGATGGAAATGGCCAGGGAAATCCGTTGCAACTCGGGCTTGCTCCCAATCCAACGTCAGGCTCAGCCAGGCTTACCATTAATGCCAGCCCTCAAAAAGGTAATGTATACATAAAAGTATTCGACCTCCTTGGGCGCACCATCGAAGCGAAGCAGAGCGCCCCCGGCCAAAGCACGCTGCAGCTTGGAGCAGAATACAAACCCGGTATATACATCATTGAAGTCAGCCAGGGAATGATCAAAAAAACAATAACGCTTGTTAAAATACACTGACGCTAAGAAAAAATTAAAAAGGCCCGCCCCGTCGGACCTTTTTAATTTATATAACTTTGCCGGATGACTAACATTTCACATAAGTCGGATTTGGTGTAGTAAACAATCTGTTCTTCTGATACAGATTGTCCCTCCGTTTATTCCCGGATAAACCTTTCCGGGAACAGTTCCTGCATTTCAATAAATATCGCTGCAAGATTCATGACGTTGTAACGTCATTGGCAAGAGTTATACCTCAGGTAGAAACACTTCTGCGGCTATGTTTTTTCAAAGTAAAAGATAAAAGCCATGATTAATTTAAATACATATGGTTGGAATGATATGCTAAACCAGGTAAAACAAAGAGCTGCCTATAAAAATCTCGCCCATGGTCGTGTATCCATAGTGCACAAAACATGTTATGAAGTTATTGCTCAAAACGGGTTGTTTCAATGTGAACTAACAGGGAATATGATGTTCGGTAAATCGGACTTTGAATTGCCTTGCGTAGGCGATTGGGTTATTTTTCAACCATTCTATGAGGATAAAGGAGTGATAGTTGATATGTTACCGCGCGAACGGACATTGTGTCGCAGGAAGACCGGAACAGTTGCCGGCAAACAAGCCATAGCTTCATATGTCGATAAAGCTTTTATTGTACAAGGTCTTGACGATGACTTCAATGTTCGGAAGGTCGAACGTTTCATGGTTCAGATCCTGGAAGAAAATATCAAGCCCATATTGGTGCTTAATAAAGCTGATCTGGATTTTGATAAATATGAAATTGAAGAACAGGTCAAACACCTGGCTGGCCGGATGTTGGTATTGTATGTAAGTATTCATCAGCCTCAAACCATTACGCAGTTAAAGGAATGCATTGCCGAAGGTGAAACAGTGGTACTGGTCGGCTCATCAGGAGTAGGCAAAAGCTCACTGGTGAATGCGCTTTGTGGGAAGGCAGCGTTGCTAACCTCTGCTATCAGCCAGTCTACGGGAAAAGGGAGGCATACTTCTACCCGTCGTGAAATGGTCTTGCTGGATGGATCGGGTGTTTTAATCGACACGCCTGGCGTTCGTGAATTTGGCTTGGCGCTCGACGATCCCGATGCGCTTGCAGGAATGTTGGATATCTCTGATTATGCCGGGTCATGTCGTTTCAAAGATTGCGAACATATAAACGAGCCGGGCTGCGCGGTCTTGGAGGCAATAAGTAATGGTACATTAAGCCATAAAGTTTATGAAAGCTATCTGAAGCTTCGGCGGGAAGCCTGGCATTTTTCTGCTTCAGAACACGAAAAACGTAAACGCGATAGATCCTTTTCAAAACTTGTAGCAGAAGTAAAAAAGCGTAAAGCAAACCGCTGATTGTCAATCAGTGATACCTGAAAATAAAGGAGAGGGTGGCTCATAAATAAAAATAGCCGCTGAGAATTGCTTAAACGGAAACCCTTCTCCATCAGGTACCCGAGAAAAACGAGGCCGTATCATAAGTACGATACGGCCTCTTCTTATTCATTGAAAAACAATGTGCGGATGATAGGGGCGAGCCAGAAACCTCTACTTTAGCGATGTCCGGGATTGGGGACAGGATCAATAATCCCTCCTTGGCTGGAAAATAAAGAGGTCTTATCCAGATGTGTTGAAGTGCTGAAAGAATGAGGAGTTGAAAAGAAGGGCATGTAAAGCTCTTATTTTATATCTGGAATTTGCCATTTATCTTGAATCGTGTATGTTGTTTTCCTTTCGCCTTAAAAAGGTGGAATTCTCATCTAATAATGTTAAGGCCGCTTTATTTATTTTTTGTGGTTTAATGGTTTTCCACCGTTGAATACTGTTTTCAAAATCATTCTTAAAAAGGAATTGTGATAAATGGCTGATTACATAATAATTGGCTTTAGAATGCCCGTTTTCGCTCTGGTAATTGCTGTTGGTGATAAAGAAGTTAATAAGCTTGTAGATACTGGTTTTTGCCGAAGAAAGTTCGGCCAGCTTCGCCCTGTATTCTAATTCTGGTGATGATAGATCTTTGAAATCGATATAATCCTGGAAATGCTGTGCTTCGTGTCCTAAAAATGAAATCAGGAACTTTTCACTCTTCAAATCGTATTTATGTTTTACGCAATACAGTTTGCTTTTTGTTGTCCAGCCTGAAGAATGATATTCTCCTAATGTAGCATATTCCGCCCAGCCCAGACTTATAAAATCTTCCATAAACACAACTGGAACAGACAAGTTTGCCGTTTTGTTTTTAATATGGTAAAGTGTGTCTGTTTCAGTTCTCCAAACTAATAAATCATACAGCCTGCCGGTTCTGCCAAATTCAGTAGTATGGTATCCCAAAGAGTGAATATATTCTTTATAATAGGTACTTATAGAGTCCGTATTTTCTTTTACGGCAGGGTATTTCCTCTTAAGAAAATGATACAAATTTTTAATGAGTAAAGAATCATAATTGCTATTGCTTAATAATGATTTTCTCCAGTAGTCACGGTAAATTATCAGCAAGCTATCCATTGTGGAAGCGTGCTTTTTCAGGTAATCGCTTTGGTCATTTTCATAGAAAAACCGTAGCTTCATTTCGGTGAGGAATTGTTCGCCTTTTTTATCTAATACATTATTTGTGTCGCTTTTCTTTAGAATCTCAACAGCTTTGCCTACTTCCCCGTCAAGCGCATATTTGTACACGTTTTTATAGTCAATGCTATCTGTTTGGGCTGAAGAATAATTGGTTAGTATGAAGACTAGTAAAATTGAACAAATAATTTTCATTTCATCTTTTTGCAAAAATGAGTTTTTGTGTGGTGGTAAAATTGTATCAGATTAACTTTTTACAAGTCGTCTGAATTGATGTGGCGTTATGCCATATTTGGACCTGAAAGTTTTGATGAAATGTGCTTCGTCAAAAAAGCCATTATTAATCCCGATTGTAACAATATTTGAAGATGTTAACAGTAGTTCTTTCGTGGCTTTGCTAAGTTTTTGTTCTATTTGATATTGCCCTATAGACATTCCGGTTTTCAACTTAAAAGCTCTTGCCATATAATTGGGATGCTGATGAATTCGTTCAGAAAGAGATTTCAGGGAATGTACGCATTCGGTTTCATTGTCAATAATGGCAATTAGTTGTTCTATCCAGGGAATTCGCTTACAAATTGATGGCTTTGAAATAAGTTTGGTTGTAAGATCAAGTAACAGGTCTTCTGCAATATCAATATGATTGTAATGAACAAAATCTGTAATGAGCTGAAATAGAAATGGGAAATTGTTTATTTTATTAAATGACACCATATTGCTGAGAGGCTTCATATCTAATTTTCTGAACCATTCATCACTGAACTCAATATTCAAACATTTTACATTGGCGCTTTCGAAAGTGTTTTTATGAACATAGAATGCTGGACGATAAATAATCTCACTTGGGAAAACACGTATGCTGTTTGCTTTTGAAGTTTCTATGTAAATACCTTGTAGTAAAATGCTTAAGTAGGCATTCTTGTGCTGGTGAAATTGTGATTCAGATTTTTGATGAACGCTTCCGATAATTGAAAGATCATTGGAGATAAAATCACCAAATGTAGTTCCTAAATATTGCCCTTTATCTAGCAGATTCATTTGAAGTCGCAGCTAACCAAAAACAGCTTCGTGCAATAGCAATAAACTAAACCGGGAGAAACCGAGCCAGGTTGCTTTCGTATAGCTAACGTACAAAAAAAGCTGCATGAAATACAATTGGCGACGAAAACTGCCACTTGCTGATCTATTCGGCACATAAAGTTTACCCCAAAGCGGATCTTGAAAACGCTGGAAGCATACTGCGAATATCGTATGCCCAGAAAATGGATTGTGAATTCTCTGCAATGTGCTAACAAGCAAACGGGTGTTGGTAGGTTTCCGCTGTTATAAGTTAGATTGAAAAAAAGATAGGCTCGGTAAAGTCAGGGTTACGGTTACCTATAAGAGTTATCCGGTTTATTTCCGAATGTTTGAAACTCGTTTGAAAACACATAAAAATTAAAAAGACCGTCCATCGGACAGTCTTTTTAATTCGTTGAAATTCAACTCGTGCGGATGATAGGGGTCGAACCTACATGGATTGCTCCGCTAGATCCTAAGTCTAGTGCGTCTGCCAATTTCGCCACATCCGCGGTAGCGTCCCGATATTACCGGGGCTGCAAATGTAGGGGAATTTTGCTTTTGCCCCTATTTTTCTTCTGCATCTGTTTTAACTTTTTTTTCTGCCCCGGAGGTGTTATTCGCAGTTGGTCGTATTAATAACTGTTGCCCGT
The DNA here is from genome assembly GCF_004118675.1 of Filimonas effusa. NCBI lineage: Bacteria > Pseudomonadati > Bacteroidota > Chitinophagia > Chitinophagales > Chitinophagaceae > Filimonas > Filimonas effusa. The sequence goes on along the minus strand of NZ_SDHZ01000002.1, from coordinate 807,950 downwards.
ATGAAACAACCATCAATACTGGCAATGACTGAGGTATGAAAAACAAAACGCTGCCTATAGTCGAATTGCAAGAAAATACGATTGCTAAAACACGATTGCTTATGCCAGTATCTCCCAAATACTATTCAACTGCGGTTGTCGATGCCGTTTTTGTATTAAAGCATTATATAGACGAACACCCACTTAGCCGCAAAACAGTGCCCGACTTATTGCTGCAAACAACAATAGGACAGAATATGATCCGCAACGCCTTCAGGGAAATCGTTGGTTGCACCATTATTCATTACCAGCTGCAAAAACGTTTTGAAACCGCCGCTGCTTTGTTGTCCGAAGAACGGCATACGATTCAGCAAGTTGCTGTTATATGTGGCTATCGCAACAGGTTGCCCAATTTCAGTATCGACTTTAAAAAAATCCACGGCGCTGCTCCTAGAGAATGGTGTAAAACAGATCGTGAAAAAAGCATAACAAGTCGTGAAAAAATAAAAAGTTTGTAAATATATCTTGTGCCTGCTTTAATTACAATGTCAAATACGTATTAAAGCATGTATTAACCAATCGATTAATTGAGCAGCTTGCCTGCCCTCATTCATGAGGGTGCTTGCTGCTTTTTGTATTTTCTGTAATCCTTTCTGGCATTGACTTTCATAGATTTTTAAGAATTTAAAATAGTTAAATAATCCATCATTATAAACGAATGTGTCATTGTTGGTCGCATGTTGTTGTTGCTAATTTAGCAGCCTGAATTATTTAACGATTATTTAAAACATTAGTTTGCTTATGAAACCGATCCTGCTTGCCTGGGCCTTTGGCTTCTTCGTAGCTGTGCCCGTCGTTTCCTACTCGCAAGAAAAAAGCGAATCTTCTTCGCAGAGTGCCGCAATCAAAAAGACGATCACAGGTACTATTAAGGATGATAAGGGCGTTCCGCTCGAAAATGCGGTGATAGAAGCCAAAGGAGGTGGTGCTAAAGTGATGAGCCAGCCCGGAGGTTTATTTAAAATTGATGTGCCTGTCAATGCTACAACACTTATCGCTTCACATGTTGGTATGGCTAATCTGGAAATTAAACTGGAAGGAAAAAGTGCTGTTGATATTGTACTGCAACCCTCCAACACCAGCCTGAACGATGTTATCGTGGTGGGCTACAGTCAGGGTACGCGTAAAAGAGACAACCCCTTTGCAACGCCAACAATAAAAGGAAGTGAAATTCAGGATCTTCCCGTACCTAATGTGGCCGCCGCATTAAGAGGGCGTATTGTTGGCCTCGGTGTAAGTGCTACTTCAGGTAAACCAGGATCAGCCATATCACTGAACATCCGTAACTCCGCTGTATCTACAACAGCGGCAGGATACGGCGTTACCACCGAGCCTTTATATGTGATAGATAATATCATCGTAGATAAAGCAGTTTTCGATGCGCTTGATCCTACCATGATTGAAGACCTTACCATCCTTAAAGATGCCGCCGCCGCCATGTATGGAGCATCAGGTTCAAAAGGGGTGGTACTTATAACTACCAAAAGAGGCAAAGCAGGACCTACTAAATTCTCTTATACCGGTTTTGCAGGAGTGAACGACGCAACAAAAATGCCTGAAATGCTTTCTGCATACGAACTGGCATTAGCTGTCAACCAGTCAAATCGCTACGCCTATAAACAGGAAAACGAGGAAAATATCGTATTCTCAGATTCTTCGTTGAACAACTACCTGAAGAACCTCAATTATAAAAGCTGGATTGATGAGATCTGGCAGCCTTCATTAACGCAGCGCCACAGCTTGAATATGTCAGGCGGCTCCGATAGGGTGACCTTTGCAGTGGGTGGAGGTTATCAAAGTCAGAATGGTAACTACGCAAATATCAAAGCAGATAAATACACACTGCGCAGTAACCTGTCTGCTAAACTCGGCAAAGGCTTCAGAACGGAGATCAACTTCAACGTCGATAACAATATCAGGAAAAGTCAGAACCCTAAAAGCCCTAACGACCAGGATTTCCTCGACCAGATCTATACGATGCCACGCTGGGTGCCTTATACCATTAACGGCAATTACGTGAATCCAATGATTGGCAAGGACAAATACGATAACATACACCCCGGAGGTATGGCTTCGTCTGGCTTCTATACCAATGAAAATGGCCGTTCATACGGTATTAACGCAGCCCTTATCTACCAGCCGGAATCAGGTTGGTTGCAGGGGCTTACCGTTAGATTCCAGGCTTCTCAAACCGGCAGCAATGCTACAAACGCAACTTTCACGCCCGGCTACCAGCTCATGCGCTACAATATGTTTAATACCGTATTGTACAAAGAACAGATCAGGGATACGGTAATAGCCAATGCCGACGCAAATTCGAAGCTGGAGCGCTCTCAGTCGCAGAGCAGCGGTTATCGTTTCTTCGTAACAGTGCAATACCAGAAGAGCATCGGCGACCACAAATTCTCGATAATGGGAACTGGCGAACAGGCTGCATCCAAAGGTTCCGGCATGAGCCAGGATTGGCGGAAACAGAATATACCGGGTTTCGATGAGCCATGGGCTTTTGAAACAGCGTCTCCGCCATCGGCAACAATGACCGAAGCAACTAAGCGTTCATACCTTACTAACTTCTCCTATAGCTACAAGGGTAAATATTCTATTACCGGTATTACCCGCTTCGACGCTTCCTCAAATTTTGCAAAAGGAAAGATCTGGGGTGTTGCACCTACTGTGGGTGTCGGTTGGGTGATGAGCGATGAACGCTTCTTTAGAAACAATGTCAACTTTATAGATTTCTTTAAAGTGAGAGCCAGCTTGGGCCTTACAGGCGATGACCGCATCGATGCAAGACTTTGGCAGGAACGTTTTAAGGTGAATAAAGAGTCTTACTATTGGGGAGGGGCAGCAGTAGTGCCAGGCCTGCAGCCACAGATCATCCCAAATCCTGATATTACCTGGGAACGGAAAAGAACACTAAATGTTGGTTTTGAGATCGGCCTCATTAGGAACAGGTTGAACCTGGGCATCGAATTCTTCCAGAGCTATGGCTACGATGCATTCGATAAGGGTAATGATAAGAACTATCCCATGTACGCAGGTTTTACCGCCCCTGTCATGAACTACATGCAACGCTACAACTGGGGCTCTGAATATTCTATCTCCTATAACCAGCCCTTCAGGAACGACTGGAACCTGAAAGCTAGTGTCAACTTCGGATTTGGTAACTCCAGGATCACACAAATGTTTATCAACTCCAACAACCTCTGGATCAATTATCCCGATGATTGGCAATACCAGCTGGGCACCGATCCCCGCGTATACAATACAGGAAACTTTGGCCTCATCGCTCAGGGTATGTTCAAAACCCAGGACGAAGTGGACGCCTTCCTCAATAAAAACCCTGGCTATACTATTTATACCAGGATTCCACAGCCGGGATGGTTGTACTTTAAAGATATTAATGGAGATGGTGTAATTACTGCTGCCGATAAAACCCTGATGTTTAAAAGAACGGATCCCAAAATAGCGACCAATGCGCAGTTCTCCGTATCTCACAAAGCATTTACAGTCAATGTGAACATTGCGGCCCGGTTTGGCGGAAAAGAATTCTATGATTCCAAGATCAGGAAGGAACGCCCGACAGCTTATACCAACGTGTCTACGATGTGGAAAGACCAATGGAGTCCTGATAATCCCAACGGCAGGTTCCCAAGAGGTGACGACCCCACCCTCGATGTACAGTCCGATTTCTGGGCCGTTGATGGAACCATGATCAGGGTGAACGATATGACCATTAGCTATACGCTGCCGGTCTCATTAACTCGGAAAGCCGGCCTGAGCGGAGCACGTTTGGTACTTACAGGCAATAACCTTTGGGTGTTGAAAAATCCATTGCCTTACAAAGACCCTTATTCCAGCTATATCTACGATTACCCCACCTTGAGAACCATCTCCTTAGGGGTAAACCTTAGCTTATAACATGGCACTGAACCATATGAATGTATTCTAAAAAGAATAAACAATGAAGCGTAAATTATATACTTCCATAAAAATACTGGCGCTGCCGCTGCTCATGACATTGCACGGCTGCCAAAAGACTTCCGACTTCCTCGAAGTGGTAGACCACGATGGCGTCGACGGCCGTATCTGGGATGGCGAAGGCTCTGTTCAATATTTTCTGAACGAAACCTACCAGGTCATCATGCCCGAATTCCCGTTCCAGAATACCGCTAACAATATCGGGATCACGTATGCCAGCGATGAAAATGCTTATGGGTCTACACAGGAGTTGACACAAAAGTTGTTTAACGCAAAAGGTACGCTCATCGCCGATAATTTTAAATATATCGGTACCAAATACCAGGGTACCAATATCGGCGATAACCGCTACTTCGATATTTCGAAATGTAATATGGCCCTTGATAACCTGCCCAATAGCAAAGGTCTTTCTCAGGAAAAGATCAAAGAGTTTATGGGACAGTTTTATGCATTGAGGGCCATGGTTTATCTCAACCTGACCAAGTATTACGGAGGTGTGCCACTGATCACTAAAACAGTTAACCCTCAGAGTGTCGAATTGGTAAGGCGCTCAAAAGCAAGGGATATGTTTAAGCAGATCATTGCAGACCTCGATGCGGCTGCATCAAATCTCGAAGGTGTAACCTACAAAGAGCCCGTTGGCAGAATAAACAAGGAAGCGGTAGCGGCGCTTAAATCAAGAGCATTGTTATTATGGGCCAGCCCCCAGTTTAATCCCATAAACGACGGCAAACATACTTATGAGCCGGCACGCTGGCAGGAAGCCAATGAGGCCGCCCGCAAAGCTTACGAGATCTGTAAAGCAGGCAACTATGATCTGATGTCTAACTATGCAACTGTTTTCCAGACCGAAGGCGTAGCGAATAGAGAAGCTTTGATCGTCAGGTCATACGGTACCGCCATCAATAAAAAAGGAAATAATGTAGAGGCCAGAAGCAGACCGGCGTCCGAAGGTGGATCTGTTGAAGACTGTTACAAACCAAGTGTTAGAATGGTAAACGCCTATACGATGAAAGACGGCGTGCCTATTACTGCCGCATCATCCGCATATAAATATGATGAAACCCATTTCTGGATAAACCGCGACCCGCGTTTTAATGTAACTATCGGTTTCAATGGCTGCAACTGGGCATTGAGTGCTAAAAGTACACGAAGACAATGGACGTATACCGGCGGTGGCGATGATAAATCTGCGATGTATGTCAAAAGATTTACTTCTCCGAACCTTGCTGTGGCAGATGTTAAATATAACGACGTCGGCGGTAGTGGTATGGATTGGATTGAACTGCGCTTCGCGGAAGTAGTGCTCAATTATGCCGAAACTGCTAATGAAACAGGCGATCTGGGAACAGCCAAAGCAATGGTTAGGCTTATCAGGAAAAGGGCAGGCATAGAGCAAGGTAATTACGATTATGGCCTCGCTCTCGCAAACGATAAAGACCAGATGCGCGACCTCATCCTCAATGAAAGAATGGTAGAGTTTGCTTTTGAAGGTAAGAGAAACGATGATCTCCGGAGAACAAGGCGTATGCATTTGCTTACAGGAGCCCTTTACTACTTCAAGGAAGGCCCGAAATTAGCCACCGGTAAAATCTGGGTAGGACCAGCTGTAAAAGATAGCGCTACCGTTAAAGATTTTCTGGTAAAAGCAATGGCGTCCGATCCTACAAGAGCCAACCGTGATACCATCGATATCAATAACCCCGCAACGGTAGACCGCTTCTTCCTGCCTTACGAAGGAACAAATCTCCCAAGTGGCGTCGGTGGTATGTCTATGCCGGAATACTATTACTTCTTTGGATTCAACAACGTATTCCTTCAATCCAGTTCATTGCTCGAACAAACTATCGGCTGGGAAGGTGGTACGTTTGATCCGTTGGACTAAAATGAAATACCCGTTCACTTTAAATAAAGACGAAATGAAACTTTTTGATATAAAACAAATGTCACTGGTTGCGGGGTTTGGATTATTACTAACCTCCTGTGCTAAAGAAGCGCCGAACATCTTTAATATGTTCAATGTTACGCTCGACCTTCAGATGGATAAAACTCCCGGAGAGGATGGCTTGATAGAAATTTCTGCTACCGATTCCGTAACGGTGAATTACACCATCGAATGCCCGGGCGAGGAAATGTATGGAATAGCGCTGTTTAAAGCAGGCCAGTCCGGGGGAACGGTTACTAATATCCAGCCAACGAAAAAGGCTACCGGCACCTACAAGTTCTACGGAAAAGATATGGGCGTAGGTTATACTACTTATCGCATATGGGCCGTGAACAGGGCTTCTGTTTATCTGGGCGATGGATATAAAGAAATAAGAATTAAAGTGAAGTCGGAATTCAGCTATTTTACAAATCGTAGCATCTATATAGCTGATACTGCCGGCAAAGCATATTCTTTCATTTCATTTACAACAGCGCGTACATTTAGTTACCTCGACGGTGCTGCCAAATCCGACAGCGTCGATATGGGATTTTACATGACACGGAAAGATACCCTGGTGAAATTCAACGGTGTCGACTCAACGGTTACCTATTACCCGCTGATAGTATATCCCATCGCAGCCAACCCTAATCCTAATAAATTATACGATTTCAGTAAATGGACAAAAAGGGCAACTGTCTTCTCTGCCCCGGAAGATGGGTCCGAAGAAAAGCTGAGGGTTAACTTCAATACAGTTGACAAGATCATAACGGAAGCCAAAAAGAAAACTTTTATTCCCTTTATACAAACCGCATACGATAAAAGGGCCGAAGGCGATCGCAATAATATGTTTACAAGTAAGTTTGTCTTCTTTAGGAACCACGAAGGCAAATACGGCGTTATCCTGTTTAATGTAGCGAAAAAAGACAGTGAAGGCAGAACATACATTAATTTATCATGGAAAATGCAGCCATAACGGCCAGCTGCTATAATACAAAAATGAGACGGCTTGAATCAGGGAAAACTGGTTCAAGCCGTTTTGGTTATAAGGTATCAACGGCTTCCATAGCAATCGGATGACCATTGTATTTCGAAAGCTTGAGTGTTTGGTAACGATTTCTTAACGTAGGCTTCACCCGGGTCACGCAGAAATGAGAATAGCTTTGCCTTCGGTTTGATGAGGACATTACGATATCATTTATCCAGGACCATTGTATTCTTGGTGGCAATGCAGATCTTCAATCTGAGCATTGATACCGACCATATTTTCCATGGACGACTCAGGCTCGGATCGGGTCATAGAGATGATATTGACTCATTCGTAGAGATGATCGTGGAAGGAATTACAGGTAACCACTCCCTGTTCCCCGAATCTCACGGCGAAGACCAGCATTCCTTTAATAAGCTCACTCAAAAAATTGTTTGCGATAATATCCGCAACCTCTATCCAACAATAAAAACACCCGACAAGCCCATTAATATGACATCGGAACCCGATCGAGGCTGTCAATTCATTAGCAACGACTTCTCTGCATTATTTTGCCCTCCGCCAGATCTGGTTTGATCTTTCTATCTGTGATCTCTCTGAACAGGCGCTATCCATTCCCTGGCCGATAGATCTGGTATTTACATTATTCATCATCCAATGCAGCTTTATGTCCTTCCTTTCACAGGCAAGGCACGATAAGTTTTTGGACGCTGCATGGACTACTATCACACGGCTTGAAAATGAAGGCTGCGATACGCAGACAGAAGAATTCAAACAGACGTTGATGTTGCTTCAGAACATTTTCAGGCAATGCGACGATCTGACTGCGCAGCTCAGAACGCTGATCAAGCAGTATGAGTATGTCCAAACCAATACACGTCTGAAACTTCGTGCTTCGAGATCTAAACATTTGAAACTTTAATTATTCACCTGATAAACAGTTTACCCCTTTTTTTAAAACATAGTTGTATATGAGACTATTTAAATTGGCTTTCTATTTTATGCTCTTTGCCTGTACCTCGCTGAGTGTGAAGGCACAGATCACATCCGCCCAGGTATCCGGAAGGATTATTGGTCCTAAAGACGAAGTCCTGGACGGTGTTTCTATCAAGCTGGTGAACCCTTCTACCGGCAGTAGCTACGATGCGCATACCAATAAAGATGGACGTTATCTGATAGCGAACCTCAATCCCGGTGGTCCTTACACCATTACTGTCAGCTTTGTTGGTAAAAAAGAAGAGGTGAAAACTGATCTGCAGCTTACGCTTGGAACAAACACCATTAATTTTAAAATGCAGGACGAATCTGCTATCCTGGAAACAGTAGTTGTAAAAGGTGGCCGTAAAAACGGCCTCAAAACAGGCGCCGGTATCCAGATTGGTCAGAACCAGCTGAAAAGCCTGCCTACCATCAGCCGTAGCCTGCAGGACATGACCCGGGTAACCCCTCAAAGTAGCAACAACTCTTTCATGGGTACCAACTTTCGCTATAACAACGTAACGCTCGACGGTGCTATTAACAATGATGCCATCGGCTTTAGCCCTTCATTGGGTGGACAAACCAACGCATCTGGTCAGCCCGGCAGCAGCACCCGTACCAATCCTGTTTCTATGGATGCTATCCAGGATATCCAGGTATACCTCGCGCCTTACGATGTTAAAATAGGTAACTTCCTGGGCGGCTCTATCAACGCAGTTACACGTAGCGGCACCAACGAAGTGCATGGCTCCGTTTACGGCTTTGGCCGCAATGCTTCCCTGACCGGTAAAAACAACGCCGGCGACAAGTCTAAAATGCCTTCCGATTTTCACGACTACCAAACAGGCTTCCGCGTTGGTTTGCCTATTATCAAAAACAAGCTCTTCTTCTTCACAAACGAAGAGATCACCCGTCGTCAGGACCCCGTGATCCTCGCAGCAGGATCTTCCGATATGCCCGTTATCACAGAAGCACAGGCTATCCAGATCTCAGATTACATGAAGAACACATATGGCGTAGATGCAGGTACCTATGGTAACTATAAGATCTATTCCAACTCTACGAAGTTCTTTAACCGCGTAGACTGGCATATCAATAGCAAAAACCAGCTTTCTATCCGTAACAATACCATCCGCTCAGAGGCAACGAACCTCGAACGCGACCAGCAAAATTTCCGTTTTAGCAGCATTGACTTCAAACAGGTGAATAACCAAACTTCTACTGTAGCTGAATTGAAAACACGTTTTTCGAATTCATTATCGAACAGCCTGGTATTAGGTTATTCAGATATACACGACTATCGCAACCCGCTATCTAACCCTGCTTTACCACAGATTCAGATAGCCAACAATAGTGGCACTATCTTCCTTGGGACCGATCGGGAGGCGAGCATCTTTAATATGAAACAAAAGACTTTTGAATTTACCGATAACTTTACCTACCTGAGAGGCAACCACACCTTTACTTTTGGTACTCACAACGAGTTCTATAACATCACTTATGGATTCGTGAACTCCTGGAATGGTAGGGTAGAATATGGTTCTATCAAAGATTTCCTTGAAAATAATCCCAAGCGCGTACGAACAAACTATAATTATACAAATAATACGCGCGATTATATCATGAACAACCCGCCTGCTCAGTTTAAAGTAAATCTCTACAGCACCTATGCGCAGGATGAAATTCAACTAAGCAGCCGTTTCAAACTGACGCCTGGTTTACGTTTCGACCTCGCAGATATGCCTAACAAGCAGCCGCTGAGCTCCAAAACAACCGGCTCTCCTGTAGATCCTAATTATGGAACTACCTACAACTATACCTTACCCAAAAACATTCAGAACAAATTCCTGGGTAAAGTACAGGTGTCTCCCCGTATTGGTTTCAATTATGATGTTAAAGGAGATCAAAGCCTTATCCTGAGAGGCGGTACAGGTGTCTTTACCGGCCGTATTCCTTTCGCATGGTTAGGATATGCCTACTATAATAACGGTGTAACATACGGTTCTTACGATGGCAACCCGCCTGCAAAAGTGGCTGGTACAGATCCTATCCGCGATGCCATTTCCGGTAACAATGGTGAAGCGAATTATGCCCAGAAAAACAACTGGGATATCTCCGATCCTGCCAAACAAACACAGGTCGACCTGATCGATAATAACTTTAAAATGCCACAGGCATGGAGAAGCAGTCTGGCAATGGAATATACCACCGATAATCAATGGAAGTTCAGCGTAGAAGGTATCTATACAAAAGTGATCTATGACCTGAAATTCCAGCAGGTAAATATCACCGATGCGCCAACTTATATGGTGTATGATACGCAGAAGCAGCAGCCGATCTTCCCTAAATCGAAGATCAACAGCTTATTCACCAACGCCTACCTCTTGTCAAATACCAAAGAAGGTTACCGTTATAGCCTTACAGGCCAGGTGAACAAAACGTTCCCCTTTGGTCTGAATTTTATGGCTGCTTATACCTATGGTCAGTCTAAAGATATCACCAATGGTATTCGTAACTCAATGGAATCTAACTGGCAGTTAAACCAGGCATTAAATCCAAACAGTCCTGGACTGGCCTACTCTAACTTCGACGTGCGTCACCGTATCGTATCTACAGTGAACTATCGTCTCGATTGGAACAAGAGCAATAAATTCATTTCTAACTTTGCATTGTTCTTTAATACGCAGTCTGGAGTTCCGTTTACCTATGGTACACTTAATACCATTAATAACGCCGGCCAGCAGGTGGGACTGGTATACATTCCTACTAAAGCAGAAGTGAGTAATTTCTTTACGAATCAGGCAACTGCTGCTGCTTTCGATGCGTATATCGATGGCAACAAATACCTCAATTCAAGAAGAGGTAATTTTACCGAACGTAATGGTGGACGTACGCCCTGGAATACGCAGCTTGACTTCCGTTTTGCACAGGACTTTAATATCAAGACAGGCAAACATATGCATACCATTACCTTCACGTATGATATCATTAACCTGACAAACCTGTTGAATGGCAATTGGGGACATCAGTATTTCTCACCCAATACCTTTAACTCAACAGCGGATATCGGACTGGGATCTCCTTCTGTTGCAGGAACTGCTACTGCTTATCCTAAGTACGACAATTGGAAGAAGCCTAATTCAGCGCCTTATTCCATCGACTTCTTTGGATCGCGCTACCAGATGCAGGCTGGATTGAGATATTCTTTCTAATGATTCAATAACAAAGGATGGCTGCTTTAAATTAAAAAACAGCCATCCTTTGTTGTATATTTTTCTGCTCTTTTTAGAATGCTATAAGTCGGTAAACCCAGTTGTAATATTAGGAATAAAGCCTTCTTTAGCATTATTTTATATAAATAGCAAACTCTTCCATCGTATTCCTAACCTTCTTCATACTTGCCAACCAGTCTTTCTCCGCATCGCGGTAGCCCAGGTAAAGCAGCGTAACACTTTTCAATCCTTTCGATGCAAGGCCAAGCACTTCATCAACCTTGGCATTGTCGAAACCTTCTGCCGGGGTGCTGTCTATTCTTAGCTCAGCAGCCTGCGCTATCGCCATACCAAAGCCAATGTAAGATTGACGGGCAGTATGTACAAAATTCTCTTCTGCAGTTTGCGGCAGGTATATGCTCTTTATCTTATCGGTATAGCTGCTAAAGCGGCCGCGAGGCAGTTCCCTTTCGTCGGTAGTACGATCGTAGATGCTGTCTATACGCTCTTCCGTATAACGGTCCCATGCAGCAAATACCAGCACATGAGAACAATCAACCATTACTTCCGGGTTCAATACATGCGCACTTAGTTGCTTTTTGATTTCCTGGTTCGTGAGTACCAGTATCCTGAACTGCTGCAAACCTGAAGAAGTAGGAGCCAGTCGCGCCGCCTCCAGTATCTTCTGCAGATCTTCCTCTTTTACTTTTTTATTCGGATCGTAAGCCTTCGTGGCATGACGCCATTTTAAATCTTCTATGAGTGCCATAACTAACTTGTTTTTAATTCAACGAATTGCGGAAAGCCACCGGCGTCTTGCCTACCTGCTTCTTGAACAGCCTCGAAAAATAAGGCAGGTTTTCAAATCCAAGACTATAAGCTGTTTCTGCAATAGTCTTATCAGTTCCTATCAGTATATTCTTGGCTTCCGCTATCAGGAACAAATGTATCAGTTCCTGCGCTGTTTTCCCCGTTTCTGTCTTCAGCAGATCTGAAAGATAACGCGGCGATACATGCAGTTGCTCCGCAGCCCCCTTCACCGTTGGAATACCGTCCTTCTCCATTTTACCGCTTTGTCGGTATTCCTCCAACAGACGGTTAAAACGGGTGACCATTACTCCGGAAAGGTTTGCCCTGTTAAGAAACTGGCGTTTATAATAACGCTGCGAATATTTCAGTATCGCGTCTACATGCGTGAGTATGATCTGCCGCGTATATTCATCCTGCGTATTATGATATTCCGCTTCAATTTTATCGAACAGGTCCCAGATAGCCTTTTCCTCCGAAGGCGACAGGTGAAGTGCCTCATTGATATCATAATCAAAATAATGATACTTCTTGATATCGTCGTGAAGCGGATGGCCGAACAGGTAATCTTCACGGATATAAATGCTGAAGCCACCTTCTTCCAGTTCTACATCGCGCAATTCCACCATCTGCTGCGGCTTCATAAAATACAGTGATCCTCCATTGCTGTCGTAGTTGGTACGGCCATAGGTGATACTGCCCGATTTCATTTTCTTAAGACTGATAATATAAAAATCGGTAGTGAACTTCTGAACCCCGGTACCACAGCCACCATTACAGCGTACCATGCTGAACATAGGGCTTTCCGGCGGCGGATAGCCATAGTTATGCATCAGGTTCTCGAGTTTCGCGAAATGTTGCATAGTATTATTTTTTACTTTCCAGTAAAGACATCAATGCCTTCGCTGCTGCTTCTGAAGACGCCGGGTTCTGACCAGTGATCAGCTGACCATCCTGTAATATATAGCTGCCCCAGTTGGCTCCTTTGCTATAAACACCTCCCGATTGCTTCAGCTCATCTTCCAGTAAGAAAGGTACTACATTAGTGAGTTTAACAGCCGCTTCTTCTTCATTCGAGAAGCCGGTAACTTTTTTGCCGCTAATGATCAGTTCGCCGGAAGGCGTGTGTGCATGTAACAGTACGGCAGGAGCATGACATACGGCTGCAACGGGCTTGCCGCTGGCATAAAAGGCTTCTATCAGGGCAATAGAATGTTTGTCATTGGTTAAATCCCATAAAGGACCATGTCCGCCGGGGTAAAAGATGGCGGCATAATCACTTTCTTTTACATCACTCAGCTTTTGTGAATGTGCCAGCTTTTCCTGTAATGCCTTATCGGCGTAGAAGCGCTTGGTGGCTTCCGTCTGCGATTCCGGGGCTGCACTTTTAGGATCGATAGGAGGCTGGCCTCCCAGCGGCGATGCTATTGTTACATCATAACCGGCATCCACCAGCGCATAATAGGGGGCCGCAAATTCTTCTACCCAGAAACCGGTTTTCTCGCCGGTATTGCCTAGCTGACTATGAGACGTAAGTACGATCAGTATTTTAATGATTGCTGTTGACATGAGTTTATATTTTAAAGAAATAAATGCATATTAATTGTAGCTCATTTCCACGATCTCTTTCACCTTGTCGGGTGTCACGATCCCGTTCTCTCCCAGCTTCGCCCATCCGCGTGCTTCAAAGCGTTTTACGATAATATCCGCGGTAGCCGCGTAATCCGGGGTATAAGCCGATAACTTACGCTCCATACCCATTTCATCGAAGAATGCTTCTGTTTTGCTGATGGCTTCGCGGGCAATAGCATCCGTATCATCACCCTGTATATTCCATACACGGCGGCCATATTGCGCCAGCTTTTCCTTTTTGGCGCTAAACAACACCCTGTACAGGTTAGGCGCTATAACTGCCAGTGTGCGCGCATGGTCTATGCCATAGAGGGCTGTCAATTCATGACCTATCATATGTGTAGCCCAGTCGGTAGGCACCCCTTTTTGTATCAGACCGTTCAACGCCATGGTACAGCTCCACATGAAGTTGGCTGCCAGCTTATAATTGTCAGGTTGCTCCACTACCCTGGGGCCTGTTTCCACGAGTGTCTGAAGAATGCCTTCCGAGAACCGGTCCTGCAAATAAGCGTCGGCAGGGTAGGTGAGGTACTGCTCCATCACATGCGTGAAAGCATCTATCACACCATTCTGTAATTGCCGCTTGGGTAACGATACAATCACATTGGGATCACAAACCGAAAATACGGGGAATAGGGCCGGCCCGCCAAACGCCAGTTTCTCCTGCGTTTCAGCAATGGTAACTACCGATCCGGAATTCATTTCACTGCCGGTAGCGGGAATAGTAAGTACTGTGCCGAAAGAAACCGCATTATCACGTATCGCCATCCTTTTATACAGGATCTCCTTAGGGTCACCCTCAAATTTTACAGCAGCCGAAATGAATTTGGCGCCATCTATCACCGAGCCGCCGCCAACAGCAAGAATGAAATCAAGCTTTTCTTTGCGGATGACTTCAACAGCCTTCATTAATGTTTCATAATGCGGGTTAGCCTCAATGCCGCCGAACTCAGTAATGGAAAAGCCCTCTAAAGCATTCTTTACCTGCTCATAAATGCCGTTTTTGAAGATGCTGCCACCGCCATAAACCATTAATACTTTCGCGTTTTGCGGTACCAGGTCTTTCAGCTTGACGATTTGTCCTGCCCCGAACACCAGCCGGGTAGGATTGTATAATTCGAAATTGGTCATAAACCGATTGTTTTAATAATACAAAATTAGAACCATCTGCCAATTGCCTGTTTATACGAATCTGCGTGATTATGATACTTTTTTACGAACAGGGAAATAATTGGCAGGTAAAGGATATATAACAGGGCATTTTGCGTTCATATTAGGATGAATTAAATTCAGCAAATGAATAAATGGATGTTCTTTATAACAGTATTCTTATTGTTTGGTTGCACAAATAGCCGGATGAAGAGTTTTGTAAGGAAAGAATCTTATCTCATAAAGAATGCAGAGTTGCAACAGGCTGATCTTAAACCTATTGGTGAAGCAATAGGCAATGCCCGGATCGTAATGCTGGGAGAGCAGTGGCATGGTGATGGCGCTGCGTTTTTAGCCAAATCAAAAATTGTTAAGTATCTGCACGATAGCCTGGGATTTAATGTCCTGGCTATGGAAAGTGATCTTTATGCATTGACACGTGGTCTTGAAACGGTGGCAACTGATACAGCCTCGATACGGCAGTTTTTGCATAATAATATCAGCTCCGTATGGGCAAACTGCTCAACAACAAACGATCTTTTCTACCATTATATGCTGCAGACATATACAACAGGCAGGCCGCTTCGCATAACGGGTATCGACAACCAGTTCCTTATGGACTATAGCCGTAAAAAGCTGGTGACGGAACTGGATAGTATCTTCCGGAAATATGAACTGCCTTATGCCCGAACAGCTCATTATAACAGGTTCCTTTCATCTCTTAATGCGTTCATCAGGCACAAAGATCTCGAAGCCGCAAATAAGACTGATTATCCGTTTCTGGAAGATGCGCTTTTACAGCTTAAAACGCAGTTGCCGGAGAAATCAACCGGAGATGATTATTGGATACTGGTAACGAACAACCTGCTTCAACTTGTCAGGCAGTACGAATATATGAAACGGGGGCGGCAACAGCAGGTAATGATGAAGGCGGCAGATTCTATAAGAGACCGGCAAATGGCAGATAATGTCAGTTGGCTGGCAAGCTCAAAATACAAAGGCGAAAAGATCATAGTCTGGGCCGCAAACAGTCATATAATGAAGCATAGCAACAGCCTTCAGAATAGGTGGATAAGCAGGAATATGGGCTCCCTTTTGGCAGAAACAGCAGCGTTGCAGGGCAACGTTTATAGCCTGGGTATTACGTCCGCAATTGGCAGTCATGGATGGTTTAACGATGGAATGCACGGCGACAGGGAAAAAATACAGTCTGTTTCATTTGGCCAGAAAGAAAGTATAGATGGCTGGCTCCTCGAAAAGGGAGATCCATTTGCCTTCATCAACTTCCGGCGTTTCAATAAAAAATATCCGGACTTTAAGGAAGCATTTTATATGAAGGGACGAGGGCATATTTATCAGAAAGAAAGCTGGAACCGGCATTATGATGGCGTCTTTTATATAAAGGAAATGTATCCCTGCAGGTAAACAAGGCCTTTATAAAAAAAAACGGCTAAACATTCAGGAGATGTTTAGCCGGCTGGTTTATACGTTGACGTAAAATGCTTACACCCTATATTAACTCACTTTATACATCTTATTCGCAGAGTTGATATAATCCAATGGATCAAATGCCTTATCAAATGTTTCCTGTAATTCTTTTAAGCGTACTTCCAGGTCTTTGATACGGCTGCCCAGTTGCTCATCGTTGCGGTATTTGGCGAAAAGATCATTGTACTTTACAATATTCTGGCTGATCCGGAAGGTTGTTTGACCAAAACGCAGCTTTAACGACTGTACCTCGTTCATAGGTACAAACACCTGCTGTTTCCATTCTTTGGGGTTGGCTTCTTTTTCTTTGGAAACCTTTTCTGCTGCCTTCTTGCGTAATTCAGTCAGGTAGAGATACCTTTTTTCCGCATCGTTTTCTTTGGTGAAATTGGCCGAAAAGTCTGCTGTACTAACGTTCAGCGTTTTCAGGTTCTCGGTAATGGATTTTTCATATTTCCCCTGCAGATCTTTCAGCTCTTTGGTAATGGTTTCCCATTCGTTCTCGATCTGGTCTTTATCGTAGTTGAACTGGCTCAGTTTCATCGTAAGCGCCAGCATTTTCTCGCTCTGGGCCTTCAGGTCTTTTTCTTTTTTGCCCATATTGTCGATATAGCTGGTCATACTGCTGAAAAGGGCAGAGGTAATGGGGCCGGTTAAGGGCACCAGTCCTGTTGCGCTGCCGGTAACATTAAGCAGGCTGCTGGTGATGCTGAGCATCGGGCTTTTCTCTTTATTGCTTTGCAGGTAGGTATTGAATTGCTTGTACCATTCCTGGAAGCCGGGATAGTTCATTGGATTGGCAGCTTCGCCAAGTCCGCCAAAAAATGCCTGCGTAGAGTTGAATAATAATAAAGGCTTGATTTCCCGGTCCATAGATACCAGGTTTACCAGGGCCGACTGGTAGTTGGCCTGGAATATATTCAGTTCATTCTGGTCAATTGCACGCTGCTTGTCTTCAAGAGCCTGAACCCGCAACAGTAATTTGTCGGCTTTTTCCTTGGCGTCTTTGGATTCTTTGATGGATTTGTCGAGATCACCTACTTTTTCGTCGAGACGAAACACTGTAGAATCGATGGTGCGGGTACGCCGGTCAAAATTGACTTGGATCTCACTTAATATCCTCTCCCGTAACTCTTTGTCATTCAATGAATCAGATACCTGCGCCCAACCGGTACTGGTTGATAGGGCAATTGCTGTGATGGTCAGAAATCGTTTCATCCGTTTAATATTTTAGGCTATTTCTTCTTTTAACGCTTCGGGTCAACAGAGAGGTCCCTGTCTTACGCGTGAAAATAGGGAAATACCAGTTTCGACTGTGGGTAAATTCAAATTGCATGCCTCATATTAGGCTTACTTTATAAATTTCCCGACAACAGGCAGTTTCTGAAACTCTTTTTTCTCTACCAGCAGTAAAAATCGCCCGTAAACAAGCACTAAAACAGCACCCACCGCCAGCGAGAAAACGGTGTTGTGCCATAACCTGGTAAGCCCCAGGTGAATAAAATAAAACACCGCCACTATCACCATAAAAGCCACCAGTTTTTTCCAGGCATAGGGCACCGGATAGGCCTTTTGTCCCCAGCGGTAGCTAACGACCATCATAGTGCCATAACAAAGAAAAGTAGCCCAGGCACTGGCAATATATCCGAAATGTGGAATGAATAAGTAGTTGATTACCAGAGTTACACCCACGCCTATAAAGGTAATATAAGTACCGGCGAGGGTTTTATTGCTCAGTTTATACCAGATGCTGAGGTTATAGTATATGCCCAGGAAAATATTGGCAAATACCAATATAGGCACAACCGATAAACCCGATCGGTATTTGGGATGGATCATAATTTGCCAGATGGGCATGAACAGGGTGATCACCAGGAACATAAACGTGAGTACGATCACGAAGAACTTCATGACACGGGCATAGGTCCGCTGAGGGCTTTGTCCTTCAGCCTGTTTAAAAAAGAAAGGTTCCGCCCCCATTTTAAACGCCTGCACAAATAATGTGATGAGGATCGATAACTTATAGCACGCGTTGTAGATTCCTACCTGCTGGTCTTTAAATACCACTGAACCCGGCACCCACGCACGAAGCATGATGCGGTCGAAGGTTTCGTTGACAATGCCGCCGAGATTTACGATCAGCAACGGCAGCGAGTAAACCAGCATTTCCTTCCATAACGAAGGATTAATACGCAGCCGGATCTCTGAAAGCTCCTTGCCCAGTAATACAAAAGTAAATATGGCCTGTATCAGGTTTGCCAATACTACATAGTAGATCGGGTTCTTATTGATATCATAAATAAGACTAAGCGGGTGGTTGGGGTGCTTAGCCACAATATCATGACAGGTATTGACAAAGAACCAGGAAAGCGACAAGTGCAGGATAACGCCTGCTGTTTTTATAAAAGCATATTTTTTAGGACGCTCCTGTTGCCGCAGTCTGGCAAAGGGGATAGTGCTCAAAGCATCAAGCGCAATGAGAAAAATAGCCAGGTGTACCAGTTCTGGCAAATCGGTCAAACCCGCAAAACTTGCCAATGCTCCCTGGAATTGCCATAAAATGCAGGTGAACACCAGTGTTGAGAAAACCAGCGACAGAAACGCGGTATTATAAAGACTGTTTTTGTATTGGTCTTTGGAGGCAAAACGGAAATAGGCTGTTTCAAAACCGTAGGTGAATACGGCATTTAAAACAGGGATGAGCGAATAAATAAGACCCATTTTGCCGAAATCGGCGATCGTAATATTGTCGGAATAAGTTAAAACCGGTGTCAGCAGGTAGCCTATAAACCTGGCCCCGATAGCACTCACTCCATACCATAATGTCTGCCCTGCTAATTTCTTAATATTACTCAACGCAATGCCTGTTTGAAACAAAAATACTTGTGGATCAGTAATCGTACCGGTTTATTTTCTGCCGGTTTTGCTTTTTCCCGGAAGCCTGCTTTTTATGCTCTATCCGCCGCTCCTGCGATGCTTTTGAAGGTTTCGTCGCAATCCTGGCTTTTTTCTTTTCCAGCGCCTGTTGTACCAGCTGGTTCATCTTAAGTATAACCTCTTCCTTGTTGCCCAGCTGCGTCCGGTGCGCCTGCGATTTTACCAGCAGGCTCCCCTCCGATGTAATACGATTGGAAAGTTTTTTTAGTATAACATGCTTTTGCTCCGCTGTCAATAATGCCGAATCCCCAACCTGCCAGCGCCCCTCCACCATCGTCTCCACCTTGTTCACATTCTGACCGCCTTTACCGCCGCTTCGCGCCGTACGGAATGCTATTTCAGGCGTTATCTCTATCTTCATAGGTTAAAGTTAAGACTAAAAGTTACTATCATGCGGGCAGTTATTCAAAGAGTGTCCCATGCTTCGGTTGTCGTAAACGCCGAAACGGTGGGAGCTATACAGGCAGGTTTATTAATATTGGTAGGGATAGAAGATGCCGATACCGATGAAGATGTGAACTGGCTGAGTGCCAGGATAACTGGTCTCCGGATCTTTAACGATGCCGGAGATGTCATGAACCTTAGTATCAAAGATACCGGCGGCAACATACTGCTGGTAAGCCAGTTCACACTGCATGCCAGCACCAAAAAAGGGAACCGTCCTTCTTATATCAGGGCAAGCAAGCCGCCTGTAGCTATTCCGTTGTATGAGAAAATGATAGCCAGGCTGGAGCTTCACCTGGGCAAAAAAATCCAGACCGGCGTTTTTGGCGCCGATATGAAAGTGGAATTGCTGAACGACGGCCCCGTGACCATTATCATAGACTCTAAAAACAAAGAATAAATGACCATCAAAAACGCCCAGGAACAGGTAGATACCTGGATCAAAACGGTAGGAGTGCGCTACTTCGGAGAACTCACCAATCTTGGCATATTAATGGAAGAGGTTGGTGAACTGTCCCGGTTAATGGTTCGTACCTATGGGGAGCAATCTTTTAAAGCATCCGATAAAGGCAAAGAGCTGGCCGATGAAATGGCCGATGTGCTTTGGGTTTTGATATGCCTGGCTAACCAAACCGGCGTGGATTTAACCGATGCTTTACAAAAGAACTTCGAAAAGAAGAACATCAGGGACAGTGACCGACACCTGAACAATGAAAAATTAAAGTAACCTAATCTGACCCACTATGAAAATACGCGACTGGGGAAAAATGTTCTGGCAGGCCATAAACGACTTCCTGGATAATGGTGTCCTGCGCATGAGCGCCGCATTGGCTTATTACACCATTTTCGCACTGGCCCCCATGCTTATCATCATCATCTCCATCGCGGATCTCTTCTGGGGCAGGGACGCCATTAATGGAAGCGTATATTACCAGTTGAATGATTTTCTTGGTGCCCAGGCTGCTTCGCAGGTGCAGGATATGCTGAAGAATGCGGCTATTTCGGGAAGTAATACGCTTGCTACTGTTATTGGAATTGTATCGCTTGTATTTGCCGCAACAGGTGTGTTTACTGAAATCCAGGTTTCCATTAATACCATCTGGCATCTGAAAACCAAACCTAAAAAAGGACAGGGTATTCTCAAATTTGTGCTGAACAGGCTAATAAGTTTTTCAATGGTGGTGGGACTTGGCTTTATCCTGCTGGTATCATTGGCGGTAAATACTGTAATGGATACGCTTTTGAATCAACTGACACGGATTTTTCCCGACAACAATGTCAACCTCGCCTATATTACCAATTACGTTGTCACATTTGGCGTCATCAGCTTTTTGTTCGCGGTGATTTTTAAAGTGTTGCCCGATGCACGGGTGAAGTGGAAAGACGTATGGATGGGGGCCTTTTCTACCGCCATATTGTTTATGCTGGGGAAATTCGGCATCAGTTTTTATCTGTCTAAAAGTACCGTTGCCAGCACCTATGGTGCCGCCGGGTCGATGGTGCTGTTGTTATTATGGGTGTACTACTCTTCCGCTATCCTCTATTTCGGCGCCGGCTTTACCCGGGTATATGCCTGTTTCCGCGGACGGAACATCTATCCCAATGACTATGCGGTTTATATAGTCCAGGTAGAAAAAGAAAATCACGAATCCCTGGCCGCCCAGGAAGTCGTTGCCGCATCAGAAAAGGCTAAGTAATAAATGCCGTTCTTATTATATTTGCTGCCACTATGAGCAGTATACAGGATAATAAATTTCAGGCGATTATATCGCACGCTAAAGAATATGGCTTTGTTTTCCCCAGCAGTGAGATCTACGACGGCCTAAGCGCCGTTTACGATTACGGCCCATACGGCAGTGAACTGAAAAAGAATATCAGGGATTACTGGTGGAAATCAATGACCCAGCTGCACGATAATATCGTAGGTATCGACGCTGCCATTTTTATGCATCCTACTACCTGGAAGGCCAGCGGTCACGTCGACAATTTCAGCGATCCCATGATCGACAACAAAGACAGCAAAAAACGCTACCGCGTCGACCACCTCATAGAAGCTTTTGCCGATAAACTTACCGAAGGCGGTAAGGAACAGGAAGCAGAAGCCCTGCTGGCTGAAATGGAACGTTTGCTGGCAAAAGAAGATTTTACCGCACTCAAACAACTGATCGAAGACAATAAGATCAGCTGTTCCGTAAGCGGTACCGTTAACTGGACCGAGATCCGTCAGTTTAACCTGATGTTCGATACAAAACTGGGCTCCGTAGCTGGCGATGCCGAAACCATCTACCTGCGTCCCGAAACCGCTCAGGGTATCTTTGTGAATTTCCTGAATGTGCAGAAAACGGCGCGTATGAAAGTGCCCTTCGGTATTGCACAAACCGGTAAAGCTTTCCGTAACGAGATCGTTGCCCGCCAGTTCATCTTCAGAATGCGCGAGTTCGAACAAATGGAAATGCAGTTCTTCGTGCGCCCCGGCACAGAAGGCGAATGGTACCAATACTGGAAAGACGCACGATTGAAATGGCACCTGAGCCTGGGCATCGACCCCGCTAAATACCGCTTCCACGATCACGTGAAACTGGCCCACTATGCCAAGGAAGCCTGCGATATCGAATTCAACTTCCCCATTGGCTTTAAAGAAGTGGAAGGTATCCACTCCCGCAGCGATTTCGACCTTACACAGCATCAGCAGTACAGCCGTAAAAAGATGCAGTATTTCGATACCGACCTCAATGAAGAAGGCAAACCTTATGGTAACTACGTGCCTTATGTCATTGAAACATCTATCGGCCTCGATCGTATGTTCCTCCTCATACTCTCTAATGCTTATAACGAAGAAACCCTTACCAAGGAAGACGGCAGCACCGACAGCCGCGTGGTATTGAACCTGCCCGCCAAACTGGCGCCGGTAAAACTGGCCGTTCTGCCTTTAACCAAGAAAGACGGCCTGCCTGAAATTGCCAAAGAACTGGTCGACAGCTGTAAACCTTTCTTCAGGTGTTTCTACGAAGAAAAAGATGCCATCGGTAAACGCTACCGCCGCCAGGATGCCATCGGCACCCCGTTCTGTGTTACCATAGATCACCAGACCAAAGAAGATCAAACGGTAACCATCCGCTACCGCGATAGCATGACCCAGGAACGTATCCATATCGATAAGATCAAAGACCTGGTACTGAAAGAAACATTCTAAGTATCCTCAGCAATAAACTAATAAGGGGCTGACCAAAAGTAATGGTCAGCCCCTTATTAGTTTATATACTTCCTTCCGGCATTGCATCATCTGCCATTCCACCGCGCTGCCATTCCACCGCGCTGCCGTTCACGGCTCTAAGCGCTACCATCGCGCATCCCCATCGATATTCTGCTGTAACACCCATGTAAGCAGGGCATTATTTTCGTCATCAAGCTCCAGCTTGCGGCAGATATTATGGCGGTGGTTCTTAATGGTATGCGGACTCAGAAATAACATCTGGGCAATTTCCTTGGTCGTTTTCTTCTGAGCAATGAGTTTTATGATCTCCCTTTCCGTATGATTGAGCACATTGGTGGCGGAAGGCTGCTTTTTGCCGGAAGGCGGATTGCCGTTCAAACGGGTGAGCACCAGCTGTACACCGGCATATAACTGTACTTCGTCAACAGGTTTAATGATATAATTGGCAGGCTTGGTAAGGGCCGCATCTTCAATAATGCCTTTCGACTGGTACGAAGTAATGAAGATGACCTCGAACAGGTAATGCTTCTGCAGGTTCGCTATCAGCTCAATGCCATTCTGGTCTTCATTAAGATTGATATCGCATAGCAGGAGATGGGGGGAATATTGTTCCATTTCGAGCGCAGCCTCGGCGGTTGATAGTGCTATCCGGATCTCGCAGTTAAAATGTGATCTTAACTGTTGTTCCATAAACCGGGCGATAATGATCTCGTCTTCAATGATAAGGATTCGCATATAGAGTTACAAACGGGTAGCATAAAGTTAAACGGCCAGCGTAAATGTATACATTAATCCGTTGTCATTGCGAATTTCTACCGTCGCATTTAATTGGCGGGAAAGATCTTTTATCAGTGGAACACCCATCGATACATTTTCACGGCCCGCAGGCATACCCGGCCCGTTGTCCGAAAACACGAACTGGATGGTATGCTCCGTAATGGGGGTTATGCTCATTCGGATCAGTGGCTCCTGCGTATTGGCAAAAGCATACTTGTAAGCATTGGTGAGTAACTCCGCTACAATAAGCCCGAAACTAAGAATGTGCGAAGCATCCATAGTAATATCATCAGGTAGCGAAAGACTGGTACGAACAGTGCCTTTGGTATCATAAATGCGTTCCGAATAGGCTGAGAGCTCCTCAATAAATTCTTTCAGGTTTACCGAACTGATATCATCAAACTGGTAAAGCTTCTGGTTAACGAGGATCATGGCTTTGATCTTCGATATATTGCTTTTCAGGATGTCCTGCGCCTTGCTGTCCAACACAATGGGCAGCTGTAATTGGTTTAGACTGTATAATAATTGCAGGTTATTTTTTACCCGGTGGTGTAGCTCATTGATAAGCGTTTCAATACGGGCATTACGCGCTACCAGCTGCTCTGTTCTTTCCGCTACCTTTTTTTCAAGTGAATCATTCTGAAGTTTTTGTAAAAGTGCAAGTCTTTGCAATGAGGCATTCCGCTTGA
This sequence comes from Filimonas effusa, assembly GCF_004118675.1. NCBI lineage: Bacteria > Pseudomonadati > Bacteroidota > Chitinophagia > Chitinophagales > Chitinophagaceae > Filimonas > Filimonas effusa. Next base: position 783,691 of record NZ_SDHZ01000002.1, on the reverse strand, counting down.
TCTCCGATTGACGAAGCTCTTCTTTCAAACCAATAGAAAAGAGCAGTACCACAATGAGTACGGTGAAATTGGAGATGTAGGGGTTGATGGTAATAGCCTGTTCGTGCATTACCATTACTACCGTAATCACTGCTATCGCCGATACGCCAAATAAGATGATCCCATATGCCAGGAAACGTTGGGCATGGTTGAGATGATTCCAGCAATGCCATATCGCATAAGCGAAAAAGAAACCAGGTATGGGAAAGGAACAGGCTACGAGTATATTGCCCAGCCTGTAGTCGTTGGTGACGGCGAGCATGATATTTTTTGCTATTGCAAATGCAATCATCAGGTACATACCTGCCATACCGTATTTATATAGCTTGGGAGCGGCAGTTTTTATCTGCCAGAAATCCATCATCAGCAGAAATACAGCTAAAAAGGCGATCTGTATAAACGGCAGGTTAAATAGCCACCCTGTAGCGGGATGTTCCGGAAAGCACAGGTCTATAAAGTAACCATTCATACTAAGGCTATATAAGGCAGTACCGGCAATCATCAGCGATAACCAGCCATAAGGCCTGAAACGGCTTACTATCCACGAAAGCAGGGTATATAGCAGAAATATGATCAATGCGCCGAATGTAAGGCTATCCGAAAGTATTTTTCGTTGTAAGGTCCGGAGGTATCCTTCCTTTTGCTGGAGCTTGAATAGTAGTTCCGGCTTATATCCTTTTTCATGTAATACTTTAAGGAAAATTGTGTAGTGTTTGCCTGCCTGGAGCCGGAAAGAAAAAAAAGTGCGGCTGTCATCGGGACTGATGGCGCTGGCCGGCCGGAATATACCTGCCTGCTGGTGTTGGTAAGGCTCATTGGAATGAGAAAAATAAAGATCAACCAGGCTTATATTCTCGAAAGCCAGGGCAAGGGATTCGGGTTGCCATAAATTGTCTGTCGCTATTTCCATCTTCAGCCAGTAGGTGCTGCGGGGATGATGACTCTGAAAACGGTTATAAGGGCGAAACCATTGCGGATGCGATTCTATAGCTCCCAGATAGTAAAGATGCAGCGAATCTTCCATTACCTGCAGATAGGGGGTAAGCGACAGCGGCGCTGCAAGCTGTTCAGGTTGAGATAAACGTAAAGTATCTGCCTTGCCCGGTGCCGCTATGAACAGCACCGATAGTATGATCAAAAACACTTTAAGCCGCAGAAACTTCATATGCAAATATGATGGATTTAATGGTCTCATAAAATCAGACCCTGGGGTCTATTTTCCCTGCTATGCGCTCATACTATATTTGCATCAGACCCTGCTGCAATACGTAACTAGATAAGAGCTTGACAGTTAGTATTGCATACTCTTTGTCGAACGCAGCTCAATAGGAGATATGGGCGTATTTTCCTATCCGGGCTGCGTTTTTTATTTTTATCTTTGCTCCCGTTTATGAATCTTAGTGCGTTGTTGGAGCTGTACAAACAATCCCCCCGCCTTTTACAGTTGGCGGACAGGCTGGCTTTTGCCGCTGATCATCCGGAAAACACAAAACAGCCGGTTTTCCTAAAGAATTTACAAGGTAGTAGTCGCGAATTTTTGCTTGGTGCTATTTTCCAGCTTGAGCAAACCAAAAAGCTGAATCACCTCGTGGTCCTGAACGATGCCGAAGAAGCGGCATATTTCCACAATACGATCGAAAACCTGACCGGGGCCATCGACCTGTTCTATTTCCCCTCTTCGTTTAAAAACAGGAAGAACTTTAAACTGCTCAACAGTTCTCATGTAATGCTTCGTACCGAAGCATTGACGAGGCTTGCAGCCGGCGGTAATCGTAAAATGATCATCACCTACCCCGAAGCCCTGTTCGAAAAGGTGGTGCTGCCCGAAACACTCAGCGGTAATATCATCCAGATAAAAGCAAATGATACCCTGAATGTTGATGGACTGCTCGAATTGTTCGTAATGTATGGCTTCGTCCGTACCGACTTTGTATATGAACCGGGCCAGTTTGCAGTACGGGGCGGCATTCTCGACATCTACTCGTTTGGTAATGATAAACCCTACCGTGTAGAGCTTTTTGGTAACGAAGTGGACAGTATCCGGATCTTCGATCCCGAAACACAGTTGAGCGAACGCAAACTGCTGCAGGTAAGTATCATCCCGAATATTGAAACACAGTTCACGACAGGTGAAAAAGTGACCCTGCTCGAGTTCCTGCCCGAAAATATGATGGTTTGGCTCGACGACTGGGATGTGATCAAAGAAAAGATCAGTCAGCAGGAAGAAGACCTGGGGCTGTACCTGCAAAGAATGGAAGCCGCCGGTAACGAACCCGCACCCGATGTGCAGGACGATGAAGACGATACCAAAATACTGAAGGAAGTATCCCTGCACGATTTCGTTCCCGCAGCAACCATAGAGCGCCAGTTAAAGCAAAGGCAGGTGATTGAAATAGGATACAAGCCGCAACTGGCGACTTTTGAAATTGAATTCAATACCAAACCGCAGCCTTCTTTCAATCGCCAGTTCGATCTCCTGATCAGGGATCTCAAATCACATGAAACCAATAAATACACCATCTACCTGTTTGCCGAACAGGCACGGCAGCTCGAACGGCTGAATACTATTTTCACCGATCTCAATACCGAGCTGCAGTTTGTTCCGGTAGCCACTTCTATCCACAGCGGCTTCATCGACCACGATCTTAAGGTGGTTTGTTATACCGATCACCAGATCTTCCAGCGTTATCATAAATACCGCGTAAAACAGGCCTTTAACAAGAACAAGGCAATCACGCTTAAAACACTGCGTGAATTGCAGCCGGGCGATTATGTAACACATATCGACCATGGTGTGGGTACCTACAGCGGTTTGCAGAAAATTGAAACCAATGGTAAGGTGCAGGAAATGGTGCGTATCCTGTATAAGGATAACGACATCCTGTATGTAAACATCAACTCACTCCACAAGATCTCCAAGTTCACAGGTAAAGAAGGTACTGTGCCCAAAGTAAATAAACTGGGCAGCGAGGTCTGGAGTAAACTGAAAGAAAAAACAAAGGCGAAGGTGAAGGAAATAGCCTTCGACCTGATTCAATTATACGCTCAGAGAAAGGCGCAGCAAGGCTTTGCACATACGCCTGACAACTATATGCAAACCGAGCTCGAAGCTTCGTTTGTATACGAAGACACACCCGACCAGGCTAAAGCCAGCGAAGATGTGAAAAGGGATATGGAGCAGCCTTCACCTATGGACCGCCTGGTTTGTGGCGACGTTGGATTCGGTAAAACCGAAGTTGCCATAAGAGCCGCCTTCAAAACGGTTGTCGATGGCAAACAGGCCGCCGTACTGGTGCCTACAACCATCCTTGCTTTCCAGCACTACAAAACGTTTAAAGAAAGGCTGAAAGACTTCCCCGTAACAGTCGACTTCATCAACCGTTTTAAATCTTCGAAAGAAAAGAAAGAAACGCTGAAGCGCCTCGAAGAAGGTAAGATCGATATCCTCGTTGGTACACATGGCGTGCTGGGGAAAGAAGTGAAGTTCAAAGACCTGGGATTAATGGTCATCGACGAAGAGCAGAAGTTTGGCGTGGCGCACAAGGAGAAGCTGAAAACCATGAAAACGAATGTGGATTGCCTGACCCTTACAGCCACACCCATACCACGTACACTGCAGTTCTCTCTTATGGGAGCGCGCGACCTCAGTATCATCAATACCCCGCCGCCCAACCGCCAGCCCGTTCAAACGGAAATCCAGGTGTTTAACCAGGATGTCATCAGAGATGCCATCTACTTTGAAACGGAGCGCGGAGGACAGGTGTTCTTTATTCATAACCGGGTACAGGGATTAAAGGAAATGGCCGGCCTCATACAGGCTTTATGCCCCGACCTGAGTATCTCCTATGCACACGGTCAAATGGACGGCGCAGAACTCGAAGAACGGATCCTCGACTTTATCGACCGTAAATATGATGTCCTCATCTGTACCAATATTGTGGAAAGCGGCGTCGACATCGCAAATGTGAATACCATTATTATCAACAATGCGCATCACTTTGGCTTAAGCGACCTGCACCAGTTGAGAGGCAGGGTAGGACGCAGTAACAGGAAAGCATTCTGTTACCTGCTGGCGCCGCCGGTAAGTACTTTGCCTACCGATTCCCGCAAGCGTTTACAAACGCTCGAGCAGTTCAGCGACCTCGGCAGCGGCTTCCAGATAGCAATGCGCGACCTCGATATCCGTGGCGCAGGTAATATGCTCGGTGGTGAACAAAGCGGCTTCATGGCCGATATAGGCTTCGAAATGTACCAGAAGATCCTCGACGAGGCCATCAGGGAACTGAAACGGACTTCGTTTAAAGAGCTGTTCAAAGAAGAGATCAGCAAACAGGATGACTTCGTCAGCGATTGTACCATCGATACCGACCTTGAAGTGCTTATCCCCGACTCTTATGTAGAAAGCATTACAGAACGGCTGTCTTTGTACACACGTCTCGATAACTGCGAAAAGGACGAAGAATTGCAGGCTTTCCACCAGGAGTTGCTCGACAGGTTTGGTCCCATGCCCCAATCGGTAGATGACCTGTTCACAACGGTGCGCTGCCGCTGGCTGGCAGTATCATTGGGATTCGAGAAAATGGCGCTGAAAGAGGATACGTTGCGTTGTTACTTTATCAACAAGAACGATTCTCCTTATTTTGAATCCGATCTCTTTAAAAATATTCTTCAGTATTTGCAAACAGGAACCAATAAGGCGCGGTTAAAGCAATCTGCTAAAAACTTCCTGCTGGTGGTCGATGATATCAAAGACATGAACGATATGCATCGTTTCCTGGATCTGATGAAAAAAGGAGTGATAGGCGATAAGCAATAGAAAATATTTTCACCGTTTTTGCTAAAGATTGCTAAAAAAAGCGGCGATTTTGAAAAGGCTGTCTTAAAGCATCCTAAAAGCATCTTTAAAGCTTCTCAAAAGCTTCTTTAAAAATGTTTCTTTTTTTAGCAATCTTTAGCAAAAGCAAGAATAAAAAAAGCGGCTGCATCTGAAAAGATACAGCCGCTTTTCTATAAAGTTGTGTGTCTGCCCCGAGACTAGAAGTCTTTCTTGGCTACGCCGTCAGCGATTGCCTGAAGCGCTTTTGCTTCACCCAGGATAGCACTCATTTTATTACCCTTGCCATCATGACCTTTAGCAATATAACCGCCTTTAGCTGTTTTAGAAATCACTGCATCCTGTAAGGGAACATCTTTCTCCTTAGTCTTTAAGCAATATGCCTTGATCATTTTTGATGTGTCCATTTGTCTTTGATTTTAAAAAATTAGTAAAAATAGGCTGTTTTCCAAAAGAATGCCATACCGCATAAGCAGTATTAAGCATCGATTTTGGCGTATTTGGCGTGCGTTTCAATAAACTCCCTGCGGGGAGCAACTTCATCGCCCATGAGCATGCTGAATACGCCATCAGCAACAGCCAAGCTCTCTATAGTTACCTTTTTCAGCGTTCTGCGGGCCGGATCCATGGTTGTTTCCCATAACTGATCGGCATTCATTTCACCAAGACCTTTATATCGCTGAATCGTGACACTGTCTTCTTTACCGCCGGAGATGCGATCTACCAGCTCTTTCCTTTGTACCTCGTTATAGGCGTATGCCTGTTCTTTACCCTTTTTAATCAGGTACAGCGGCGGCTGCGCCAGGTAAACGTGGCCTTGCTCTACCAGGGCCTTCATATAACGGAAAATAAACGTTAGGATCAACGTAGCAATATGCGAGCCATCCACGTCGGCATCCGTCATGATGATCAGCTTATGGTAGCGTAATTTGCTTAAGTTCAGTTCTTTAGGATCTTCAGGCGTTCCAATTGTAACACCCATGGCAGTGAAAATGTTGCGGATTTCCTCGTTTTCGTAGATTTTATGCTCCATAGCCTTTTCTACGTTAAGGATTTTACCCCGAAGCGGCAGGATAGCCTGGTGGCTCCTGTCACGGCCTTGCTTAGCCGTTCCACCTGCCGAATCACCTTCCACAAGGTATAATTCGCAACGTTCCGGATCACGTTCCGAACAGTCTGCCAGCTTGCCAGGTAAGCCGCCACCGGTTAAAACGGTTTTGCGTTGTACCATCTCGCGTGCTTTTTTAGCCGCAACACGGGCCTGGGCCGCCAATATGATCTTGGAAATAACGTTTTTAGCCTCCTTGGGATTCTCTTCCAGGTAATTTTGCAGTGCAGCAGCTACCGTGGTTTGCACAATACCGCTAACATCGCTGTTACCCAGTTTGGTCTTGGTTTGACCCTCAAACTGTGGCTCCGGCACTTTTACCGAAACAATGGCGCTTAAACCTTCCCGGAAGTCGTCACCCTCAATTTCCACCTTGGCCTTTTCAAAAAGACCCTGTTTGTCGCCATACGATTTAAACACCCTCGTCAGCGCCTGGCGGAAACCGGTAACGTGCGTACCACCTTCTATAGTATTGATATTGTTAACGTACGAGAAGATATGCTCCTTGAAATCATCGTTGTAGGTCATGGCAACCTCAACGGCGACATTACTGTTGGCATCATGTCCTTCTACATATAAGGTGCTAGGTATCAGCGGTGTGCGTTTCCCGTTGGCATCCAGCAATTCTACGAATTCAACAATACCGCCTTCGCTGTAGAAGTTTTTTACATAAACATTACCCTGTTCGTCTTTTTCACGCAGGTCGGTAAGGGTAATGCTGATCTTCTTATTAAGAAAAGCCAGTTCTCTCAAACGGCCTTCAAGAATGTCCTTATTGTAGAGGGTGGTCTGGAAAATAGATCCGTCAGGCCAGAAATGTACCTTTGTGCCGGTAAGCTCGCTGACACCTATTTCGCGTACATCATACTGGGGAATGCCCGTACGGTACTCCTGTTCAAAGATCTTTCCTTCGCGGTGTACGGTTACATGCAGTACGGTGCTCAATGCGTTAACGCAACTCACACCCACGCCATGCAAACCACCGGAAACTTTATATGTATTCTTATCAAACTTACCTCCGGCATGAAGTACTGTCATTACTATTTCCAGGGCGCTTTTTTGTTCCTTGGTGTTCATGCCGGTAGGGATACCCCGCCCGTCGTCCTGAACACTGATGGAATTGTCTTCATGGATAGTAACTTCAATATTTTTACACCAGCCGGCGAGGGCTTCGTCAATAGAGTTGTCAACTACTTCATACACAAGGTGATGTAAACCTTTAACACCCACATCACCAATATACATGGCCGGTCTTTTACGTACCGCTTCCAGCCCTTCCAGCACCTGAATGCTGTCTGCACCATAACCACTTTGTACAGGGGCTTCCACGTTCATCGTTTCTTCACTCATAGATAGATATAAATATGAACAGTTGTATGTTATTATAGAATGAGAGCCTGCAAAACTACGAAAAATTAAGGGGTTTATAACTAAAAACCCTGCCTAAACTGACGTTTTAACAGGTTTGTGAACAGTATGTGGAAATATCCCTTCCCCCTGTCCCAATGGGCCTCTTTTCGTCATTTTATTGCCAGAAATGGGGTATACCCGGTGTAACCTCGTCGAATGTTACATGTAGATACATTAAATTTGCGCAATCATGTTACAAGTTTTGGATATACTGAAAGTAGCGCATAGGAATACTATTGAACCGAGTATGAACTTGTTGCATCTTAAAGAACAACATATTCCCGGCTCCATTCAATATGTGATCAGGAGATATTATGCCCAGCAGAAATGGACGAGTGAAGATACGGGCATGTTGGTATACCATTATAACGACCAGAAACCGGAAGAAAACTTCCTGGAACTGCGTTACTGTACAACGGCGAACAAATATTGCTTCGAGAAAAGCTGTTCCCAGTGTGCAGAATTGCCAACGCAGAATTGCAGCGGCAGCCATGAAACAGTGGACGTTTTCTCGTTCCACTTTTCCGCCACCTTCCTGCATCAGTTTGTACACAATGTAAAACTGGTGAGCCGGAAAGATGAAGTGCTGGCATTCAAGCATCCGCATTCCTTTACCAAGATCTTCCCCGTGTGCAGCCGCAAAAGGGTTTCCCTCGATGCTCTTTTAAATCATAGCTATGCCGGCGCCATGGAAAATATATTTGTGAACGCCAAAGTGCATGAATTGCTGTTGTACAGCCTCGAATGCCTGGTCGACGAAAAAGAAGAAGGCTTTGTTTGTAAGTTCCTGGCCGACGAAACCGGCCGCGAGCGTATTTACCTGGCCCGTGAAATACTGCTTCGTCATATTGGCGATCCCATTACTATCAAAGAACTAAGCCGTAAAGTGGCTATGAACGAATGTTACCTCAAGAAAGGTTTCAAAGAGGTGTTCGGAACTACCATTTTCGATTTTTACCAGCAGCAGCGGATGGAGCATGCCAAATACCTGCTCTATGAGAAAGGATTAAGCGTAACCGATGTTTCAGCAATGCTCGGCTACTCTTCTATCTCGCATTTTTCTGCTGCCTTTAAAAAACATACCGGCTTAAAACCTTGTGAACTGCTGTTTCGCTAGTTCGCGCTTTTGCTGCCTTGAAAACATAACGGCGTAAAACCTTTGCACTGGTTTCGTCGTAGTTTTTACGGCATTAGACTTTGTAACCCAACCAACTGTAGAGCATTAAATCATTAATTGCTCAACAACCCAAAGATGAACAGATCTGTACTTATGGCAGCCGTTGGTATGCTGGCTGCTTTTACATGGCATACCCCTTCGGCCCAGGCCCAGAACCAATCCCTTTCCCAACAGTTTCAACCAGGGAAAAAAGGGGAATTCTATGTTTCCTGGGGATATAACAAAGAATGGTATACGGCAAGCTCCATTCATGTAAAACAACCTTCGCTTGGCAACGACTACAAATTCGTAAAAGTACTGGCAGCAGATAAGCCGGGATGGAATGATGGCCTTTTTACCAAAGCCATCAGCATTCCCCAGTACAACTACCGGGTAGGTTATTTCTTCAAAGACAACTGGGCTTTTGAGATCAACTTCGATCATACCAAATACCAGGTAAAACCCGACCAGCTGCTGCATATCAAAGGCACGCAGAATCACAAGGACGTCGATTATTATATCCCCAACAACGATCCGCAGAAGCTGACTTACCAGTTGAATAATGGGGCTAATTTTCTATTGTTCAACCTTGTTCACCGCAAACAACTGTCTAATTTCAATAGTAAGTGGTTCAATCTTTCGTTGCTGTTGAAAGGTGGTGTGGGCATCGTAATTCCGCACGTAGAGAATACGATTTTCGATCAGTCCAATGATGCGGGCTTCCAGTTTGGCGGTTTTGCGATTGGTGGTGAAGCAGCAGTAAGGGCTACTTTCTTCAAGTACGGTTTCCTCGAATATTGTAACAAGCTGGTAGGCGCCAGGTACTACAACCTGAAAGTCTACGAAGGTAAAGCCAGCCAAACCTTTGGCTGTTACGAAATGATAGCTAATATCGGTGTAAGTGTGCCTTTGAAAAAATAGATGCTGAAACCAGTATAGAAATTTTTATAAACGAGGCCGTATCATAAGTACGATACGGCCTCGTTTTATTCGGGTACCTGATGGAGCCGGGTTCGCGTTTAAGCAATTCTCAGCGGCTATTTTTATTTATGACCCACCCTCTTTTATATTTGAAGGCAAACTGCACATTTTTGCCTTCTGCTTTTCAGCAGCAAGCGATTGCGCCGCTTTTATATTTGAAGGCAATAGGCACAGGGAATGGTTGATTGTTAATTTATTGCGGGTACGATTCCGGGTTTGAGGAGGGTGTGAGGTTAAGTAATTAAAGAAATAGTTTTTCGTTTGTTTCGAATAATTCGAATGTTTCGTATTTTGGCAGTATGAAAACAGTAATGGAAAAGCCTACAAGGGCTGAACAAAAATTTGCGAAGGCAGCAATGAGTGAGTTAGATAAGATGAATGGGAAAAAGAAAATTCCCCGTGTTTATCTTTCTATTCAATCCAGTGTCAGTGAGCAAATGGAAGCTGTAGAAATCCCGCCATATGTTGTTCAGTATTTAAAGTTTTTGTTGGAGAATATGGCTGAAGGTAAAGCGGTACAGGTTTCTCCCATAGAAGCAGAACTAACTACACAGGAAGCTGCCGATTTGCTTGGCGTATCCCGTCCATTCCTGGTAAAATTGTTAGAGCAGGGAAAGATTCCATTTAAAAAAGTGGGGGCACACCGTAGGGTAAGCCTCGAAGATCTTTTACTTTACGAGCATGCTCAGAAAGCTATCCGGGAAAAGCAACTAAACTTTATAGCTTCCCAGGCGCAGGATCTCAATATTGGTTACGAGTTATGAAAGCGATCGGTACGATTGCAGTATTAGATGCGAATGTTTTGTATCCGGCGCCTGTTCGTGACTTATTGCTGAGTTTAGCTGATGCAAGATTGTTTCAGCCTAAATGGTCTAAAATAATACAGAAGGAATGGGTGAATAACCTATTGAAAAACAGACCGGATCTTGTCAGAGAAAATATTGTTCAAACAGTGCAGGCAATGAATATTGCATTTCCGGATGCAGAAGTGACGAGGTTTGCAGAGATAATTAGTGATCTTCAGCTTCCCGATCCTGATGACAGGCATGTACTGGCGGCAGCTATCAAAGCGGAAGCAACACATATCGTTACAGCAAATACAAAAGATTTTCCTTCAAAATATGTTGCTGCTTATAACCTGCAGATTACTCACCCGGATTATTTTGCAAGGGATCTGATCCTTATAGATTTTGATGTTGCTTGCCTCGCGTTTGAAAAAATGATTGCCCGGCTAAGAAAACCACCTCTTAATCGTAATGATGTGCTGGCTATACTTGATAAATGTGGTATGACCAGCTCAGTGAAGCTATTAATGTGATAGCTGTTTGATGCTTTTCAAAATAACCCTCTTCTCTGCATTCCAGAGGTCGTGGCTTTGTTGCATGTTTAGCCAGAATTGGGGCGTAGTGCCGAAGGCTTTGGCAAGACGCAGGGCCATTTCGGCACTTACGCCGGAATGCTGATTAATTAGTAACGATACGGTACGCCGCGCCACCCCGATGTTATCGGCCAGCTCTGTTACACTGATCTCTAATGGATCGAGATACATTTCTTTTAAAATTTCACCCGGGTGAACGGGCGGTAAGCCTCTTTTGAGCATATGCCTCTTTCTTTAATGATAGTCGAGATAATCAACCAAATGTGCATCACCATCTATGAACCGGAAGATAATCCGCCAGTTCCCTGTTACTGAAACCGCCCAATAATCCGCCAGATTTCCTTTCAAGCTATGCAGGCCGGAGCCAGGATAGTTAAGATCTTCGATCATGACTGCGTTATCCAGCATGGTAAGAATATTCCTGATTTTTTTGACCTGCCCCGGCGCCAGCCTGGACGCGTCTCCCCTGGTCCAGAATAGTTTTAAGCCTTTGTGGTGAATGCTTGCTATCATAAAGTTAGTGTAATTGTGACGTGTTATGTTACATGTTACGGTTATTTTTCAAAAAAGGTTAACTTTTAACAAGTAGTCAGTTACCGTTTTGCTGTAGTATTTATACTAAGAAGACATGTTTATGGGGTGAATAGCAAGGGGATATATGTCCGGGACGAATGGTTGGGGGAGGCGTATTATAATAGCTGTCTTTTTAATTATATTTAGTCTTTACAGCGATATGAAGCAAATCATTTGTTGACTGGTAGTGCTTGCCGGGATGTGGCGTGGTAATGCCCGGCAAAATAGTTCCTATACCTGTATACTTGTTGATGAGGAGTACAAAGGAGAGCTCGTAGTGTGGAACAAGCCCGGTGGGAAGGTTTATCAGCGTCTTAAGCAGGACTTCGAAGGACGGCTGCCAGATAATCTTTATAATAAATAGCGATGTTAAGAGTCATACTTTTTCTGTTGATCTGCGTGTCTGGCGCCAGTGAATTGCGGGCGCAGCTAACGCCTTTGTTTAAGGCTGAGGGCGTTTATAGTGATAGCACGGATTGTGGAGGATTAATTGTTCCGCGACTGAATGTCAGAGTCGATTCGAAAGACAGGTTGTTCTATAAGGATAGCCTGGTGTTTACGCCAACCGGAAAGTTTGGCTTCAGCATATACGAATTGGTGAGCGGGAATTACATTGTAGTAAGCGCTATAGACAGCTCATTGTTGGAAAGTTCTGCTATTTATTTGTTTGCAAAAAAAGGATGTCTGGATCTTCAAAGTTGGTGATACGCTAAAATGCTGGCAAAAAGATCTGGAGCATAAGTTTATCCTGGCTATCGATAATGATACGCTTGTTCTCAAAAACGGCAGGAGGCGCAAGTGTATGATATTGTAAGCTTACTCTTATCGATACAAACAAACGGTCCTATATCATTGTGCGATATAGGACCGTTTTGTTTATAAATGTTCCTGTTTGTAAATAGGCGTTACTGCGGCAAACTCTTCTGCGCTGCTTCGATTGTTTTATCGAGGTCTTCTTTTGTAAGGGCGTTGTTCAGGAACCAGCTTTCAAAAGGAGAAGGCGGAAGGTAGATGCCGTTTTGCAGCATGTTGTGGAAGAACTGTTTGAAACGTTCTGTTCCTTCCGCGGCGGCAGAGGCGAAGTCGGTAACCGGCTTGCTGCTGAAATGCACGCTTAACATACTTCCTTTCTGGTTGATCACGTATGGAAGGCCCGAAGCTGCCAGCACTTTGTCGAGGCCATTTTTCAGGTAAACGGTTTTTTCTTCCAGTTCGGTATAGATAGCAGGTTTCTGTTTCAGTTCCTGTAACAGTGTGTAACCTGCTATCATGGCGATAGGGTTACCGCTGAGGGTACCGGCCTGGTATACGTTACCAAGCGGCGCGATATGTTCCATGATCGCTCGTTTACCTCCGAAAGCACCTACAGGCATACCAGCACCTATTACTTTGCCGTAGGTAACCAGGTCGGCATCGATGTTCAGGGTTTGCTGCGCGCCGCCGGCACTGAGGCGGAAGCCGGTCATTACTTCGTCGAAGATGAATACGATGCCTTCTTCGTTACAGAGGGTACGCAGGCCTTCGAGGAAGCCGGGTTGCGGTAATATACAACCCATGTTGCCGGCAACGGGTTCTATGATGATGGCGGCGATCTCGTTTTTATGTGTGGCTACCAGTTCTTTTACTGCTGCCAGATCGTTATAGGGGGCCGTTAAGGTGTCGTTGGCGATACCTGCGGTAACGCCGGGAACGGTTTGTATGTTCAGGGTGGCTACGCCGCTGCCTGCTTTTACCAGGAAGGGATCGGCATGGCCGTGATAACAACCTTCGAATTTGATGAATTTGTTGCGGCCGGTATAACCACGGGCCAGGCGCAGGGCGCTCATACAGGCTTCTGTTCCGCTGTTGACCATACGGATAAGATCAACATTGGGAACCATACTTTTGATGAGCTCTGCGATCTCTATTTCCAGTTCAGTGGGGGTGCCGAATGAGGTGGAGTGTACTGCTTTTTCCTGGATGGCTTTGACTACGGGCTCGTAAGCATGACCCAGGATCATGGGACCCCAGGAGGCGATATAGTCGATGTATTGCTGATCGTCTGCATCATAGAGATAAGCACCTTTGGCGCTTTTCATGAATACGGGTGTGCCGCCAACGCTTTTAAAGGCGCGTACGGGTGAGTTCACGCCGCCGGGAATGCTTTGCTGCGCTCTTTCGAATAGTGTTTTGCTTGATTCGTATCGATACATGTAGAATTGTTGTTTAATGCCTGATTGATTTATCGGCGGGTAACCTGTTCGCGAATACTTTGTTCGTTTACCTGCTCATGCGGTACCGGCTCATGCTGTGCCTGATCATGCTGTACCTTCTCATGCTGTACCGGCTCATGCGGTATCGGCTCATGCTGTACCTGCTCATGCGGTATCGGCTCATGCTGTACCTGCTCATGCGGTACCTGCCTGTTGGGGATACCGCATGCGTTTGTTGTTAACCTGCGATCAAGCGGGCCGCTTCTTTGGCAAAGTAAGTGGAAATAAGGTCTGCTCCTGCACGTTTTATAGAGGTCAGGCTTTCCATGATGGCTTTGTTTTCATCCAGCCAGCCGTTTTGTGAGGCTGCTTTGATCATAGCGTATTCACCGCTTACCTGGTAGGCACTTACGGGAACTTCTACGGTATTCTTTATTTCACGGATGATATCGAGGTAGGCCATGGCAGGTTTTACCATTACAATGTCGGCACCTTCTTCGATGTCCATCAGTGTTTCTTTGATGGCTTCTATACGGTTGGCATAGTTCATCTGGTAGGTTTTTTTGTCGCCGAATCCGGGAGCGCTATCGAGTGCATCGCGGAAGGGGCCGTAGAAGCAGGATGCGTATTTGGCGCTGTACGACATGATGCCTACTTTGGTATAGCCATTTTCTTCCAGCGCCTGGCGCATAGCACCAATACGACCATCCATCATATCGCTGGGAGCCAGGAAGTCGACACCGGCAGCGGCATGGCTCAGGCTCATTTTAACCAGGGCTTCCACTGTTTCGTCGTTTACAATTTCACCGTCTTTTACGATACCGTCGTGGCCGTAGGTGGAGTAAGGATCTAATGCCACGTCGGTCATGATGATCATTTCAGGAACGGCATCTTTGATGGCTTTGATGGTACGTTGCATGAGGCCATCGGGGTTCCATGCTTCTTTACCGGTATTGTCTTTCAGTTCATCTTTACACTTGATGTAGGTATTCACGCATTTGATACCCAGGCTCCAGAGTTCTTTTACTTCTTTTACGGTATTATCGAGCGAATGGCGATAATAACCGGGCATGGAGGGGATTTCGTGTTTTACACCTGTTCCTTCGTCTATAAATAAGGGTGCTATGAAGTCGTTAGGAGTTACAATCGTTTCTGCCACCATACTCCTGATAGAGGCGTTGGTGCGTAATATCCTGTTTCTTCTTTGTATGTACATGTTGCTCTTTTTTACTTTTTTAATTTGTTCCTGCGTGCTTTTATATCCATTCTTTTGGATGGAGGCAGGCTTGCCATAGTTTATCTTCTTCACTGCCTGGAGCGGGCTGGTAGTTGTATTCGAACCTTACGGTTGGGGGCAGGCTCATGAGTATACTCTCTGTTCTGCCATTGGTTTTGAGACCGAAGATGGTACCCCTGTCGTGTATGAGGTTGAATTCTACATAACGTCCGCGACGGATCTCCTGCCAGTGTTTGTGTTCTGCATTGTAAGGACTGTCTTTCCTTTTGTCAACGATGGGGACATAGGCTTGCAGGAAGCTGTTGCCATTGGCTTGCTGAAAGCGGAAAAGGTTTTCGGCAGCTTCATCGTTTTCGGGGCGCAGGTGATCGTAGAATACGCCGCCTATGCCGCGCCGTTCATCGTTGCGGTGGTGGTTGACGAAGTAATTGTCGCATTGCTTTTTGTAAGCGTTGTATAGCTGATCGCCGAAGGGATCGATGGCTTCTTTTAATGTGCGATGAAAATGAATGGCATCTTCTTCGAACAGGTAATAGGGGGTAAGATCGGAGCCGCCGCCGAACCAACGGTCGGCAACGTTGTCCTGGTCATCGTATAACTCGAAGTAGCGCCAGTTGGCGTGGACTGTTGGAACGAAAGGGTTAACGGGATGCAGTACCAGGCTGAGGCCGCAGGCAAACCATTTGGCGCCGTCCATCTTTAAATGGTTACGCATTTTATCGGTTACGTGACCGTATACTACGGAGGTGTTCACGCCACCTTTTTCAAATACATTACCATTGGCGATGATGCGTGTGATGCCTCCGCCGCCGCGGCCTTCGGCTCTTGACCATTCTTCTTCTGCAAAGCGGGCTTTGCCGTCGGCTGCTTCCAGGCCGGCGCAGATGCTGTTCTGCAATCCATGGATATAATCTATCCAGCGTCCCCTGAATGCTTTTGTTGCTGTTTTATATTTTGCTGTATCCATGAAAGCTTGTTATTGTAAAAATGCCAACAAAGGTTGTATGAATTTATCGAAGGCTTCGATATGGGGTAAATGGCCTACGTTGTCGATAGGCACCAGTTTAGCGCCCTTGATCTTTTGCTGTGTAAGCTTGCCTAAGGCCGGGTAATTACCCAGTGTTTTCCTGTCTTCCTCTGAAGCCTGCGCTTTCCCTAAGGCCGTGCGGTCGCGCTGGCCTATGATGAGAAGGGTGGGGGCTTTTATATTTTCAAACTCATAACATACGGGCTGGGTGAAGATCATGTCGTAGGTAAGTGCTGCGTTCCAGGCTATCCGGGCGTATTCCGGGCTTAGCGTCCAGCCGGCCTGTATGTTCACCCATTCGTCGTAGGCGGGCTTCCATTTATTGTCGTAATAGCTTTCCGACTGGTATTTGCGGATGCTGGCGTAGTTCTGCTTCAGTTCATTTTTATACCATGCTTCTACGGGTTGATAGGGTACTTTGAGTTTCCAGTCTTCGAGTCCTATGGGATTTTCGAGGATGAACTTTTCTACTATCTGCGGGTACATCAATGTAAACCGGGTAGCCAGCATGCCACCCATAGAGTGGCCCAATACGCTTGTTTTCGTAATGTGCAGGCTATCGAGTATTGCTTTTGTATTTTGAGCCAGTAACTGGAATGTGTACTGTATATGTTGTGGCTTCGATGATTTGCCGAAACCGATCTGATCGGGTATGATGACGCGGTAACCTGCTGCCAGCAGGGCTTTGGCGGTTGTGGCCCAATAGGCTCCGCCAAAGTTTTTACCATGCAGCAGCATGATGTTATGGCCGTTATAGTTGGCAGGTTGCTCATCCATGTACGCCATCTTCAGTTGTTCGCCCTGGATCTGCAATGAAATGTATTTTACTGCATAGGGATAGGTGTAGTTTTCAAGGCAAAGTCCGAGGGGTTGAACAGGCGTTTGCTGCGCCACGGCTGTTGATGCCGCTGATACCAGTAAGAGCATTGCAGTGAACAATGCCGTTAGTGTTTGCTTCATATTCCTTCCATTTAAATATACAAAAAGGCGCCGGAGGCGCCTGTATTGACTTAATTGGTGTGTTTGTACTGTTTCACCGTATCTACAAACGCCCTGGCGTGATCTACAGGAACATTGGGTAAAATACCATGCCCCAGGTTGGCGATATGTTTGCCCGGGCCGAAATCTGCCAGCATTTGTTTCACTGTTTTCTCAATTTCGGGGATGGGTGATAATAGTCTTGCGGGGTCAAAATTACCCTGTAAAGTAACGCTGTTGCCGGCAAGCTTACGTGCCATTGCAGGTGTGATACACCAGTCGATACCCAAACCGTTCGCCCCGGTTGCCGCCATTTCTTCCAGCGCAAACCAGGCGCCTTTGGCAAATAAGATGGTGAGCACTTCGTCTTTTAATGCTGCAATGATCTGGCGCATGTAACGCAATGAGAAGGTTTCAAAATCGGCGGGACTTAATAAGCCACCCCAGCTATCGAAAAGCTGGATAACATCGGCACCTGCTTTTACCTGTGCTTTCAGGTAGGCAATGGTAGTGTCGGTGATCATTTGCAGGAGCTGGTGGGCCAATTCCGGTTGTGTATAGCAAAATGCTTTTGCTTCATCGAAGGTCTTGGAGCCTTTGCCTTGTACCATATAACATAACAGTGTCCAGGGGGCGCCTGCAAAGCCTATCAATGGCACACGGCCGTTTAATTCTTTTTTGGTAAGACGAAGCGCTTCAAACACATAGCCGAGGGATTCTTCTACGTCAGGAATGCGTAAACGCTCCAGGTCTTTTGCTGTTTTAATAGGATCGGGTAATACTGGTCCCTTGTGTTCTATGAGTTGCACTTCCAATCCCATCGCCTGTGGTACTACCAGTATATCGGAGAAGATGATAGCCGCATCAACGCCTACCTGATCAACAGGTTGTAAAGTGATCTCTGTTGCCAGTTCGGGACGCTGGCAGCGTTCAAAGAAGGAATATTTTTCTCTCAGTTTAATATAGTCGGGAAGATAGCGTCCGGCCTGGCGCATCATCCATACTGGTGTTCTTTCTGTAGCTTCTCCTCTCAGGGTACGTAACAATAAGTCGTTTTGTAGCATGTTTATCGCTTGTTGAAATATTCTATCACTAAATCTATCATGTGTTCTTTACCGGGCCATTCGCTGGTGATAACGGTATTGGCTACGTACGAGCGAATGGTGGCAGCGGTTGTTTTTCCTATGGCGAATAATGGAATATCGGTATGTACCGTGTTTTCGGAGAAAAAGCTGTGTGCAGCGCTGGGACTGAAAAATATTACCGCATCATAATTGATATCTATGGTTTGCGGCGTAAGGATAGTGGTATAGGAAACCACTTCGCGAACTTTGATCTGGTGCGCCTGTAAAGCCTGCGGCAACTCATCGAGGCGCTGATCGCCGCAGAAGAAAACAACTTCTTCGGGTGTTGCAGCTGCATGGCTGATCTTTTCGGCCAGCAGTGCAGCGCTTTTGCCTGTGCCCATCAGGCATTGTTCGCCAAAATACTTCTTCACCAGTTCTTTGGTGATACCGCCGATGCAGTAAATATGCCAATGCGTTGGAATTTGTTCCAGCTGGCTAACCACTGCATCAACAGCATTCATACTGGTGAAAACGATAGTGGCCGGGTTGGCCGCTACTTCTGTTACGGTTTGTTTAAAAACTTCGGTGACAACGGGCTGTGTTTCTATAAAAGAAACAGTGTCTATAACAACTCCGGCTGCTGCCGCTTTTGATAATACCGGCTCTTCTAATGAACGGGTACACAGGATATGTGATTTAACTGCCTGCATGACGAATCTCCTCTACTATTTTATCGGCTCCTCTCGCCAGCAATGTATCAGCAGCTTTTTTTCCTATGGCTTCAATCAGAGCCGGATCGTTGTCCAGCTCTATTTCTTCACTGATCTCTAATTTTTGCTGCCCATTCAGCGAAAGAATATTTCCTGTAAAGCTAAGCAGGTTTTTGTCTATTACCGCCAATGCGCTGATAGGAGTTGAGCAGCCGCCGAATAAAGTGCGGAGAAAATCACGTTCAATGCGGGTACAAAGCGCTGTGTTCGTATCGTGGAGTAAGACGCAGCTTTCCAGTGTGGCATTGTCGTCTTCTCTGCAAACAACCATAATGGCGCCCTGGGCTGCTGCGGGTAACATCCAGTCCAGTTCTATGGATTGTTCGGGACGTTTTTCAATACGTTCCAGTCCCGCCGCGGCAAAAATGGCTCCGTTCCAGTTACTGTCTGCCACCTTTTGCAGGCGTGTATTGACGTTGCCGCGCAGGTTTTCTATGTTGTGACCGGGATAACGGTGCAGCCATTGGGCCTTACGGCGGATACTGCTGGTGGCAATGGTCAGCGGCGGGTAGTTTGCCTGTGCGTTGTAATGCGCAATGGCGTTGGGTAATTCACCTTTATATACCAGCAGGTCTTTGTAAGACGCCCGCTTTAACACAGCTGCCGGAACAATGCCTTTTGCAGGTTGTGTAGGCACATCCTTCATAGAGTGAACGGCCAGGTCTATTCTTTTGCTTAACAAGGCAGCGTCGAGCGTTTTGGTGAAAATACCCTGAACGCCTATTTCATATAAAGGTGTTACCAGGTCTATATCGCCATCGCTTTTAATAAAGACCAGTTCACTGCTGATGCCGTGTGCTGCCAGTTGCTGTTGTACCAGCGTAGCCTGCCAAACAGCCAGCTCACTGTCTCTTGTACCTATTTTAAGTGCTTGATTCATTTTGAAAGATTGAGACGCCCTGTTTAGAGCGGCCCAAAATTAGTTAACGCGTACGGTAAAAAAATCATTGATGGCTTCAATATAAGAACAGCCGGGTAGCTGTTGCCTGCGCATGCGTAAAGCCATATTGTTGATCACCTTTTGCACCATCTCGGAATGTTTGTCTACATCTGAATCTGCAATATGCGGGTGTGTGGCAAGGAATAAACCGCATTGCTGTAATTCCATCAGCTTCTGGCGGGCGGCTTTCAATGCGGGCACGTGCCTGCGCATGCCACACCATTCTACGAATTCTCCGATATGAGTGGTTATGATAGCTTTTGCATGCGGTACTTCTTCAAGCCGCTTTTGCAGGGTTTCGTCATTGATCTTCGACAGGCCGTCTACATTCACCAGGGTGATATGCGGTAATAAACCTGCTGCCGGATCTATATTGTTGGGTATGGAAAGATCTATCAGTATTTTGCTGCCGCTGTTTTCGAGCAGTTGTTTGCTGAAAACAGGACCTTCGGCATGGGTAGCTACTACAACCACATCGGCCTCCGTAACCTGTTGTTCGAGGTCGCTGTACAGCGCGTATTGTAAACCTAATTCGCCTGCCAGTGCCGCTGCCTTTTCGTCGGTACGGTTGATAAGCGTTATACGGCGGCAACCAAGATAATCTACCAGGTTCTTGCAGGTATTACGGCCTATTTTGCCTGTTCCCAGCAATACGATCTTCTTATTGGCAGGTTGGGTAAGCTGTTGTTTCAGGAACTGGATGGCGGCAAATGAAACGGATACAGTGCCACTGCTCAGCTCGGTTTCGCCTTTGATGGCTTTTGATGATTGTAATACGGTATTGTATAAACGTTCGAGGAAAGCGCCTATGAAGCCATATTCTTTCGAGAACTTGATAGCCTGTTTAATCTGCCCTACTATTTCATAGTCGCCCAGGATCTGTGAGTCAAGGCCGGCGCCTACATTAAAAAAATGTTCTATGGCTTCCATCCCGCGCTTCACATATGCCAGTTCGGTAAAATCTTCAATGGAGCCTGTTGTTTGGCTGCATAATAACGCCATCAGGGTTTCTGCATCGGGGGCCAGGCCATAAATTTCGGTACGGTTGCAGGTGCTCAATACAAATAATTCCCTGATTCCTGCCTGCGCAGCTTTGCATAATACCAGCGCATATTGTTCGGGGTTGACAGCAAATTGTCCTCTGATCGACGCGTCTGTCTTTTTGTAGTTAATTCCTGCCGCAAAAAATTGGTTTACATCCATATTCGCTTTCCTACTAATAACCTTTCTTGTGTAGATCGCAAAGGTAACTTCACGAGACGCCATATGTGTATGATCTCAGTCATTCCATTGTCATTTCTCTGTCACATCCTTAGCGAAAAGGCAAAAATCGGTGGTTAAGATATTGTTTGACTAAATTTGCAGCCATTTTTCTCCACATATGCAATTACACAAGAAGAGCGCTGTTATATTGATGAACCTGGGTTCGCCCGATTCTACTGAAGTGAAAGATGTGCGTAAGTACCTCGATGAGTTCCTGATGGATAAAAGGGTGATCAATGCCCCTTATATTTTCCGCGCCATGCTGGTTAAAGGGATCATTGTTCCGTTCCGTGCACCCAAGTCTGCCGAGGCCTACCGCTCTATCTGGTGGAAAGAGGGCTCCCCGCTGATTGTATTAACCAAACAATTACAGGAGGCGGTTCAGGACAAAATGCCTGTGCCTGTTGAGATAGCGATGCGTTATGGCAGTCCCAGCCCTAAAGCGGCTTACGACAGCCTGTTACAGCAGGTGCCTGACCTGGAGGAAGTGGTTCTTTTCCCTCTATATCCGCATTATGCAATGAGCAGTTATGAAACTGCGGTGGAGTATATGAAGGAAGTGAAGGAAAAGTATGGTTATAAGTTTAAATTATCTGTTATACCGCCGTATTATAACCATCCCGAATATATCAATGCACTGGCCGGAAGCATCAAACCTTTCCTGGAGCAGGAATATGATAAAGTGGTGTTCAGTTATCATGGTGTACCTGAGCGGCATATCCGTTTGGGTGATGTAACGGGTTGTCATTGCCTGCAAACGGAAGACTGTTGTACAAAGCCTTCTGTGGCGCATACGCAGTGTTACCGTCATCAGACATTTGAAACAACACGCCTGGTGACAGAAGCGCTGAACCTGCCTAAAGAGAAGGTAGAGCAAACCTTCCAGTCGCGCCTGGGACGGGATAAATGGCTGGAACCCGCTACTGCCAACCGTTTGGCAGAATTACCGGCCGAAGGTGTGAAAAAGATACTGGTAGTATGTCCTGCATTTGTAAGCGACTGCCTGGAAACGCTGGAAGAAATAGCGATGGGTGGCAAGGAGATCTTCGAGCATGCAGGCGGCGAATCGTTTACGCATATTCCCTGTTTAAATGTTCAGCCCCAGTGGGTGGAAACAGTGGTTGATATGTCGTTAAACGCAGCATCCGGAAACTAAATCATCTGCATACATGTTGTACGCTTACCTTAAAGCCCTGCATATTATTTTCGTTGTTACCTGGTTTGCCGGCCTCTTTTACATGCCCCGTCTTTTTATTTATAACATAGAAGCGGGAGAAAAAGAAGAAGCGGCAAAGAATGCATTGCGGCAGCAATTTGGTATTATGATGAAACGCCTCTGGTATGGCATTACATGGCCTTCGGCCATCATTACGCTTATCCTGGGGCCTGTTATCATGTTCCTGAACAACTGGCACCTGATACTGCTGGAACCCGGTGGTTACTGGCTTACCATTAAATTGTTGTTTGTAGTAGTGCTTTATGTTTATTTCTATACTATTCACCTCATTTTTAAGCAACAGATCAACGGGGTGTTTAAATATACTTCGCAGCAATTGCGGATCTGGAATGAAGTGGCAACCATCTTGCTGGTGGCTATTGTGATGCTGGCAACGGTAAAACAAAGCTTAAGCTTCTTGTGGGCATCGGTAGGGTTTATTCTTTTCATTATTGCCATCATGAGCGCCATCAAGATCTACAAGATCCTGAGGATGAAGAAAAGCTGAATTTTACGGGATGAGCCGGCGCCAACCGGGAGGATTTTGCCTGCCAGTTAGCGCAGGTATGTTTGGTGGCTGCCAGGCCTTTGGCTTGCCAGGTTTTAGCGTCCCGCCAGGTTTTGGATCTGCCAGGTTTTGGGCTTGCCAGGTTTTGGACCTGCCAGGTTTTAGCGTCCCGCCAGGTTTTGGATCTGCCAGGTTTTTGGGAAAGCTACGTTCGGGAGAAAAAGTGCTGCCATCAGGGAGCGTTAAGGGGGATCAAGTGCGATGCAAGTGCGATACGAGTGCGATGTTAGTGCGATACAGGTGCGGTTGAGATATACTTATGGTATACCGGTCGTATATCTCAGGTGCTGTTTAGGGGAGCTGATCCGGGCATACAACTTTTGTGTAACAGACAGGAGAGGGTTCATCAATAGAATTGGCTGCCGAGAACCGCTCTAAAGGTGGTAGCTCTTCCTCGGGGGAGGATACCAAATAAAACAAGGGCGTATCGGACTTGCGATACACCCTCTGTTTTGTTGAAACTGCAGGCAGTGCTGATTTCTGCTGCTTATAAGTAATTATGTTGATGGCGGTAACCTGTTGCCGGCGGCTGATGTCTTTGGGATCGGCCAGCGACGGCGGTTGGCAGCTTTTGCCCGGTTTTATATCGCCTGACTGAATAAAGGTTTGTTGGAAGGGGTTGCCTGACTTCTTAATAAATGAAGGTCGAATGACCGGCAGATATTACGGATGAAGTGGCGGCCCAGTTCTGTTACCTCTAATTTTTCTTCGTTCCAGTTCACGAGACCATCGGCTGCGAGCAGCTTCAGTTCGGGGAAGCTGTACTGGCGCAGCAGGTCCAGGTCGGCAGCAGCAAAGGTGGTACGTCCCTGGCAACTGGTTTCTTTAATATATTTTTTAAACGAAATGTCTTCGGTGGTAAGCTCACAGCCTTTGAATATGGGCAATTCATTCTTTTCGATGCGGGCGTAGTAGTCATGAATGGTTTTTTCATTCTGTGCATAGCCTACTCCCGTATCGCTGATGGAGGATACGCCCAAGCCTATGAGTATATTGGAGTTTTGTGTAGTATACCCCATGAAGTTCCTGTGTAAACGGCCTTCTTCCCATGCTTTATAGAGGTCGTCTGCTGGCAATGAAAAGTGATCCATGCCTATATCGCGGTATCCTTTTTCTACCAGCCTGTTCTTGCCCTGCTGGTACAACAGTAGTTTCATGGGGGCTGTTGGAAGATCGGCTTCTGTAAACAGGCGTTGCGCCTTGCTGGTCCACGGAACATGCGCATAACTGTAAAAGGCGATACGGTCGGGTTGCAGGTCTATCGATTGCCTGATCGTGTGGTCGATGCTTTCGAGTGTCTGGAATGGCAGTCCATAGATAAGATCGAAGTTTACCGAGTGATAGCCGATAGCGCGTGCCTGTTCTGTAACACGTTTTACATTTTCAAAAGGCTGGATGCGGTTGATGGCGCGTTGTACGCGCGCATCATGATCCTGTACGCCATAACTAACACGGCGGAATCCCAGGTCGTACAAACATTGTAAATGTGCTTCTGTGGTATTATTGGGATGGCCTTCGAAACTGAAATCATGTTCGGGATGTATGATGGCGTCCTTTAAAATGCCTTGCAGTAATGTCCGGAGATTTTCGGGAGAGAAGAAGGTGGGGGTGCCTCCACCGAGGTGTAACTCCCTGATAATGGGCTTACTGTTTATCTGCTCCAGGTAAAGCGCCCATTCTTTCAGCAGGGCTTCGATATAGGGAGACTCTACCTTATGATTTGTTGTGATTTTTTTATTGCAACCGCAATAGGTGCATAATACTTCACAAAAAGGTAAATGCAGGTATAAACTGAGGCCGTTTGTATGATTTTGCTCACCGAACTGCTGCCCGAAGGATTGAAGCCATGGGCCTGCGGCAGTCATCTCTTTCCAGAAAGGAACGGTGGGATAACTGGTATATCGTGGCGCAGGCACATTATACTTGTGCAAAAGAGAAACGGGGACGGTCATACTGATGATTTCTATCGCAAAATTACCAGTATCACCGCCCCCGGGCAATGACGTTCGTCACTACGCAACAGGTACCTTAACCGCCTGGCGCGCCAGCAGCTTCCATTCGCCTTTCACTTTATGCCATACCAGCAGAATGTAGAGATCTACGGTGCCGGGTGCTTTTCCTTTATCGTTGGTATGTGCAAACAAACGATGACGTACAATGGCTGTACTGCCTTCAACGGCGATTGTTTGGTCCGTTAATTTTATATCTACAAAATCTGAATTGCCATTGGTAAGATTCTCAACAAACAAGGTTTTGTCTTCTATTTTCCCGTTCGAATGTCCGTAGGTAAGTTTATTGTCGGCCAGCTTTTCCAGTGCAGCTTTGCTTCCATCTACCATTGCTTTACGCATGTTTTCTACGGCAGCTGTTACAGCCTGCTCGTCTTTCGTTTGTGCCATTGATTGAAGTGCCATTGTGCTTAAGATGAGAATTACGAATAATTGTTTCATATGTATGTAATGTAGCTTTTTGAAAGGCTGTATGAAAGATCCTGCCTGCATCGATGCATGTGGTTGCAGATCATTCATATTACTAATTTAGGAAATGCAAATTAAGTAAACACCTACAATTAAGGCTTGCTCACCGTTCATTTAGGTGGAATAGTCAATTCTTTTTAATTTTAACAATACGTATTAACTCCCATTACTATGTTCAGTAAACCAATTCGTACTATTTTGATAGTTCTGATGGTAATGCCGCTTGCCGTTATTGCGCAAAAGGAAACTACCTATGTTTATTATAATGCATTGTGGAAGCCCACGATAAAGGACTCCGCTGCTTTTTACACAAAGCTTTACTGGCAGGGCCAATTGCTTCATAAAGAACTTTATCGTGCCGACAGCAGTGTGCTCCTCATGTCGGGCAGTTATCTCGACTCAGCAGCTACTATTGAACAGGGATATGTGAAACGTTACAGGGGAAGAGCTTTAAGAGATTCTATCCTGTTTGAAAAAGGAGAGCGCCGCGAAGGATGGTTTTTTTATCCGAGTGGTCATAAAAGGGCCTATTTTCATACAACAGCGCCCGGTAAATATGACGTACAACGCGGATGGGACGAAGACGGTAAAGAGATAACACCATTTGTTGTTTTTCAGCCTGCCAGCTTTCCCGGAGGTGACAGCGCCTGGAAGGCTTACCTGATGCAGGGTTTGGCAACTGGTCAGCCCGTAGAATATACACAAGGCAAGATCAGCGGTAAGGTTCTGGTGATGTTTTCTATACTGCCCGATGGCGCTGTTGGAGATGTGCATGTAAGAACTTCTTCAGGTCAGGATGCGCTCGATAAACATGCAATAGAAGTTATAAAGAACAGTCCGCGCTGGAATCCTGCTATCCAGTTCAATAAAAAAGTACGTTTCTTTCAAAAGCAGGAATTGACTTATGCGAAGATGGAGAACAAAGAGTAAGTATTGGTTTTAGCCGGACTGCAGTACCAGTGTACTTATAAAAGTTTGTCCTTCTGCCGTTTCTATTATCGCTTCTTCCTGGTAAGTGCACCAGGGCAATAAACGTTCTATAAAAGGTCGTGCCATCAGGCGCTGCGGAGTGCTTAGCAGTATAATGGCGCCGGAATGTATAAAGGCGGCAATCACTTTGTATAATTGCTCAAAAGCTTCAGGTTCATAATTGATATCGCTCAGTAATACTACGTCGGCACGTAGTGCGGCTGGCAAATGATTCCAGTCCAGTACTTCGCAGGTCATGTTTGTGAGATGATTGAGTTGTACCGACTGCTTTATTACATCCACTGCTTCGGGCAGGTAGTCGCTGCTGTGCACCTGTTTGGCGTAAGCGGCTGCTACCAGTGAAGGCAGGCCTAACCCTGCTGCAAGTTCCACCACCTGTTTATCCTGGATATAGTGGGCGTGTTTATCGAGAAAGGAAGCCATGGCCAGTGCCGATGGCCATAGTTTGCTCCAGTGTGGGAATGCAATGCCGGCGTCCCTGCTTTTACTTTCGTAGTAGGCAGCTTTAACCTGTTCCGCATCCGGGAGCCATAGATGTACATTTGTATGTTGATAGTTGAGTGTTACCTGCTGCATATGCTTGCGCTCAAAGAACGGCAAGTTACGCGCTATCGGCCGGTCTATGCTTCTGTTTCAGGTAAAAAATGCGTTTGGCTGCCATTCTCAAGTAACTGATCGGCCTCGTCGCGCGGCAGTTCCTGCACGGTGCGCAGCTTTCTTTCAATAGCCCTGGTACGTATGCCGGCCTGTTCTATGACATTTCCTGCTTCCTGGATCTTTTTCTGTGTTTTGTCGAGAATAGCGCCAAAGTTGCCGAATTCGGTCTTCACTGCACCCAGCAGTTGCCATACCTCGCTCGACCGGCGTTCTATTGCCAGGGTCCTGAAGCCCATTTGTAAGCTGTTGAGAATAGCCGAAAGAGTAGTAGGCCCAGTTATGATAACCTTGCATTCGCGTTGTACCTGTTCAAAGAGGCCGGGTGTGCGCAACACTTCGGCATAAAGGCTTTCGAAGGGGAGGAATAGCAGCGCAAAGTCTGTTGTGTTGGGCGGATCAATGTATTTACTGCTGATGTCGCCGGCGCATTTCTTTATGCCTTTTACAAAGCGGCGGCGGTATTCTTCTACCATCTCGCTGTTGGCCTGGTCGTAAGCATCGGTTAACAGTTCAAAATCTTCTCTGGGGAATTTGGAATCTATCGGCATCCACATGGCCTTGTCCTTATCGGCTTTGCCGGGGAGTTTGAGTGCAAACTCAACCAATGCGGACGAGCCTTCTTTTGTTTTTACGTTTTTGGCGTACTGTTCCGGTGTAAGCAGTTGTTCCAGCATGTTTTCGAGCTGGTATTCGCCCAGGATGCCGCGGGTTTTAACATTGCTGAGCACACGTTTCAGATCGCCTACTCCTGTGGCCAGTTGCTGCATATCGCCCAGGCCTTTATGAACCGCTTCGAGGCGTTCGCTTACCAGCTTGAACGATTCGCCCAGGCGTGTTTCCAGTGTTTTCTGCAGTTTTTCATCTACTGTGGCCCGCATCTGGTCCAGTTTCTTTTCGTTGCCCGTTTGAAGCTCACTGATCTTTTTTTCCATCACCTCGCGCATATGATCGAGCCGCGACAAGGTTGACATATGCTGATCGCGTAAGGCAGATGACAGCTCCATGCGTCCCTGCCGGGCCTGTTCGGCTGCTTCCTGGCGGTTGGCGGTTATTTCCTGCTTTACGGCGGCTTCAAGGCGGCTCCATTGCGGCTCCCGGGAGGCTTGTTTGTTCACCATCACCAGCAAAGCGGCGAGCAACGCGATAATGATCAGTAACCCTATGTATATCAATATCATATGTAAAAAATGAGGATGAAAGAAGGATAGCCGCTTTTTTACCCGCTGTTATCCGTTGGTCTATTGTTTGTTCAGCGTCGAAGATAGCACGTATTTAACACGCAGGGCGCTGGTTTCCCTTCATCAAATGCCCTTGTAATTTCTTACCTTTGCAGCCTTTAAATTAGCCCACAGACCGTCTTTTTTTGATTATGAGCAATAAATACCAGGAATTTTCAGGATTAAATCTGCCGAAGATAGAGCAGGATATACTGGCTAAGTGGCAGGAAGGCCAGGCATTTGAGAAGAGCGTGGAATTGAGGAATGGTAAAACGCCGTTCGTGTTTTACGAAGGACCTCCCAGCGCCAACGGTAAGCCTGGTATTCACCACGTCATTTCCCGCACCCTGAAAGACCTGGTATGTCGCTATAAAACCATGCAGGGTTTCCAGGTTAAAAGAAAAGGCGGTTGGGATACCCACGGTCTTCCCGTAGAACTACAGGTTGAAAAAGAGCTGGGCATTACCAAGGAAGATATCGGCAAAAAGATCTCTATTGCCGAGTACAACCAGAAATGCCGCGAAACGGTATTGCGTTACAAGAACGAATGGGACGACCTTACCCGTAAAATGGGCTACTGGGTTGACCTGAACGATCCTTATATCACTTTCGACAACAACTATATAGAATCGCTCTGGTGGCTGCTTAAAAAGCTCTACAACAGGGGATTGCTGTACGAAAGCGTCAGTATTCAGCCTTATTCTCCCGCTGCCGGCACGGGGCTTAGCTCGCACGAGCTGAACCAGCCTGGTACTTACAAGAACGTAAAAGATACCAGCGCCGTTGTCATGTTCAAAGCGGTGGAAAACGACGCAGCCGCTGCCCTGTTCAAAGCAGTGGCAAATGAGGCCAGCAAAGAAGTGTTCTTCATGGCATGGACCACCACACCATGGACTTTACCTTCGAACCTGGGACTTACCGTAGGACCCAACATCGAGTATGTGCTGGTATCTACTTTCAATCCCTATACACATTTACCTGTGAACGTAGTGCTGGCAAAAGCATTACTTTCCAAATACTTCAAGCCCGAAGGCGAGAACGGCGATTTCGCCGGTTATACCCCTGAAACCAAACTCCTGCCCTGGAAAGTGCTGGCGTCGTTTAAAGGAAAAGAACTGGAGAACCTGCGTTACGAGCAGTTGCTTGCTTACGAGGCAAACAGTGCCGCCAATGCGGGTGGCGATCCGTTCCGTATCATCGCAGGCGATTTCGTTACTACCGAAGACGGTACCGGTATCGTTCATACGGCGCCTGCATTTGGTGCAGATGACTTTAAGGTAGGTCAGAAAAACAATATTGGTATCCTGGTAATGGTAGACCGCCAGGGTAAGTTCGTTGACGGTCTTGGAGAATTCAGCAACCGTTACGTTAAGAACTATAAAGATGATGACGGCTATGTTGATGTGAACGTGGATATCTGCGTTAAACTGAAAAAGGAAAACAGGGCCTTCAAAGTGGAAAAATACGAACACAGCTACCCGCATTGCTGGCGTACCGATAAACCGATCCTGTATTATCCGCTGGATGCCTGGTTCATTAAAACCACCGCACTGAAAGATCGTATGGTGGAACTGAACAAGACCATTTACTGGAAACCCAAATCTACCGGTGAAGGCCGTTTCGGTAACTGGCTGGAGAACATGGTTGACTGGAACCTGAGCCGCAGCCGCTATTGGGGTACGCCATTACCTGTTTGGCGTTCCGAAGACGGTGCCGAAGAACTATGTATTGGTTCGGTGGCAGAACTGCAGGCCGAATTCAAAAAAGCCGCCGCCGCCGGGTTGAACAAAGGCATTGAATTGTCTACAGTTGACCTGCACAAGCCTTTCGTTGACGATATCACATTGATCAGCGCCTCCGGCAAACCCATGAAACGGGTTTCCGATCTTATCGACGTTTGGTTCGACTCGGGCGCCATGCCTTATGCGCAATGGCATTTTCCCTTCGAAAACAAGGAGATCTTTGCACAGAACTATCCTGCAGACTTCATCTGCGAAGGCGTTGACCAAACGCGTGGCTGGTTCTATACTTTACATGCGATTGCTTCGCTTGTAAAAGAAGATATTCATGAAGAACTGAAACAGGCTGGTTTCGAGGTAAAAGAACAATATCCCGGCCTGGCTTATAAAACGGTGGTATCGAACGGCCTGGTGCTCGATAAGAATGGCAACAAAATGAGTAAACGCCTCGGTAACGTGGTGAACCCGTTTGAAACCATCGACAACTTTGGCGCCGATGCTACCCGCTGGTACCTGATCACCAACGCCTCTCCGTGGGATAATCTGAAATTTGATATCGAAGGCATTAAAGAAGTGCAACGCAAATTCTTTGGTACCCTCTATAATACCTATCAGTTCTTTGTGCTGTATGCGAATGTGGATGGCTTTGCCTTTAAGGAAGCTTACATTCCGCTGGAAGAACGTCCCGAAATTGACCGCTGGATCCTTTCCTCCCTAAATACACTGGTGAAACAGGCCACTGCGTTTATGGATGATTATGAGCCCACTATGGCCGGACGTGCTATTGAAACCTTCGTGGATGAACATCTGAGTAACTGGTATGTACGTCTTTGCCGCCGCCGTTTCTGGAAGGGTGAGTATGAGGCCGATAAGATCAGCGCCTATCAAACATTGTATGAATGTCTGGAGACGCTGGTGCGCCTGATAGCTCCCGTTTCTCCGTTCTTCAGCGATGCCGTTTTCCGTCAGCTGAATGCGGTGACCTACCGTTTCGATGTTACTTCAGTACACCATGCCAGCTACCCTGTAGCAAATGAGGCAGCGATAGATACCGGCCTTGAAGAAAGAATGCAACTGGCGCAGGATGCCTCCTCACTGGTGCTTTCACTGCGTAAAAAGGTGAATATCAAGGTGCGCCAGCCTTTACAAAAGGTGCTGATACCGGTGCTCAACCCCGAAATGAAAGAACAGCTCGGCAAGGTGGAAGACCTGCTGAAATCGGAAGTGAACGTGAAAGAGATCCAATACCTCACCGAAACCGAGGGAGTGATCAATAAGAAGATAAAAGCGAATTTCAAGACGCTGGGGGCTAAAATGGGAACTAAAATGAAGGCTGTGAGCGCAGCAATCGGCAAATTTTCCCAGCATGATATTGCAAGTATCGAGAAGAGCGGAACTTACACGTTAAACATCGATGGTGAACCAGTAGAACTGGTGCTGGCAGATGTGGAGATCGTGGCCGAAGACATTCCGGGATGGAGTGTAGCGGGCAAAGGCAGTCTTACCGTGGCGCTCGACATCACAATTACGCCCGAATTACAGCAGGAGGGGGATGCCCGCGAGTTTGTAAACCGTATACAAAATATTAGAAAAGAGAGTGGTTTTGATTTAACAGACCGTATATTCGTAAAATTGGTTGATAACGGGACCCTCGGGGAATCCTTAAACAAATTTAAAAACTATATTTGTGCTGAAATTTTGGCAGATGAAATAGAATTCGTGCCTGAATTGCAGGACGGCACTGAAATTGAGGTGAATGACACTTTGCTAAAAGTAAGCGTTAATAAAAAAGGTTAATCGTATGGCTACCAAGAAGAAAGCAGCGAAACCAGCCTCTAAACCCACCAAGTCGGCGAAACCGGCAGCTAAGCCTGCAAAAAAAGCAGCGCCTGCTAAGAAGGTGACGACGCCCGCAACCAAGTCTGCCTCTAAACAGGTCACTAAGCCTGTGAAGAAAGCAGCCCCGGTGAAAAAAGCGGCGGAGAAACCTGTTGTTAAGCCAGCTGCGAAAGCAGAAGACAAAAAAGTGGTAGCAAAGGCCAAAGTTCCTGCAAAAAAGGTAGCAGTTAAACCGACCACCAGTACCCAAACGAAATCGGTAAAACCTGCTACACCTGTAAAACAACCCGCTGCACCCGCTAAAGCTGCTGCTCCTGTAAAAAAAGAAGCAGCAAAACCAACGCCTCAACCGGTAGCTGCGCCACCGGCCCCGGCCGCTTCTCCTAAACCCAAAACTGCTGAGGTAAAACCTACAGCTATTCCAAGGCCTGTACCTAAAAAGGTAGAACCCCTTAAAGAGGTAAAAGTGCCGAAGATTTCTGTAAAAACTAGTGTACCTTATAATCCGGAATACCGGCCATTAGAACAAAGAGAAAATAACCTTAAATCAAACGAACCATTGGTAAGATACAGCGACACAGAGTTGAATGAGTTCAGGGAACTGATCAACAAAAAAATGGAAGCGGCTAAAAAAGAACTGGCTTATCTGCAAGGTCTTATCACCCGTAAAGATGAAATGGGTGGCGACGAAACAGAGAACCGTTATATGACCATGGAAGATGGCAGTATGAGCATGGAGCGCGAGCAGCTCAGCCAGATGGCCAGTCGTCAGATAACCTATGTAGACCATCTGGAGAAAGCCCTTATCCGTATCGAGAACAAAACTTACGGTATTTGCCGTGTAACGGGTAAACTTATCGATAAGGCACGTCTTCGTGCGGTGCCCCATGCAACCCTTAGCCTCGAAGCGAAGCTTGGCCTGGTGAAACCTTCTGCGGAGCAGTAGGGGACCGGATGGGTTTAAGTGATAGTACAGTAGTGCCTGGATACTATTTCAAGATAGCAGCAGGATGTATTCAATACAATACATCCTGCTTTTTTTTACTGTTAACCGGCGGAGTATATTGGTTGAGGCTGAGGTTTATAGTTCTTTCAGTACCTGGGCTATGTTTTTGTTTTCGTGGACATAGAGTTCAATTTTTTTACGGAGGCGATAGCGGGCTTTGCGGATGCTGTCGGCGGCAACACCTTGCAGGTCGGCCATTTCTTTAGTGGAAAGTCCGAGTTTGGTGAGGGCCAGCAAACGGATCTCGCTTTGGGTGATGCCTGGAATATGCTGGGTGATATTGGTAAAAAAGTTTTTGTAAATGCGTTCAAATAACTGTTTGAAATGCAGCCAATCGTCTTCCGACAATATTGGACGGGAGCGTAATTCTTTGAAAATGTCTTCTATTTGATGTTCTATATGTTCCGGCTGGTTTTCAAGCTCTTGCATTTTGTTGCTGAACTGTTCCAGTAGCTGGTTTTTTTCTACCAGCACATTTGCATATTCTGTCAACTGCTCTTCATTGTTTTTGTTTACTCTTTTCAGGCGATATACAATTTGAAGTGCCACTACCACTACCAGCAGTATTATAATGATGAGGGTATTGCGGAACAATATGTTACGCCGTTCCTCGCTGCGCAGCAGTTCAAGCTGGTATTGATTGCTTTCTTTGATAAGCTTGATTTGTACCGATGCTTTTTCACGTGATTCGCGTGAGCGGAAGAGACTGTCTTTATACAGGATCATAGAATCAAGTACACCAATCAGCATTTTGTCGTTTCCCTGAAGCCTGGCCGTTCTGCTCAGGTTCATATAAATGAAGTAGTAGATGGTGTAAAGTGCTTTACGGGTAAGCTGTGCCTGGTGGGTATGCACCAATTGCCGGGCGTCGTGGATATATTCAAGTGATGCTGCGGTGTTGTTCCGGGCCAGGGCAATGCTCGATAAGGTCATTTTAGCCAGGCAGGCGCTTGTCCAGTTTTGCTTCAGCATACTCAGGTGATAGTCCTTTTTCATAAACACCTCTGCTTCGTTGAGCCTGCCGGCCTGCATATGATTATAACCTATATTGCCCGATACGTCGCCGATATTGGCGGTGTCGCGGATTGCTTCCGCTTTATGAAGGGCGATCTTGAAGCAGGAGTCGGATAAATTCGCTTCTCCTGTTGCCCGGTATATTAATCCGAGTATGTTATGGCAGCCGATATCCGTTTCTTCGGAAGGCATGGGATATTTCATGGCGGCTTGTACAAAGCGTAACGCCTCTACAAGGTCTTCATAATAATAGAAATAGGCATAACCCAGGTCGTAAAGATATTGTCCCATATCGGGGAAATACTGGCTGCCGAGATTTTCCATCAGGGTGTGTGCGCGCAACAGTTTTTCGAGTCCCGAGGCGTAACGGTCTTGTTTATAGGCGTTATTGCCTGCCAGGTGTAACATTACCGGTTCGAGGTATTTCAGTCGGCGCAGGTGCGACAGTTCCAGTCCCTCTTCATAATACTGTTGTGCTTTGGACAGGTTGTTCTGGAGGGTATAATATTGTGCCAGAAAGGCCAGGGCGGCGATTTGTATAGTGGCGTCGTCTTTTTTAAAGGCAGCTTCCTGGAGGGCGTCGTAGAATGCGAGCACCTGTTTTTCATCTGCTCCTTTGTATGACTGGCGCAGGAGGCGACTGATATAGGGAATCTTTTCATAGTCCTTTAAAAGGAACAGGCTATCGGCAGACTGGCTCCATGCCATTGGCGTGAAAAAAACACATCCTATCAGAATAAAAATCCACCTCATAAGCATAAAGGGGGCAGTAAAATCCCGCGGAACTGCAATATATAGCTTTCAAATCAGATTGCCATGTTAATAAGTTATGTCCATAAAGTGTAGACTTGCATATGTAAATGTTTGATATTCAATTTTTAAATTGTCTTTTTTTTGTACGCATCCAATTTTATTACCTATGAGTACAACTTGGTAGTTTGCAGTAAACAATATCGCATATGAGGAACCAAACTACTGCAAATGCGTTTATCTCGCGTCGCGAAAAAGAGGTGTTACAACTGGTAGCTGCTGGCAGGACGTCGAAGGATATTGCCGCTGAATTGTTTTTAAGTGTACGTACAGTGGAGAATCACCGGGTAAATATTCTCAGGAAGCTGGAGGCAAGAAATACAGCCGGCATGTTGAGGCGCGCGATGGAAGTAAACCTGCTGTAATGGTTGCTGCTATCCTTTGAACCATCACCGCTTTAGTAATATCGACAAACCAAAACTACAGATGACCACAAAACTAACTAAACTGTTTTGCCGGGTGGCCTTTGTGTGTATGCTGGCAGGCAGTGTCAATGTGCTCCGGGCGCAGGTAGACCCTCATTTTACCCAGTATTATGTGCATCCTGCCTGGCTGAACCCTGCGTTAACAGGTGCTTTTGACGGCGATTATCGTGCAGCGGCTATTTACCGTAACCAGTGGAGCAGTATCGCCAGTGCCTTTTCCACAACGGGCGTATCGCTGGATCTTACTACTCCCAGAAGCCTGAATGTAGGTGTGAACATATTGAACCAGCGTGCTGGCGACGGCGGATATAATTATACCACAGCCTATGGCAATGCTGCTTTTACGGCTATCCGGTTTGGTGCTGCCGGGCAGCATCGTATTTCGCTGGCCTTGCAGGCCGGACTTATTCAACGCCGTTTCAACACGTCGAAGCTCAGTTTTGGAGATCAATGGAACCCGGTAACCGGTTATAACAGTGCAAATGCAACCAGGGAAGTGTTCGGCCGCACCTCTTCCACTGTTTTTGATGCGGGTGCGGGGATGCTGTATTTCGATGCCTCGCCTGGTAAAAAGGCAAATCTTTTCGGCGGCTTTGCGGTTTCGCATCTCACCCGTCCGGATGATAGTTTCGCCAGCAGCGACGGCAAGGTGAACATGCCTATGCGTTATACGCTTCATGCCGGTGTGCGGCTTGGCATCAATGATAATCTGGCCCTTACACCGCATGGTCTTTTCCTGCGCCAGGGTAAAGCCGAAGAAAAGATGATAGGCGCTTATGCCCAGCTTCGCGCCAATGCCAACACCTCGCTGCTGCTGGGCGCCAACTTCCGTATCCAGGATGCTGTTGCGGTGCAGGCAGGTTATTCGTTCGACAACATGGTACTAAGCGCCAGCTATGATATCAATGTGTCGGATTTAGGTAAAATGGTACATGGGGTGAACAGCTTTGAGATATCACTTGCATTTACCGGCCGTAAAAAAGCGAAGACGCCCGAGGTGGATTTTGTATGTCCCCGATTATAAGAAACCAAAACTACCTGAACATGATTTCAACATTACATAACCCTTATCAGCGGCTTGTGAAGCTAATGGCCTTATGGTTGTTATTGCCGGCCGGTTTGTATGCTCAGGCTTCGAAAGATTACCTGAAAGCTGCGGACAAGTATTTTGGCAAAGCAGACTTTGCATCGGCGGCACTGTACTACGAAAAATATTTATCCGGGCAAGATAAACAGAACGTCAACGGAGGTCCTTATGTCGTAACAGCGGCTGCTGCTGCACCTGTTGCTGCACCGGGCAACAAGCTGGTGGCCACTTACAGGCTGGCGGAGAGTTACCGGCAACTGACGAATATTGCCAGGGCCACACCATTATATGCAGAGGTGGCTGCCGGCGACAGCGGTATGTTTCCGCTTGCCGGATTTTATTATGCTGCCGGAGAAAGGGCGCTGGGTAATTATGATGCCGCTGCCAGCGCTTTTGCCGCTTTC
Source organism: Filimonas effusa (assembly GCF_004118675.1). NCBI lineage: Bacteria > Pseudomonadati > Bacteroidota > Chitinophagia > Chitinophagales > Chitinophagaceae > Filimonas > Filimonas effusa. The sequence continues at coordinate 747,289 of NZ_SDHZ01000002.1, read as the reverse complement.
TTGCAAAAGCATTCTCTGCCCCACGAGCAGCAGGTGATAGCCGAAAGGGAGCTGGTGAATTTGCAGTTCATTAAAGCGCAAATGGCTAAAGACGATATTGCGCTGTATAAGATAAAAAAGCTGGCTGAAGGTAAAGCCGGCGCCAGTTATGCCCCGGCATTATTAGCAGCCGATACCGTTTTTTTTACTGCTACCTGGCAGGAGGGAAGTGAACTTCATACCAACAGGCTTTATCAGGCTGTGTTTAGCAATGGTTCCATGGCGCCTGCGGCACCTGCTGCTATTCCTGGTGCCAATAAGCACCAGGGAACTGCCAGTTTTAGTGACGACAGGAAGACATTGTTCTTTACTGCGTGGAACATAATTAAGGGAAAGAAGTCGGCTGCATTATATATAAGCCGGAGGAACGGTAATGGCTGGTCGCAACCCGTGTTGCTGGATACGCTGGTTAACAGACCCGGTTACCAGGCGCAGCAACCTTTTTTGTTACCTGGCGGCAGGTACCTGCTGTTTGTAAGCGACAGGCCTGGTGGTATAGGCGGACTTGATATCTGGTGTGCTGAGCTGGATGGCAGCGGGCATGCTGTACGGGTTTTTAATGCGGGTAATACCATCAATACGGCAGGTAATGAACAGGCTCCTTATTATCATGCTCCCGGCAACAGATTGGTATTTGCATCGGATGGACGTACCGGGATGGGCGGATATGACCTGTACTATAGTAAGGGTAATATTGGTGCCTGGCAAACGCCGGTAAACTTTGGGTATCCTGTCAACTCCGTTAAAGATGATATGTATTTCGCCAGTTTATCGGCAAGCGCCGATCCGCTGGAGATGGCGCTGCTGAGTTCGGACCGGGATGCGGAATGCTGTCTTGAATTGATGGCATTACAATTTGTTCGCCCTGCTGTTGCTGAACCGCCGGTAGCAGTTATTGTTCCCGATACCATGGTTAAGCCTGCTGCTCCTGTGTTTGCTTCACAGGTACTGGAACATGTGTATTATGCACTGAACAGCGCAGAACTGCAACCTGTTTCGTTTATCGTATTAGATCAGCTGGCAGATACGCTAATGAAATATCCTGACCTCGTTGTTGAAATAGGCGGGCATACCGATAACACAGGATCATATGAGTTTAACCTGTTGCTGTCGCAACGCCGCGCCGATAATGTGGTAGCTTACCTGGTGAGTAAGGGAATAGATAAGAAGCGGGTGAGTGCAAAAGGTTATGGTGCCGATAAACCCATAGCTCCCAATACCCATGCCGATGGCAGGGACAATCCCGAAGGCCGTGAAAAGAACAGGCGTACCGAATTGAAAATACTTAAGTAAAAGCCAAAACTACCTGCGATGAAGTTACAACTGCCCGCACTACTGGTGCTGATAGGTTTATTGAACTTTTTTACTGTACATGCGCAAACAAATATTACTATAGGCAGTGGCACAGCTGCCAATGCCGCCACCTCGTATCCTTGTCCTTTACAGGATAATAATGAAGGCCAGCGGGCACAATATCTTTACACTGCTGCTGAATTAACGGCGGCGGGTATGCAGGCCGGAACCATTACGGCTATTCGTTTCAATGTTACGGGGATGGGAACTTTTTCCGGAAAGGCAGAAGCGCTGGCTGTTAAAATGGGAACTACATTAACAACCTCGCTCGACATCAGCACATGGGAGCCGGTGCCGGCCACGAATTTGTTTGGTCCTTTAGATTATGTGCCTGTAGCAGGTGTTAATACCCTGACGTTTTCAACTCCATTTGTATGGGATGGGAAACGGAATATTGTAGTAGAGATATGCAATGGAGCGGCCAACAATGCTACTGCTGTTACCAACACAGGCAACCCGCTTATAACCTGGACAACCGGGCTGGCATTTAATGCCTCGCATAGCTTTGTTGCCAATAACATGGGTAGTTTATGCGGAACGGCTGGTACTGCCAACAACGGTGCCGTCAATACGCGTCCTAATATCGTTTTCAGTTATACGCCTGCAGCTGCTTGTTCGGGAACACCGGAGGGAGGTGTTACGGCGTCTTCTGTGACTACCATATGCCCTGATACCGATTTCCTGTTAAGTCTTACCGGCAGCAGTGTTGCCCAGGGGCTTAGCTACCAGTGGCAGAATTCGGTGAACAATGTTACCTGGGCTACGATTCCCGGCGCTACAGATCCTTTCTTAACCACCCGCCAGTCTGCGGGTACCTGGTATCGTTGTGTGGTAACGTGTACTAATGGCGGCGCTTCCGATGCATCGGATCCCGTTTTTGTATCATCGCCTGCGCTCATATCCGGGACCTTTACCATTAACAGCAACCAGCCTGCAGGCGGGGGCAATTTCCAGTCGTTCAATGATGCCTACAATCATATTAAATGTGGTATCGACGGGCCTGTGGTATTTAATGTAGTTGCAGGCAGTGGCCCCTATAATGAACAATTGATCATAAACCCGGTTCCCGGCGCTTCGGCCGCGAATGCCGTGGTGTTTAACGGGAACGGTGCAACCATTAAGTTCCCTTCGGTGAATACCAATGAGCGTGCGGTGATAAAGCTGAATGGTGCAGATCATATCCGGCTGAATAACCTGGTAATAGATGCTACTACGCCGGCTACCGGAACTTACTATGGGTATGGCGTGCAACTGATTAATGATGCGGATAGTAATACGATAAGCAACTGTACCATTACTTCAAACCTTTTAAGTGCCTATAACAATGCATACGCCGGTGTTGTGATGAATTCTTCTGCCACCGGCGCTACCGCAAACGGGGCTACGCTTTGCGACAGCAATAGTATTATCAACAATACGATAACCGGGGGATATGTTTCGGTTACGGTGGTGGGCAGCAATACGCAGGCTATTGCCCGGAACCTGGTGCAGGGCAACCGCCTGAGAGATTTCTTTAACTATGGTGTATATGTGGCCGGCAGTGTTGGTACGGTAGTGAAGAATAATGATATCAGCAGACCTGCTTTAAGCACCCCGGGTGATTTTTATGGTGTGATGGTAAGCACATTAAATACCCTTTCAGTGATAACGGGTAATCGCATTCATGATCCGTTCAGCGCTGCACCAGGCAGTACTTCTACGTTTTATGCTATTCAGCATTCGGGTACCGATGCTTTTGAAGGACTTGAAAACCGGGTAACGAATAATCTTGTTTACAGGGTAAATGGTATGGGGGCGCAGTACGGTATTTACAACAATAGTTCCGATTATGTGCTGTATCATCACAATACCATTTCGCTTGACGATGTTGCCAGCACTGCCACCAATGTAGCGAGGGCTTACTATCAGAACCAGCAGGCGGTAGGCATCCAGTTCTTCAATAATATTATTACCATCACCCGTGGCGGCGCTGGTGTGAAACATGCACTCTATCGCAGTACGCCTGCTACCAGCGATTCTTTAAATAATAATAATTATTATGTAAATGCGCCCGGGGGTGCACTGGGATTCTATAACAATGTTACTTATTATGTTTTGAACGACTGGAAGAAAGGGGTGAACCAGGATGGTGCTTCTTTCAGTTATAATCCATTTTATAAGGATACTGCCAATGGCGACTACACACCGGTTTCGCTTGTGTTGGATAACAGGGGATCGGCGCAGGGTGTAACGGTTGATATCAAAGGTGCGTTGCGGAGTAATTCAGCTCCCGACCTTGGGGCTTTTGAATTCAGTTTGCCACCTTGTAATACCAGCCCGGCAGGCGGGAATGCAGTTGCCTTTCCCAATTCAGATGTTTGTATGGCCTTGCCTGTTCAGCTGGGGCTGGAAGGTAATACTACCGGCACCGGCCAGACTGTTCAATGGCAGTATGCTAGTACTGCCAGCGGTACCTGGACGAACCTTGGCGGTGTTTTGCCTTATCCTGATACGGCGGTAGCGGCTGCATCCAATATTTATTACCGTGCGGTGCTTACCTGCGGCGGTAACACAGCTATCTCCAACCCGGTACAGGTTACGGTAAACCCGGGATTACCGGCGGGCACCTATACCATCAATCCTGCTGCGGCAGCGGGAAGCGGCAATTTCCAGAGTTTTGGAACGGCTATAACAGCTATGCGCTGCGGCATTGGCGGCGCCGTTACTTTCAATGTTTACCCGGGTACTTATAATGAAAGGATAAGGATTAATGCCATCACTGGTGCGGGCGCCAACAGCCGGGTTACATTTCAGAGCCTTACAGGAGATCCTGCCTCTGTAATACTTACTTCAGGAACGGCTACTGCATCGGCCAACTATGTGTTGCAATTGGATAGCGCTGCCTATGTGAGTTTCAGGAATCTTTCTGTTACTACCACGGCCACTACTTATGCCAGGGCTATTGATATTGCCAATATTTCTTCGTACGATAGTATTGTGAACTGTAATGTTACGGCGCCTGCCACCACTGCTACGGCCAATACCAGCGCTGCAATTTTCTCTAATACGATGACGGGAAGCGGTAATGTCATCAGAGGGAATGTGGTGAAGGGAGGTGCTTATGGTGTTATGTTGTCTGGCGTATCGCTGACTGCCATGGGTAACGAGAATATTATAGAGGGCAATGATGTGAGCGGCGCATTTTACAGTGGTATTTATGCCACCTACAACAGGCGGATGCAGATAAAGCAGAATACCATTACCACGGCTCCGCCGGCTTCCGCTACTGCCTATGCCATTTACACCATGTATTGCGATACCGCTTACCAGTTTACCGGGAATAATATTACTATCAGGAATACTACAGGTAACGCATACGGAATTTACGCCAATTTATGCCGCAGCACAGCGGAAGTGTCCGGAGTTATTTCCAATAACAGGATCAAGGCTGTAGATAATGTTACGGGTAATGTGTATGGGTTGTATGAATATGCTACCAGCGGTAATACCACTGTGAATAATGTGATAGCGGTTAAAACTACTGCAAATACGGCTTATGGTATTTACAGCGCCAATGGTGTCAATGTTAAATATTGGAATAACTCTGTAAACAACAGCTCTGCAGCTGCCACTGCTACCAATATGGCTGCTTATTTCGATCATATTACTTACAGCTATGGCAATATAAATATCAGGAATAATATCTTTTACCACAGCGGTGGTAACAGGGCTATGGGGGTATCGCTCTTCAGCTTTATCAACAGTGACTATAACTTGCTTTACAGTACCGGAGGCGTATTGTTGTCTTCTACAACGCCTGTCGCCACGTATGCCACGCTGGCCGAATGGCAGAATGCTTCGGGCTGGGATGTGAACAGTATGAATTATGCGCCTGCCTTCGATAATGCTGAAACACTCACACCTGATTTGTCCAGTTCTCATGTATGGGCAATGCATGGCAGGGGTGTTCAGCTGGCGGGCAATGCTACCGATATCAACAATAATGTAAGGCCTGTTAGTTTGCAGGACGGGGTGCCTGACCTGGGCGCTTATGAATTTGTACCAACATCGCAGCCGGAAGTATTGACAGCTAGTCCTGCTGCACCTGTAGCGGGAGCAACGCAGACCTTTACATTGGGGTCTGATGTGGTAGCCAGTATTACCTGGGGAGCGAATGTGCCGGCCTCGTTTGCACTGCGCCGTTATTCGGGTGTTAAACCGCAGGGAGTAGCTGCCGGCGCGCAGTCGATGTACTATTACCTCTCGGCAGATATGCCTGCCGGTAATTATAATGCGGATATCAGGCAATATTATGTGCCTTCCTGGCTCGGTGATGTGCCTGCGTATGGTTATATTAAATCGGGCAAGGCGGCATTGGGCGGTAGCTGGTCTGTCAATACAACCAGTGTGACCGACACGCTCCGGAATACGATTGCAGAGTCGGGTGTGCCTGTGCCTGCTCAAATGACCGGATTAACTGATGGAAATAAAACCGTAAGCCGGTCACCAATTATTTACCAGACTTTCGATTCATCGAACAGGGGAACGGAGTTCTGGTTGTCTTATGGTCATGTACTGTCTTTTAAGAGCATTAACAACCAGGAACTATTACTATATCTGAATGCGGAAAAGGAAGCGCATGTTACGGTGAGAGTGAATGGTACTACCTATGAAAAGACATATACGATAGCAGCCAATACAACTGTTGTAACACAACCTATACCTAAAACCGGTATCAACGATGCGAGGTTACAGGCCGAAGGCATGTATGACAGAGGTATCAGTATCACCAGTGATGTACCTGTTGCAGCTTATGCAGCTTTGTATGTGCCGTTAGGTGAAACATCGAATGCCGCCACCATGCTGTTGCCATCGGGTACATATGGATACGACTATACAAGTATCAATATGCGGCAGCGGGTATTCAGTTCCTACAATGTGAACCCGGGATCGTCGTGGATAAATATTGTTGCAACGCATGACAGTACTGTAGTTCAGATAACGCCCTCACAACCTTCCATGGGTGGAAGGGATGCGGGTGTTCCGTTTACCGTTACATTAATGCGGGGCCAGGTTTACCAGCTCATGGGTGCGGTAATTAAAGACGAGCCGGGGCAGAATAGTTACGACTATAGTTATGATCTTACGGGAACACGTGTGCTTTCGATTGCGAATGAACATGGCAATTGTTATCCTGTAGCTGTATTCTCGGGCAGCAGCCATACCTATATGGGATGCGGAACGCCTGATCCTTTGATTGGTGACGGCTATTTGCAACAGAATTTCCCGGCATCGGCATGGGGTACAAAATTCCTGACAGCGCCGGTAGCTGTTCCGGGAACTCCTGCTACCAGTTTCAACCTGCTTTACCGTGTTGTGGTAAAGGATCCTGCTACCCAGGTGAAGCGTAACGGTACTGTGTTATCGGGACTGGTAGTACCGGGCAACTATTATGAATTTCCGAGTAATACTGCCGATTACATAGAAGCAGACCAGCCTGTGTCGGTAGCGCAAATGGCGCCATCGCCCAATTACTGTGGCAATACCGGTGGGGATGTTGAAATTACCTATGTGAGCGCTTTGAACCAGGGGGTTACCAGCAGTATTGTGCCACGTATGATGCACTCTGCCACAACAGAGCAAAGTACTGTTGTAATAGTGCCTACTGCTGCGCTGGCCTCACTGCGCATCGATAATAGTAATACGTTTTCCTATACTTATGCGCATCCTAATCTTGCCGGGTACACTGTAGTAGTGAAACAATGGTCAACACCCATTTCGGGCCAGGCAGTGGTTACGTGCGACCAGCCTTTTACAGGCGTATCATATGGTTCTGGTTTTCTAAATAATTATGCGTGTAATATAGCCATCCGCATTTCCAATCCGGGCATATCAACAAGTATTAAAAATACGTTGAACAGCACCGGCAGTGCCACTAATGAATATACCTGCGCCAAAGCGCCTTTCAGGCCTTCCATACGTATACCGTTACAAGCGGAATCGATCACCTGGACATTCAGTGCTATAACGGGTGCGCGGCCGGCGGGTGATATAACGCAGGCCAACCCCGTTGCCGCAGGCACTACGGTGGTTGATGGCGTTACTTATTACAACTACGTGTTGCCACAGGATGTTTCTATCGATCATGCCGGTAGTTATGTGTTGCCGGTGGTCGTGAAACATGCCAGTTTTGGCGGATGCAGCAAAACCCTGGCGTTTGCATTGAACATACTTGTGAAGGACGCTCCGGTATCGGACTTCACGGCTGCGCCTGCAGCTGTGTGCGCGGGTAAACCTATCGACTTAACAGGTACTGATAATACACCGGGGTTTGTGGTGAACCGCTGGAATTGGACGTTCTCCGACGCTGCTACGGCCCAGGGACAACAAACTTCCAAAACGTTTGCTGTTGCAGGAACTCAGGCAGTTTCCTTGCGTATTGTTACTGAAGAAGGTTGTATTGGTGATACTGCCAAAGATGTAACGATCTATAGTCTGCCTTCAGTTACGCTGGCAAGCAATACATTGACCATCTGCCCCAATGAAACAGGTGCACTGGCTATAGCGAGCCCTGTTACCGGTATAACGTACAACTGGTATACACAGGAAACAGGAGGAACTTCGGTTCATTCAGGGACATCCTATTCTGTTACTGCAACGGGAACCTATTATGCCGAAGCGGTATCGGCAGAGGGTTGCATCAGTAATCCAAGGGGAAAAGCAGTGGTAGCTATTTATGCTGCATTGCCATCACCTGTGGTAACGGTAGATTCTGCCGGGGTGAACTTTGTTCGTTTCCGCTGGAACAATGTGCCGGGCGCTACGGGTTATGATGTGTCGCTTGATGGTGGTGCCAACTTTATCACACCTGCAGGTGGCGGTACAAGTCTTACGTACACTGTTACGCCGCTGGCTCCGGTTACGCAGGCCACGCTGGTAGTAAGGGCCAATGGTGCTGTGTTGTGCCAGACGGGGCTTTCCACGGCGGTTACCGGGCAAACATTACCAGACCAGATATTTATCCCCAACTCTTTCACGCCTAATAACGACCAGCGTAACGATACCTGGCAGGTATATGGGTATGTGTTTAAAAATCTGAAGGTGATGGTGTTTAACCAATGGGGGCAGAAAGTGTTTGATGCTACCGGTGCGCAGGTGAGCTGGGACGGCAGGTTCAATGGAAAGGAAATGCCATCGGGCGTATATATGTACGTGGTACAGGCAACACTACAGGATGGAACGGTGGAATACCGGAAGGGATCTATTAACCTGATCAGATAATGTGATCATAAACGATAGCAAAGGCCATTGCCGGTGAAGAACCGGCAATGGTCGTTGCTGTTTCAGGACAACTATATGATAAAACAGTTTATAATAATCTCAGTAATACTGGTAGCGGGTATAAGCCGTGTGTGCGGGCAGCAGCTAAGTAACAGCGGCCAGGATTTTTGGGTGGCTTATGGGCATCACCAGTTTTTTGAAGCAGGTAATACCAATGGCCAGGAAATGGTATTGTATCTGAGTACCGACGACAAGCCTGCGAATGTGACTGTGAGTATTAACGGCACCAGCTGGAAGAAAACCTATAAAGTGCCTGCCAATTCGGCTTTAGCAACCGATTATATGCCTAAAAGCGGCGTGTCGGACGCCCGGCTGTACACTCCTCCCGTTTCTTTTGGAGGCACCGGGAGTGAGGGCATCTTTAACCGTGGCATTCATATAGAAAGTGATGTGCCTATTGTTGCCTATGCGCATATTTTTGGACTCCAAAGCTCGGGCGCTACTATGTTATTGCCTGTAGAAACCTGGGGATTCAATTATACGTCGCTCAACTTTACGCAACGTTTTAATACCGATTGTTTTTCTTGGTTGCATGTAATAGCGGCGCATGATAACACCAGGATAGAGATTACGACAACTGTGCCTACACGTGGTGGCAGAACGGCGGGTGAAAAATTTAATGTGGTGCTTAACAAGGGACAGGTGTACCAGATGCTGGGCTCCGGAACAAGTGTGCCGGTGGGAAGCGGATATGACGTAAGTGGTTCTACGATAAAAGTAGTGCCTAACGACGAGGGGAAATGTTTTCCTGTGGCAGCTTTCAGCGGCAGCAGCCGCACCCAAATGAGCATGGGAAACTGCACGCCGCTGGGTGGAGATAATTTTATTCAGCAACTGTTTCCTGCACAGGCCTGGGGCAAGAGATACCTGACAGCTCCGTTTTCATTGAGCCAGGATGCTACTGTTTCAATGCCCTGTTATTACCGCGTTCTGGTAGAAGATCCTGCTACTGAAGTAAGGATCAACGGCGCTTTGTTACCCGGCCTTACGCCGGGGCGTTATTACCAATTTGCCAGCAGCAGTGCTGATTATATTACAGCCAACAAGCCTATTATGGTAGCGCAGTATATGCCTTCGACCGGCTGCAACGGGAGCGTTGTAGGTGATGAAGAAATGATTTATTTAAGCCCGGTGGAACAGGCTATAAAGAAGGTGGTGTTCTTCCGTACTACCAATACTAAAATAGAGGTGAACTATCTTACGCTTATTATCCCAACCCAGGGCTTGTTGTCGTTGCGTATAGATGGCAGCGCAACTTACGATCATAGTTACCCCCACCCGGCGCTTCCAGGGTATTCGGTTGTAGTGAAACGATGGAAAGCGGCACAGGCGCAGGTGAAAGTAGAAAGCGATTCGGCTTTTACTGCTGTCACCTACGGGCAGGGAGGCACTGAATCGTATGGATATAATGCAGGAACCCTGATGAATAACCTGCGTGGCAAGGGGGAGGTGAAGAATCAATATAGCGAAGCGCCAGGTGCCAGCAGTTATACCTGTCGTAATACGCCCTTTTTTCCGTCGGTATTTATATCCATCAAACCTACTGTCCTGCGCTGGGCGTTTAGCGAAGGTGGGGCTATGTCACCTGCCACTGATGTGGTGGAAGTTTCGCCTGAACCTGTGGATTCGCAGCGGGTGAACAATCTCTGGTATTACCAATACACTTTAAAACAGCCTGTTGCCTATACCGATACCGGCAATAAGATTCTGCCGGTGTATTACACCCATCCTTCGCTGGAGAGCTGTAATCATACCGAAGTAGTGAATATTCCCGTGGTGGTAAAGCCTGCTGTAAAAGCCGGGTTCTCTTACTCCAATAGTCCTGCTGCACAAACTTATACCGGTTGCCGGCTCGATACGTTGTACTTTACACCTTTAACGCCGGCTAGCCGTTACCGCTGGAGTTTTTCTGCTGCCATTGCCGATACTTTATGGCAGGAGGCGCCAAAGAAACTATATGCTGCTGCCGGCAACTACCAGGTGCGTATGCAGGGTATTATGCCCGATGGCTGTGTGGCGGATACTACCATAGCTATCCAGGTTTACCCGGCCCCTGTGGCTGACTTCTCTTTATCTGCTTCTGCTGTTTGTGAGCAGTCGCAGGTGTCTGCTTCCAGTGCGGCTTCGTATGGTGGTCCTGCCAGTTTCCAGTCGTACTACTGGTCATCAGGCGATGGCAGGGTTATAGATAACAACAATAAGGCTCCCGGTATACGTTATGATCATCATGGTATTTATATGGTGAAGCATGTTGCCCGGATCAGTGAAACGTGTATCAGCGATACTGTTACTCATGTGGTACAGGTATATGCCCGGCCTGTTGCGGCATTTAGTTTTCCCGGCGGCTGTTTGGATGCAAGTGGTGAGGTAAGGTTTACGAATACCAGCAGTGTGGCCGATGCGCAGCCAATGACGTATCTCTGGAATTTTGGTGATGCGGGTTCGGGGGCTGCTAACAGCTCTACGTTACAACACCCCGTTCACCGTTATACAGATTACAAAGAATATACCCTTGTACTGAAGGCTACTACCAGTGAAGGATGTGTACATGACACCACTGTCAAGGCCAGTTTTGCGCTCAGGCCCATTATGAACTTTGATGCTATCCCCGGTATATGCGGCAACAGAACTGATGTATTGATAGATAAAGCGCGTGTAACGAACGGTGTGCCTGGCTCAGGTTTTTATAAGGGCCCCGGAACGGGTAGTGATGGTCATTTTAATGCAAAGCAGGCGGGTGCGGGAACGCAACGTGTCTGGTATATTTATGAAACCAGCGGAGACTGTAAGGATTCCATTTCCCAAACGATTGCGGTGCTACCTCAACCGAAGGCCGGGTTTACCGTTACGCAGGAAGGTGTGTGCGAAGGTGTTGCACATACATTTACCGATGCCAGTGAAGAAAGTGGTGCCGTTATTACTGCTCATAACTGGCTATTTGGTGATGGAACAGTGGCGTGGGAGACCAGCCCTGTAAAACAATATCTGCGTCCCGGAACCTATAGTGTGCGGCTTGTTGTAACGGATGCATCGGGATGTATTTCGGATACCACGCAAAAGACAGTGGTATTGTATCCGAAACCGGTTGTAGATGCGGGACCGGTTCGTGTAGGTAAGGAGGGTACTACTGTTACACTTGCCGGAAGTATAAATGATGTTACGGCTGCTTTACGCTGGACGCCGGCAACGGGGTTAAGCAGTGATGCCATATTACATCCTGTGGCCCTGGTAGAGAAGGATATTACTTATACGCTTACGGCTACCTCGCTGTATAACTGCCAGTCGTTTGACACCACCAGTGTAAAGGTGTCGCGGCTTCTGGAGATACCCAATGTTTTTTCTCCTAATGGTGATGGCATCAACGATACGTGGATGATAAAAAATATCACGGACTACAGCAGGGTAATAGTTCAGGTATTTAACAGGTATGGTGTCAGGGTATGGGAATCGGCGGGAGCGGGGCGTTCCTGGGATGGTAATTATAACCAGAAGATCCTGCCTGCTGGAACGTATTATTATGTGATTAATCTGAATAACGGCTCTAAACCTTTAACGGGCTCAGTTACTATCATCAGGTGATAGTAACTGAACCCGTTAACCCTTTATCCGGCGGTATAGTTTTAAAAGGCTATACCGCTTTTATTTTACTTCCTGTAAGGCTATCAAACGGCTGTAAATGCCGCCCTGGGCCAGCAGATCGGCATGTGTGCCGCGTTCGGCTATCTCTCCCTTTTGTAATACGATGATCTCATCGGCGTGGCGGATCGTACTTAAACGGTGAGCTATCACCAGCGAAGTACGGTTTTGCATCATATTATTGATGGCATCCTGTACCAGTCTTTCACTTTCTGTATCCAGTGAAGACGTAGCTTCGTCCAGGATAAGAATGGGGGGATTCTTCAATACCGCCCGGGCAATGGTAAGACGTTGTTTCTCTCCGCCACTGAGTTTACTTCCCCTGTCGCCGATATTGGTATCAAAACCTTCTTCTTTCTGTTCAATGAAATGAAGGGCATTGGCAATTTTCGCCGCCTGAACAATTTCCTCCTTGCTGGCCGCTGGCTTACCCAGCGATATATTCTGGGCTATACTATCGTTGAACAGGATAGGCTCCTGTGTTACAATACTGATCTGGCTCCTTAAAGCATTCAGACTGTATTCACGGATATCGGTTCCGTCGATCAGCAACTGGCCGGAGCTGATATCATGAAAACGCGGAACCAGGTCGGCCAGCGTACTCTTACCGGCGCCACTGCTGCCAACCAGTGCCACTGTTTTCCCTTTGGGAATAACCAGGTTGATATTCTTCAGGATCGTATGTTCACCATAGCCAAAGCTAACATTGCGGAATTCGATGCTTTGCTGGAAATCAAGCGGTAAAATGCCCTTGTCTTCCACTATAACAGGTGCCTGCAGCAGTTCTTCTACCCGCTCTATGGCCGCTGCTCCGCGTTGTATATTAAAGAAAGCGGTCGACAGGTTCTTGGCAGGGTTGATTATAATGGCGAAGAACGCGATATAGGCCATCAGGTCATTACCCGGAAAACTGTTGTATTTAATGGCAAGGATACCGCCGGCATATAAGATAATGGCAAGTACCGCTACGCCCAATACCTCGGTAAGCGGCGAAGCCAGGTCGCGGCGGGAGTTCATTTTATTGCGGATAAGAAAAATATCGTGGTTCACTTTCTCGAAACGGCCGCGTAACAACTTCTCCGCCAGAAAGGCTTTCACTACTCTTATGCCGCCAAGCGTTTCATCCATGATAGAAAGGGCGCCTCCCAGCTTTTCCGCAGCATCCTGCGACTGGCGCTTGAGCGTACGGCTGATACGGCCGATAACGAACCCCGTAACCGGCAGCAACACCAGCAAAAACAGCGATAACATGGGACTTAACACCACCATGCATATCAGGTAACCCAGTATTGTCAGCGGGTCCTTGATAAGGCCTTCCATGGTGCTTACAACCGAACTTTCTATTTCCGCAACGTCATTGGTCATCCGCGAAATGATATCACCTTTCTTCTGGTCGGTAAAATAACCCACAGGCAGCACCAGTATCTTTTCATACAGATCGTTCCGCAGCTTGGTAGTGATAGCGCTTCGGATAGGTGCAGAAATAAGGTTGGAAAGGTAAATGAAGAGATTCTTCAGCAGTGTGGCCACTATAATGAACAGGCAGATAACTGCCAGCGCGTATATTTTTCCATGTTCCTGGATCACGCCATTTAAGAAATCGGATACATAATGGGTGGCCGCATTTGACTCGATCGCCTGTTTGGTGGCGTCCGCTTTACCAGGGTCCCCTATGATCAGCGACAGGAACGGCGATAACATCGCAATCGAGAAAATACCGAAAAGTGTGCCCAGGATGGTGCAGATAACATACCATACCAGTTTACCCTTATAAACCCCTATATATTTAAATATCCGCTCAAAACGTTTCATAATCTGTATTAAAACCCGCAAAGTAACTAATTTTACAGCCAAACAAACGTTAGAGTTATGGAGGAAGGAAAACGTCAGAGACAGGTGGCAGGTGTGCTGCAGGAAGAATTGAATGATATCTTCAGGCGCTTTGGGCTTAATATGATGAATGGGGGCATGGTCTCGATCTCCTCTGTGAAAGTAACGCCAGACTTGCTGGAAGCCAGGATTTATATCAGCCTGTTCCAGGTAAAAGATATGGAAGCGGCCCTGAAAAAGATCGATGACCGCGCATGGGAGATCAAAAAAGAACTCGGCAACAGGGTGAAAAACCAGCTGCGCCGTATACCGGTATTACATTTTTACCTCGATGATACCCTGGAGCATGTATTTAAAATGGAAGACCTGTTCAAAAATATCAATGAACAGGATGAAGCCATCCGCAAAAGCCAGGATAACGAAGAAAATACCGGAAACTGATTTCCTAAAGATTAAATAAGAATTATTGGAACTGCTATTCGCATGGCGTTATTTCAGGTCTAAGAAATCAACGAATGCCATTAATATCATTGCCTGGATAAGCGTGCTGGCTATCGCCGTAGGTACGGCTGCCCTTATTGTGGTATTGAGTGTATTTAATGGTTTTGAAGACCTGGTGCGCGGCATGTATAGCGATTTCTATTCCGATATCAAGATCTCGCCTGCCACAGGCAAGTTCTTTAAAATGGATACGGTTCAACTGAAAGCCATCAGGCATACCGCCGGGGTGAAGGACATTAGCTGCGTGGTAGAAGAAAAGTCCATGCTCATGAATGGCGACGCCCAGTCTATTGTTACGCTGAAAGGGGTCGACGAGTTCTATCCCGCTGTGAACCGCCTGCAGGAGCATGTTACCCGTGGCAGCTATAACCTGGGCTCAACATCGCACCCGCTGCTGGTAGCCGGCGCCGGCATTGAAAACGCCGTAGCCGTAGATCCTGAATCTAACTTGTCAACACTCACCATTTACCTGCCCGACCGCAGCGCCGCCAACTTCTCCGCAGAAGAAGGCATGCGCTCTTTCGATGTAAATATTGCCGGGGCCTTCATGATCCAGCAGGAATTCGACAATAAATACGCTTTCACCAACCTCCCCTTTGTGCAGTATATGCTCGATCTGGGACCCAATGAATACAGCAGCGTAGAACTGGCCGTAACCAGCGAACAACAGTTGCAGCGCGTAAAGCAGCAACTGAAACAAACCCTGGGGAAAAACTTTGTAGTACGCACCCGGCTCGAACAGAACCAGAGCCTTTTCACCGTTATGCAGGTCGAAAAATGGGTCATATATGGCATCCTTTCCCTGATCCTGGTGGTAGCTGCGTTTAATATGATAGGAGCGCTTACCATGCTGGTGCTCGAAAAGCAGAAAGATATCGCAGTGCTCAAGGCTATCGGCGCAAACGATCAAACCATCCAGAAGATCTTCCTGGGCGAAGGGCTGGTACTGGCCACCGTAGGAGGCGTAGCCGGTATGCTGCTCGCTTTTATCATTTGTATCGTACAACTGAAATTCAAGCTGGTAAAACTCGAAGGCGGCACCTTTATCATCGATTACTACCCGGTAAAGATGCTTGGCTGGGACTTTCTGCTGGTGACCATTACAGTGCTTTTTGTAACCATACTCGCCGCCTGGATTCCATCGCGCAAAGCCGCCGCACAGCTGTTCATCCTCAAAAGCTAAACCTTATTACCCGAAAACCCTTACAGGACTGCATTCTACACATAGTTTCTGTAGGCCATTCTACCATCTATTCGCTATATTTAGGCTCAGAAAAAAATCAACCCAATCTTATGAACCGCATTCTCTGTACGGTGGGTCTCCTCTTATGTTTTGCCACCGCCGCCCTTGCCCAGAACGATAATAAAAGCATCTGGGAAGCGCTTAATAACGGCGACAGACAAAAAGCAACAACTTTGTTGCAGGAAGCCCTTCAAAACAAGACCATTACCCCGGATCAGTATCTTACCTACATTTATCTGAAAGAATACAACGGGAAAGACGACGAAGCAACGGATTTTATCCCTTTCGTTTACGATAAGATCGCCGACCCCAGTCCCTATGTGTATGCCCTATGGTTTAATATGGCTGCATTGGGCCAGTATGGCAAAAAAAACTTCCCCCACCAGGTGAAACTGATGGAAAAACTGCTTACCGACAGTAAAGCCCATGGCTCCCTGGTTTCAGCAACGCATTATCAGAAAGCAATGCACCTTATCTCTTCGAACCAGTTCGAGGCGGCTGAAGATGAATTCAGAAAGCTGGGCGCTATTGCCAACTGGCAATATGTAGGCCCGTTTGAAAACCTTTCCTATAGCGGCTACTACAAAAACTTCGGCCCGCAGGATCATCCCGAAGCCGATGCTGTTTTTACCTCGCTTACCAATGCCAATATAAAATGGTTTGTACCGGCATTGGAGGCAAATGTGGGATGGACGCCGGTTTGCTATCAAACCAACCGCAGAACAGCTACAGTTTATGCGCAGACTTTTGTTGACGCTCCCGCTGCACAGGAGGTGCTGCTGAGCCTCGGCTCCTCGGGCGCTACCAAAGTATGGGTGAATGATGAACTCATCATTTCTGAATACAAGGAAAGAGTTACCGAGCTCGACTGTTTCACTACAAAAGCAAAACTCAAACAAGGCGCCAACCGCATACTCGTTCAGGTGAGCTTTACCGGCAACAGTTCTCCATGTTTCATTATAAGGCTTACCGACGACAAGTTCAATGCAATCCCCGGTTTGCAGGGCGGCAGTACTTATAAGCCTTATACCGTTGTGAAAGCAACCGGAACACCCGCCGCTCCCCGGACGCATTTCGCAGAAAAGTTCTTTTCCGATAAAATCGCTGCCGATTCTAATAACCTCGTGAACTATCTGCTGCTGTCAAATACTTACCTGAGAAACAACAAACTGCTCGAAGCACGTCATGTGGCAGAAACGGCATTGCAAAGAGCACCGGCTAACTGCCTGCTGCGTATGAACCTGCTGTCTGTTCTCCTGAAGGAAGAGAACAGAAGTGTTATGCTGGAAGAACTTGAAAAACTCAAAAAAGCCGACCCGCAAAGCTACCTGACGCTGGAAGTTGATATCAAAACCGATATCAACAATGAAAAATATGAAGAAGCGCTGAAGAAAGTAATTACGAGAGAACAGCTGTACGGACAGGACGAAGAAACGCTCTCTTATCGCATTTCTCTTTTGGCGCAGGAGAAGAAGTACGAAGAATTGATAGCAACAGTAGAAGCAGGATATAAAAAATACCCGCAACTCGAAAGCCTGCTGCCTATGATGTATTCTATAAAAAAAGAAGTGAACAAAGATCCTAAGGGAGCCCTTAAGGTTTATGAAACTTTCCTTAAAAATGGATACAGCTACACCGTAGTGAATAAATATGCCGAGCTGCTGAAGGAACAGGGCCAAAGCGATAAAAGCTTCCAGCAAAAACAATTTTTGCAGAAGATCGCTCCCTACGATCCGGCAGAACTTATTCATATGTCGAACTATTTCTATGGCGAGAAAAAATATGATAAGGCGGAACAGTTTGTAAAACAGGCCCTCGACCTTTCTCCTTATGACGAAAATTACTGGGAACAGCTAGGCGATATCAAAAGCGAGAAAAAACAAACGGAAGAAGCCATTGCTGCTTACGAAAAATCGCTGCTTTACGATCCCAATCAATACACTGTGATCAATAAAATACGTAAGCTGAACGGTAAGTCGGAAACTTACACCTTATTCCCGCAAACCGATATAGAAGCTACCATCAAAAAGGATAAACCGGAAGAGGCCAAAAACACCGACTATGGTTATTACATCCTGCACGATGAAAAGAATGTGGTGATGCATCCCGGCGGCGCTACCGAAGAGTATATCCTCTTCATGATCAAGATTACCAACGAAAAAGGTATCGATAAATACAAAGAATCCAGCATCGGTTATGGCAATTCCCAGCAACTGCTGATCGAAAAAGCAGAAGTCGTAAAAGCTTCCGGCGCTACTATCAAAGGTGAACGTAATGGTAACGAAGTGGTGTTCACCAACCTGGGTGTAGGCGATGTATTGGTGTTCAAATATCGTCTTCAAAACTATGTGTACGGCAGGTTTGCAAAAGAGTATTGGGATCAGTTCCACTTCGACGGACAGATCTATACTGCCTATGCAAAGTATACCCTGCTGCTGCCCGAAAACCAGCCGGTGAAATATGAAGTGGTAAACAGCACCGGCTTCAAACCTGTTATTTCAAAAGTGGAGAACTTTAAACAGTATGTATGGGAGGCCAGCGGACGTGAACCATTAAAAGAAGAAAAACTTGCACCCAACAACTGCGACGTAGGCGCCGTATTGCATATATCAACGTTGCCGTCATGGAATGATATCGCCACATGGTATCGCGATCTCACCAGCAATACCACCGAAGAAGATTACGAGATCACAGCGCTTTTCCAAACCCTGCTGCCTGCAGAAAAAAGGAAAAAGCTGACGCAGTTCCAGCAGGCCCGTATCCTGTACGATTATATCGAAAATAATATCCGCTACAGTTCCGTTTCGTTCCGCCAGAGTTCACACGTGCCCCAGCGCGCTTCGCTCACGCTCAATACAAGACTGGGCGACTGTAAAGACCTGTCAAATCTTTTCCTCACGTTATGCCGCATGGCCGATATAGAATGCCAGATGGTGCTGGTCGACACAAGAGACAATGGAGAAAAAGCCATGATCCTGCCTTCTCTTGAATTCAACCATTGTATAGCCAAAGCCCAGCTCGATGGCAAACCCTATTACATCGAACTCACCGATAACTACCTGCCTTTTGCAAGTTTGCCCAATAGCCTTACCAACGCATTGATCCTCGATATTCCCCTGCGTAAAACAACACAGCCTGCCGAGTTGAAATACCTCACAACCAGCAACCGTACAAAAGATGTTGTGAAAAGAAAGGTGGATATCAAATTCGATGGCAATGATCTTATCACCAGCGTTGCCACCTGCCGGTACGGTCATCCTGCTTCCGGCACACGTGCCACATACCTGAACCTCGATGAAGAAAAGCAGATAAAAGAAATGGAAACCTCGGTTGCATCTTCTTACAAGAACAACGTGAAACTGCTGTCTGTTAAGTTCGACGACCTGGCCCCTTTAAACGATTCGGTAACCTACAACTATAGCTATCGCGTAAAAGATGAGGTAGCCGAAATTGGCAGTATGCAAACCTTCCGCATAGTCTATCCCGACGTGGTGGCTTCGCTGAACAACTTTGCCGCCGATACCCGTACGCTTCCTATCAACTACGCTTATTATGAAGACGTAGATAAATATGAAACACAGGTAACCATAGTAGCGCCCGAAGGCAAGAAGTTTATTGAGTTGCCAGTCAATGAATCGTTACAGTTCAAAAACATCAGCTTCTCTATCGACTATAAGCTGGTGACGCCCTCAAAGCTGGTAGTGACCCGTAAATTCATTGCCGACAGGAAAACAATCCCTGCTGCAGATTATGTTGCCTTTAAATCTTTCTTCGAAAAGATCGTAAAGGCAGAGCAGAAAATGATTGCAATGAAGTAATGTAGTGGATCAGAAGCGATCAAATATAAAAAAGGCTGGCTCATAGAGCCAGCCTTTAAAATTATGTGGGGAAGCAAATCTGCCATTCTGCTGTCTGGTCCTAATAATCACCTAATGTCTCAGGTAATTGCGCCAGGGCTTTTGCTAACTGGTCGTCGTTAGGAGCGATGCCATGCCATTCGTGGCTGCCTTCCATGAAATCAACTCCTTTACCCATACCGGTTTTCATGATAATGCCAATGGGCTTGCCTTTGCCGGTTAAAGCTTTTGCTTCGTTGAGAACTTTCACAGTATCGTCAACATCGTTGCCGTCCATTTCAAGTACATGCCATCCGAATGCTTCGAATTTAGCACGCAGGCTGCCAAGATTCATTACTTTATCAGTAGGACCGTCAATTTGCTGGCCGTTATGGTCTACAGTAGAGATCAGGTTGTCAACACCTTTAGCGCCGGCAAACATAATAGCTTCCCAGTTCTGACCTTCGTCTAATTCACCATCGCCATGGAGGGAGAAAACAAGGTGTTTGTCACCATTGATCTTTTTGGCAAGAGCAGCGCCAATGGCAACACTCATACCTTGTCCCAGAGAACCGCTCGCAACCCTTACTCCAGGAAGATGCTCATGCGTAGTAGGGTGCCCTTGTAAACGGGAATTGATTTTGCGGAATGTAGCCAGTTCTTTTACGTCGAAATAACCTGAACGCGCGAGTACCGAGTAGAATACCGGGGATATATGACCATTCGATAAAAAGAATAAATCTTCGTTGGTACCATCCATGTTGAACGGAACAGGTTTGTGCTCCATTACGTTAAAGTACAGGGTGGTTAAAAAGTCTGCACACCCAAGGGAACCACCGGGGTGACCGCTTTGAACAGCATGTACCATTCGTACAATATCCCGTCTAACCTGGGATGCGATCTGTTTTAACTCTTGAACATCAGCCATGATAGCATAAATTTTGACAAACCTACCTAAAAAACACCACTTCTCCTGCACCTCGTGGCGAAAAGTGAATGCCTTTTTAAACGGATTTATTAGCTTTGCCCGCATCAAAAAATAAGAATTATGGCAGAAGAACTGGATCTGATACTGGATGACGCAGAATCGTTGATGAAAAAGGCGATCAATCACCTCGAATCTGAGCTGGCAAAGATCCGGGCCGGTAAAGCCAGTCCGGCTTTGGTGGATGGCCTTACCGTTGAATACTACGGCGCGCCTACGCTCATAAGCCAGGTGGCAAACATCACTGTGCTCGACGCCAGAACCATCAGCATACAACCCTGGGAACGTAATATGCTCGCTCCCATCGAAAGGTCTATCATGATGGCCAACATAGGCATCACGCCTCAGAACGATGGCGTTCAAATCCGCCTCTTTATGCCGCCGCTTACAGAGGAAAGAAGAAAAGAACTGGTGAAGAAAGCAGCTGGCGAAGGAGAATTCTCTAAAGTAGCTATCCGCAACATCAGGAGAGACGCCATCGAAAGCATCAAGAAATTACAGAAAGATGGCCTCAGCGAAGACATCGCCAAAGATGCGGAAAAAGGCGTACAGGAATTAACCGACCGCTTTATCTCTCTTGTAGACAAACATCTCGCTGCAAAAGAAAAAGAAATGATGGTGATCTAGTAATAGATGGCAGAGAGCAGAATCGCAGAACTTCAGCTCACAATGGCATAATATTTTTAGAAAGGCCTGTGTCAGAATATGATACGGGCCTTTCCGTTAATATCGCCGTTCATTTTCCGGCCAAAACATTTTAGATGGGCTGCCAGGCAAATGATGCGCGCAGTTTTTTCTATATTTAATGAAACGTTGTTACATGGGAGCAATTAAACTTGACGATATCAGTACAAAAGCACCGGGAAACCTGGAGAAAGACAAAGTAAAACAACAAAACCTCGAATTGGCCGAAGAGCTCAACGAGCTGCAAAACCTGCTCTATGCCGAAAGTAAGCACTCCGTGCTCGTGATCATCCAGGGCATGGACGCCAGCGGTAAAGATGGTGCTATCCGCAAGGTGTTCGGTAATCTTAACCCACAGGGCGTTAGGGTAGAATCATATAAAGCGCCTACCGCCCGCGAACTAAGTCACGACTTCCTCTGGCGCATTCACCGCGATACGCCCGCAAAAGGGATGATCCAGGTGTTTAACCGCTCTCAGTACGAAGACGTGCTCATCACCCGCGTACATAAAATGATCGACGATGAAACCGCCGTCAAACGCATGAAAGCCATCAACGACTTCGAAAACCTGCTCAAAGAACATAACAATACCAGCATCCTAAAATTCTACCTGCATATCTCAAAAGAAGAACAAGCCAAACGCCTGCAGGAACGACTCGACGATAAAACAAAACAATGGAAATACAACGAAGCCGACTTCACCGAAGCCAAACTGTGGAAACTCTACATGAAAGCTTACGAAGACTGCTTCCATACCTGTAACAAAATTCCATGGACCATCGTGCCATCCGATAATAACTGGTACAAAGAACATATTATCGCCACCACGCTGCGCGATACTTTGAAATCATTAAAAATGCGCTACCCCGGACTTAAGAAAGAATAAGATCTTTCAGATCAGTTTCAGTAGGTCAAATCGTTTTTTTCACCTTTCAAAAACATAATCCGTATGAGTTTCATCAAAGAGTTCAAGCAGTTTGCCATGAAAGGCAACGTCGTCGACCTGGCAGTGGGGGTTATCATCGGTGCTGCATTCGGCAAAATCGTCGACAGTGTCGTAAAAGACCTCATTATGCCTATCGTATCGGCTATCATTGGTCAGCCCGATTTCAGTAACCTTTACCTGGTGCTGAAAGGCGATGTGGCCAAAGGCCTGCCCCTCGAAGACGCACGTAAAGTAACCGACGCCGTTATCTTCGCCTATGGCAGCTTCCTGACAGTGCTCCTGAACTTCATCCTGCTGGCGTTTATTATCTTCCTCATGGTCAAGGCTATAAACAGCATGCGCACCAAAGAAGAAGCCAAACCGGCAGCACCTCCTGCCCCTACCGCTACCGAAAAACTGTTGATGGAAATCCGCGATTCCCTCAAAAAATAAACAGTTATCCAGAAGATATTCATATTCTAAAGGCCCACACCGGTTTTAACTACCGTTGTTGGGCCTTTAGCAATACATTTGCCCAATTGTAACAGAGCTTAAATTTCCCAGGTATTGCAAACGCCTAATTATCAGATCAAACTCCCGCAGTTCGAAGGCCCCTTCGACCTGTTGCTGTTTTTCATCGAGCGCGACGAATTAGATATTTATAATATTCCTATCAACAATATTATCAAGGATTTCCTTGCGTATGTGCATAGCCAGGAAAAACTGAACATAGAACTCTCCAGCGAATTCATCCTGTTTGTGTCCACCCTCATGCGCATCAAAGCAAAAATGCTGCTTCCCCGCAAAGAGATCGACGCCCAGGGTAATGAAATCGATCCCCGCCAGGAACTGGTTGATAAGATCCTGGAATACAAGAAGTTCAAAGAAGCCTCCACTCAAATGGCCGAAATGGAAGCCATCAGGATGCTCATGGTGAAAAGAGGTAACCTCCAGAAAGAACTGTCTTCCATCGGCGAAGACGCCTCCGAAGGCACCGAAATCCAGAATATCACCCTCTTCAAGCTCATGAAAGCCTTCGAAAAGGTGATGCAGCGCATCCACGACAAAAACCACAAACCGGTCCACACCGTCGTACGATACAACTACACCATGGACGATAGCCGTCACCACATGATGGGACTGGTACAGAAAGAGAAAACAGTATCTTTCGAAAAGATCTTCGAAGTGTGTAACGACAGGGTACATGCCATCTTCCTGTTTCTCTCCCTGTTGGAACTGGTGCAGCTGAAATACATGGGCATCATGATAGGAGAGGGAAAGAACAATTTCATCCTCGAATGGAACGAGGAAAGGGAAGAAGATCCCACCAGCACCTTCATGAACGACGAAAGAAAAGACGACCGCGAAGGCCAGGGCCCCGTAAGCGCATTGTTCTAAAAACAGTTGACAGCATACATAATAACCAGCAACAGCCTGCTACAAAACGGCAAATGACAGGGCTGATAGAATAGCTGCACCAACTACCTGCAACAAGACTACGCTTTATATAGCCGCCTATAAGCCGCATTAAAGCTGCCTATAACCCCCATCAAAGCCGCCTTACCCCGGCCCTCCGGGTATAAAAAAGCCCCTTGCAAAGCAAAGGGCCATATAAGATCTGTAAAATGCTGCTAATTTGTCGCCTGCAGGCGTAATGATGTTACCCGTTCAGCTCCCCCCGGAAACTAACCGGGTTGTCCGTAGCCAGCACCCCATGCGGAGTAACACTTACCTGGTTGGCCAGTATTTGCCTTACCGCCATCGCAATAGCAGGAGCATCGTAGTGACACTCATGATGTAACTCCTTCAGCGTACCATGTTCTACAAGCCTGTCCGGCACACCAAGTATGCTTACCTGCGCCTGGTAGTTATGCTCGGCCATAAACTCCAGGATGGCGCTGCCAAACCCGCCTTTTACAGTACCGTCTTCTACAGTAACAATATGTTTGTACTTGCTGAATACCTCGTGTAACAACGCTTCATCCAGTGGCTTTACAAAACGGATATCATAATGCGCCGGGTCAAGACCTTCGGTACGCAGCTCCCTGATAGCCGCAGTGGCAAAGTTGCCGGGGTGGCCAAACGATAAGATCGCTGCATCCCGCCCGTCTTTCAGTTTCCTGCCCTTACCGATAGTGATTTCCTCGAAAGGAGTTCGCCATTCAGGCATCACACCCTCCCCACGCGGATAACGGATCACAAAAGGAGAGGTATTACTTTCCAGCTGGGCCGTATACATCAGGTTACGCAACTCCTGCTCATTCATTGGAGCGCTGATAACCATATTGGGAATACAACGGAAATAAGCAATATCATATGCACCATGGTGGGTAGGACCATCCTCTCCAACCAGGCCTGCACGGTCAAGACAAAGCACTACAGGCAGGTGCTGGATCGCAATATCATGTACCACCTGGTCGTACGCCCTTTGCATGAACGAAGAGTAAATATTACAGAACACCCTCAAACCTTGCGTGGCCATACCGGCGCTCAGCGTTGCAGCATGTTGCTCGCAAATACCCACGTCAAAAGCACGGTCGGGCATCTTTTCCATCATAAATTTCATGGAACAGCCGCTCGGCATCGCCGGGGTAATACCCATGATCGTTTTATTCTGCTCCGCCAGCTCAACAAGCGTATGCCCAAAAACATCCTGGTACTTGGGAGGCTGGGGAACTTCAAACTTCTTCTTGTAAATTTCGCCCGTCACCTTATCAAATAATCCCGGTGCATGCCATTTGGTTTGGTCCTGTTCTGCCAGCGTATACCCCTTACCCTTCACCGTTACAATATGCAGCAGCTTGGGGCCGGGTATCTTCTTCAGATCATTAAGCGTATCAACCAGCTTGGTGATATTATGCCCGTCAATAGGACCAAAATACCTCATTTTCAGCGACTCAAACAGGTTGCTGCTGCGGCTTACCATTCCTTTGATGCCAGCCTCCAGTTTACCCACCATATCGCGGCTGAAGTTTTTGCCAACAGGAAGTTTTCCCAGGATATGCCATACATCGTCCCGGAATTTATTATAGGTCTGTGAAGTCGAAATATCAGTCAGGTATTCTTTGAGTGCACCCACGTTCTGATCGATGCTCATGCAATTGTCGTTCAATATCACGAGCATATCGGCGTCGGCAACACCCGCATGGTTCAGCGCCTCAAAAGCCATCCCCGCCGTCATGGCGCCATCACCGATGATAGCTACCGACTTGCGGTTCTCGCCTTTATATTTCGCAGCAATGGCCATACCCAATGCCGCGGATATGGAAGTGGAAGAATGCCCTACGCCAAACGTATCGTATTCGCTTTCGCCGCGTTTGGGAAAACCGCTGATCCCATTGTATTTCCGGTTGGTAGGAAAACTGTCGCGCCTGCCCGTAAGTATCTTATGCCCGTAGGCCTGGTGACCCACGTCCCATACCAGTTGGTCGTAAGGCGTATTATACACATAATGAAGCGCTACACTTAATTCTACTACTCCCAAACTGGCAGCAAAATGCCCGCCATATACGCTCACCACGTCAATGATGTATTGACGCAACTCGTCGCATATCTGGTGTAGTTGTTCCCGGCTTAGCTTTTTGAGATCCTCAGGACTGTCAATTCCATTCAGCAGGGGGCCAGGTGTTATAGTCATTGATCGAAATTTATTTTGTAAAAATAGGGCTTTTACCAGTGTGCACATCCCTAAATTATTGATCCTCATTTTCACAATAAACGCGCCGGGTTTCCCCCCAACGCCACCCCCCGGCGCTCCAACGCCACCCCCGGCCCCTAAACGCCCGCCCCTCCTCCAACACCACCCCGCCACCCTAACCAACACCAGTTAGCCAGCCATTTGGCCTCTGGTCACAAATCAAATCCTTAATGCCGTCTTCCTTATTTATTTTTGGTACATGGCCATGAGAAAGAAAATCTTATCCCCCTATTGGATCTGCCAGATAACCGGATGGAGCGCGTACTGTATCATTTACGGCTTCTTTTTTTATACCATCCCCCACGAACCGCAGCCCCTGTTCTTTCACATGCTGGTGGGCGATGCCCTCATTGGCCTGGCCGTTACCCATTTGCTCAGAACTCTAATCAAGTCATTGGGACTGTTACGGTTAGATGTCTCGAAGCAGTTCATGTACCTGCTCTCTTCAGCACTGCTCTTCGCGTTTTTATACGCATTCCTGAGTATCAGCCTCGAAGAACTGATAGGCGCCAAAACAGGCGTGAGCCAGGAAACCTCTTCCCTGAAAAAGCTGCTGAGAGCCTCCATGGGCACCTTCCTCTTCCTGCTCATGTGGAACCTCATCTACTTCACTTATCATTATATAGTAAGGAACAGGGCCGAAATGATGGATAAGATCAGGCTCGAAAGCCTCGTAAAAGAACTCCAGCTGAAAACCATCAAAGCGCATATCAACCCGCACTTCATTTTCAACGCCCTCAACAGCATCCGCGCACTGGTCGATGAAAATCCGCAGCGCGCCCGTACCGCTATCACAGAATTAAGTAACTTACTGCGTAGCAGTATGCAGGCCGAAAAACAGGAAACAACACCCCTTGAAAAAGAACTCAATATCGTAAAAGACTACCTGGCCCTCGAATACATTCGCTTCGAAGACAGGCTCAACGTCGCTTACGATATCGATGAAGATACACTCGACCAGCCCGTGCCACCCATGATGTTGCAAACACTCGTGGAAAATGCCATTAAACACGGTATTTCAAAACAGGTCAACGGCGGTCTCATCAGGATCATTTCCGACTTCAGAGGCGATAAGCATGAGCTCATAGTGCAGAATACAGGTAACTTGTCAAATGAATCGAACGGCGAAGGATTTGGACTTACCAGTACTTATAACAGGCTCAAGATCCTGTTCGGATCCAAAGCTGCTTTTGAAATAAAGGATAGCGGCGATAACATGGTGGAAGCCAAAGTTACCATGCCTATCCATAATATGTAGGTTGTACATTTAAAACTATTATATGTCTATTAAAGCAATCATTGTCGACGATGAACGTCTGGCCAGAAACGAACTCAAAAAACTGCTCCAGGAGCACGCATCCGTTGAAGTGATCGATGAAGCGTCGAACGTAGATGAAGGCATTGAAAAAATAGAACGCCTCAACCCCGACCTTATTTTCCTCGACATCCAGATGCCCGGTAAAACAGGTTTCGACCTTTTGGCCGAACTCGAAAAATCTCCCCGCGTCATCTTTACAACAGCATACGACGAATACGCCCTCAAGGCTTTCGAAGTAAATGCGCTCGACTACCTGCTGAAACCTATCGAACCCAAACGCCTTACCGACGCCATCTGTAAACTGCAGGACGAACTGCACCGCGAAAAAGCAGAAGAAGCCGGCATTAACAGGGGACCCCTGACCGATGAAGACCAGGTCTTCGTAAAAGACGGCGAACGCTGCTGGTTTGTAAAGCTCGGCGAAATAAGACTCTTCGAAAGCGTGGGCAACTACGCCAAAGTGTTCTTCGGCACCAACAAACCCCTGATCTTAAAATCTCTCAACGCCCTGGAAGAAAGACTCGACGAACGTACCTTCTTCCGCGCCAACAGGAAACATATCATCAACCTCCGCTGGATCGAGCGCATTGAACCCTACTTCAATGGTGGCCTGCTGCTCGAACTGAAAGGAGGAGAGAAAATTGAAGTAAGCCGCCGCCAGACAGTGAAGTTTAAGGAAATGATGAGCTTATAGAAATATAGTAGCCCCGGCTCAAACACTTAATTTTAATCTGAACAACATACCTGATGAAACATATTATCTTATTTGCAGCCATATCATTGGCAGTCTGTCATTCACACGCCCAGGATCTTAACGGCATCATCCGCGGAAACGAAGTGTTGCGTATCGAAGAAACGCTTGCCAGCGATCACATGCAGGGCAGGGAAGCCGGTACCCCCGGAGGTATCCGCGCAGCAGCCTTTATCGCCGAAGAGTTCCAAAAAGCAGGACTGCAGCCCATGAAAGGAACCAGTTTCCAGCAGCCCTTCAGCATGGTTAAAACCAAACTCAGAAGCAGCAATGTGGTACTTAATGGCAATAAGCTGGGAAGCGATCGCTTGATAGGTATCTCTCCCAAAGGCATGTTAAGCGTTTCCAATAAATCAGGCTACGCCACAGCCGTTATAGGCCCCGGCGAAGGTCGTAATGCATTGATGCGCGCTGCCGCTTACCTGCAGGGCTCAGAGAATACCATCGTATGGATCGACGAAAGCTATGCCTCGGTATTCCCCAGGCTCAATAGCCTCAGAAGAAGCATCTTCGATAACTCACCCGATATCTTATTCGTACTTACTTCAACCATACCCGATAACTACCTGCTCGAACTGGTACAGGAAGTCGATAAGCTCGAACTGCGTAACATCGCCGGCGTACTGCCCGGCAGTACCCGCAAAAATGAATACGTGATCTTCTCAGGTCACTTCGATCACCTGGGTATCGCCGGTACTCCTGAAAATGGCGACTCCGTTTATAACGGCGCAAACGACGACGCGGCAGGCATCACCGCAGTGATCTTATTGGCCAAATACTTCAAAACCCTTAATAATAACGAACGTACCATCCTGTTTGTAGCTTTCGACGCCGAAGAGATCGGCGGCTTCGGCTCCCAATACTTCTCAAAACAACTGAACCCCGAACAGGTGGTAGCCATGTTTAATATCGAGATGATAGGCACTCCTTCCAAATGGGGCGATAAATCGGCCTATATAACAGGATATGAAAAAACTGATATGGGCGCTATCCTCGAAAAGAACCTCCAGGGATCTGCTTTCCGCTTCTATCCCGATCCATATCCCAAAGAACAATTGTTCTATCGCTCAGATAACGCAACCCTGGCACGACTCGGCGTTCCCGCGCATACCATATCAACATCTAAAATGGATATCGAACCCAATTATCACAAATTGTCCGACGAGGTTAAAACATTGGATATTCCTAATATGACAGAAGTGATAAAGGCGATAGCCATTAGCTCCGCTTCGATCGTCAGCGGTAAAGACACTCCATCCCGTGTTGATACCAACAGTCTAAAATAAGCACGCAAAAAGATTAATTTTTTATTACCTTTGCCGGGCGCTTAACCGGTATTCCCCCATACCTTGACACCGGCAGGGACATTGGTTTCCGATATACCTATTAACTTACTAACTCAATGGAATGATGTTGTGGAAACATAGCATTGTTACTACATATAAGATACTCTTGTTGGTTTAGTTTTCTCATGAATATACCCGGGATTGTTTCTACTCTCCCGGTTTCATGTTTTTATGATTTTTATAATAAGAGATGTGTTATGCAAAATTTACTGATATGAAAGTAACAATACTAATAGCCTGCATGTTATGGGCAGGTAATATATATGCACAACATGCGAAACAAACTAAGGATGAGACGATCAGTCAGCCTGCCGTTGAAGCTCCTTCTAAATATGTCATTACACGAAATATAGATACTGCTATTGGTAAAATCTACCCGAATGCCTATAAAAAGCAGGATTCTGTGGTGGGCTTTTATCAGACCTATTTTGTAAATGATTTGGTTAAACCGGGTGATATCAACCATCCCGTTTATCAGAGCTTTATGAAAAAAGCAGAAGTGCAGGCGCCCGAAGTGAAGGCAAAGATTGCAGAAAGTCTGAAAAAAGAAAAAGGGGTAAAGCGCAGCATGTTGGGAACCCTGGAATATTTGACAGATGTTAGCGATTATACATTTCAAGCTATACCCGTATATTATATAGTGCCGAATATAGTCATGTATGACACAGGAGTCAATGCTGCGGAATATTATAATCTTGATACCAGCAAGGTGCTTTATGTTGTTTTAAAAGGACGGCAACTTGTAGGGACGGCACTGAAAAGCCCCGTCTCTGGCTACAGGCTACTGGATACGAGTGTGAGCGATTCAGTAGCTTATGGGGCAATAGCTGCCATGGGAAAACAGCCTGTTGGCTTTCAGCAGCGAATAGCTTTGGATCCCGCTGGAGTAGGGGGAGCCAGAGATATATTTGGTTATGTTAAATCAGGCCACCTTTTCTTTTATTATTATGAAGAATATCCAGGTGCTCGTGAAACAAACGGAAAAGTCGATTATTCAAGCGTTAATGTGAATCATACACTGTTGCCTGCGGAAGCCTATTTTGCAGGCAACTCCAATATATGTGTCCTGCAGGGCCTGATTGATTCTCATTACAATGCTCAAAAGCGGCTTCGCAAATAAATGCAGCGGGTATTGAGGCGGCTATTATATATTGCTAACGCTTAAAACTTGTCTGCTTTAATCTCATCTGCCTTCTACTACCCCCACCTGCCTGATAGCAGCACTCATTTCCTTTATCAGCGAAGGATCTTTCTCGATGGCGTTACCCACTACTATAACATCGGCCCCGGCCTTACAATTAAGATAAGCCTTCTCAGGATTAACAATACCGCCGCCAATGATCAGCGGACAGTCGATATGTGCCGAAACCCTTTCTATCATCGTCTCTGAAATAGGACGTTTGGCGCCGCTGCCGGCATCCATATATATCAGCTTCATACCCAGCATTTCACCGGCCATCGCAGTACATAACGCTATATCATTTTTATCCGATGGAATAGGAGTGGCATTTGAAATATAAGAAACAGTGGTGGGCGCACCGCCATCTATCACCATATAACCGGTAGGGATAATTTCAAGACCGCTTTTCTTCACCATAGGCGCACTAAGCACATGCTGACCAATCAGCAACTCAGGATTACGGCCCGAAATAAGAGAAAGATATAATAACGCATCAGCATAACGGCTTACCTGTGAAGGCGAACCAGGAAATAAAAGCACCGGGATATCGCACGACGCTTTTATATGTTGAATGCATTCATCTAAATGATTGGTAATAACCAAACTGCCCCCGACAAAAAAATAGTCCACGCCGGAATTCACCGCCAACGCTATCAGCTTATCTAGTTGAGGAATATCCACTTTATCAGGATCGATAAGCACTGCGAACGATTTTCGTCCCAGTTGCCTTCTCTCCGCCAATTGATGGTATAGCTTATGCTTCATGCAAATTGTTATAGGTGCTCCCTGCAAAAATGCAAAAAGTTCCCGTTTTAATTTTTATTATTTTTTAAGGTCGACTGGGGGGTAGTCAGCTCTCAAGGCAGGATATTAAACATAAAGATGTGAAATAACAAGCAATCTTAGGCCATACCACCGCGAAAATGTTGTAAAAAAATCCACAATACACATTACCTGTACAAATGAGATGCCGTTTTTCGTGCCGGTAATGGTTTTTTATTGTCCACAATCTGTTGATATTTCCACCTTTTAAAATCTCACCCAGGGGTCTAATTTCGCCCTCTACCCGGTACCCGGAAACTATCATTTTCTAACCTCTATATAAACTGTTCTGGATATGGCTAAACAACAATCCCCCAAGGGGCTGTTATTTCAGCGCCGCTTCACCAAAGATGAAGTGAGCCCGTTCGATTTATTCGAATACGATTACCGTACCAGCGTAATCCGTAATCCTAATGGCGAAGTTGTTTTCGAAATGAATAACGTGGAAGTGCCGAAACAATGGAGCCAGATAGCGACAGATATATTGGCTCAGAAATACTTCCGCAAAGCAGGCGTGCCCCAGCCCGATGGCTCCTCAGGCCGCGAAACCTCCGTTAAACAGGTGGCACACCGCATGGCTAACTGCTGGAAAGTTTGGGGCGAACGGTATGGCTACTTCGCCTCCGCCAACGACGCCCAGATCTTCTACGATGAACTGGTCTACAGCATCCTTAACCAGGCATGCGTTCCCAATAGCCCCCAATGGTTTAATACCGGCCTGCACGAAAGCTATGGCATCACCGGCAAACCACAGGGACACTACTACGTCGATCCCAATGACAAACAACTGAAGAAATCTGAAAACGCATACGAACGCCCGCAACCACACGCCTGCTTTATCCTCTCCGTGAACGACGACCTCGTGAACGAAGGCGGTATCATGGACCTCTGGGTACGCGAAGCACGTATCTTTAAATATGGCTCCGGCGTAGGTACCAACTACTCCCAGATCCGCGCCTCCGGCGAAAAACTTAGCGGCGGAGGTACCTCCTCAGGTCTTATGTCTTTCCTGAAAATCGGAGACCGCGCAGCAGGCGCCATCAAAAGCGGCGGCACCACACGCCGCGCAGCTAAAATGGTTTGCCTCGACCTCGACCACCCCGAGATCCTCGAATTCATCAACTGGAAAGTGGAAGAAGAGAAAAAGGTCGCTGCCATGGTCGCCGCAGGTTACGATAATAGCTACGAAGGCGAAGCCTACGCTACCGTATCCGGACAAAACTCCAATAACTCCATCCGCATCCCCAACGAATTCTTCAAAGTGCTCGAAGAAAACGGCAACTGGGAACTCAAAGGCAGGATGAACGGTAAGGTAATGAAAACAGTCCCCGCCAGGGACCTCTGGAACCAGGTGGCCTACGCCGCATGGCGCTGCGCCGACCCCGGTACACAATACGATACCACCATCAACGAATGGCATACCTGCCCGCAGGGAGGACGCATCAACGCCTCCAACCCCTGCTCGGAATATATGTTCCTCGACAATACCGCCTGTAACCTCGCCTCCGCAAACCTCATGAAGTTCTACGACGCAGCACAAAACCGCTTCGACGTTACCGGCTTCGAATATACCTGCAGGTTATGGACCGTAGTGCTCGAAATATCTGTCCTCATGGCACAGTTCCCATCTAAAGAAGTGGCACAGCTGTCTTTCGACTACCGCACACTCGGACTGGGCTTCGCCAACCTCGGCACCATGCTCATGGTTAGCGGCATCGCTTACGATAGCGAAGAAGCACGCGGCATCGCAGGCGCGATCTCGGCTATCATGACCGGTATCGCTTATAAAACCTCCGCCGAAATGGCCGCCTTCCTCGGCGCCTTCGATAAATATGCTGAAAACAAGGTCGATATGATGCGCGTCATGCGTAACCACAGGGCCGCAGCTTACGACGCAGCCGACGCCTACGAAGGCCTTAGCGTAAAACCCGTAGGTATCCAGGCGAAATATTGCCCCAACTACCTGCTCTCCGCAGCCACAAAAGCATGGGACGACGCCGTTCAGCTCGGCGAACAATATGGTTACCGCAACGCACAAACTACCGTGATCGCACCTACAGGCACCATCGGCCTGGTGATGGACTGCGATACCACCGGCGTAGAACCCGATTTCGCCCTCGTGAAATTTAAAAAACTCAGCGGCGGCGGCTACTTTAAGATCATCAACCAGTCCGTTCCGGCAGCACTCGAACGCCTCGGATATACCAACGGCCAGATAGAAAACATTATCAATTATGCCGTAGGTGCCGCCAGCTTCAACGGCGCACCCTTCATCAACAACCAGTCCCTCGCGCAGAAAGGCTTCCTGCCCGAAGAAATTAAAAAGCTCAACGACGCGGCAAGAGCTGCTTTCGAAATAGGTTTCCTCTTTAACCGCTTCACCCTCGGTGACGACTGCCTGCAACGCCTCGGCTTTACAGAACAACAGTACGCCGACTGGAACTTCGACCTCCTCGATGCCCTCGGCTTCTCCGAAGAAGAGATCGACGCTGCCAACGACTATGTTTGCGGCACCATGACACTCGAAGGCGCTCCTTTCCTCCAGGAAAAACACCTGCCGGTATTCGACTGCGCCAACAAATGCGGTAAAAAAGGCCAGCGTTATATCCACGCCCACGGCCATATCCGTATGATGGCAGCCTGCCAGCCATTCCTGAGCGGCGCCATCTCCAAAACCATCAACCTGCCGCACGAAGCATCGGTAGAAGAGATCGCCGAATGTTACTTCATGAGCTGGCAGCTGGGCCTCAAAGCCAATGCCCTTTATCGCGATGGCTCTAAACTGTCTCAGCCCCTGAGCACCAAATCCGATAAAAAGAAAAAGACCGGCGACGAAACCACAGCAGAAAATACAGAAACAGCCGATAACGCTGCCACAGTCAACAAGGCAGCCACAACCAACAGTGCTGCCACAGCCAACAGTGCAGCCATAACCGGCAATGCAGCCACAACCGGCAATGCAGTCGGCAAGGCGGCAGCTACCGACGCAGTAGCAGCAGGTACATCCGCTGCTGCCGAAAAGCAGGGCGCAACCATGATCGACCTCGGCAGCCTCACCATCCAGGAACTGCTCGATGAAGTGCAGAAAAGGGTACAGGCTTCCCCCGA
This sequence comes from Filimonas effusa, assembly GCF_004118675.1. Lineage (NCBI taxonomy): Bacteria > Pseudomonadati > Bacteroidota > Chitinophagia > Chitinophagales > Chitinophagaceae > Filimonas > Filimonas effusa. The sequence continues at coordinate 712,715 of NZ_SDHZ01000002.1, read as the reverse complement.
TACCCAGCTGAAACGCGAACTGGCCCGTATCGTAGAACGCCGCTCACTGCCAAACAAACGCCGCGGCTTTACACAAAAAGCCAAGATCAACGGCCAGGCCATCTTCCTGCGCACAGGTGAATATGGCGACGGTACCCTCGGCGAGATCTTCGTCGACCTGGCCAAAGAAGGTTCAACCCTCCGCAGCCTCATGAACTGCTTTGCCATATCAGTTTCAGTAGGCCTGCAATACGGTGTGCCACTGGAAGAATTCGTTGAGAAGTTCGTCTTCACCAAATTCGAACCCTCCGGTATGGTCGATCACCCGAACATCAAGTCCACCACATCCCTCATCGACTTTGTATTCCGCGCACTGGCATACGAATACCTGGGCCGTACCGATCTGGTGCATGTGTTGGATAAACCAGAAGTGGAGAATCTCGGCACAGAAGACGATGAACTCATCGCCGAACTGGAAAAGCCTGAACTTAGCAGCGTAAGAGTTGCGCCTACAGTGGCTTCTTCAGCTTCTGCATCCGGAGCAGCGACACCTGGTTTAACGATAACATCGGGTAGCTCCGCCAACAGCGGTGGAAGCCCATCGGCTCATAAGACACAAAAAGCAGCAGTAAAAACAGAAGCGGGCCTTGCGGCTATGAATGCAGCAGCCAAGAGTATGCAAAGCGATGCACCTGCATGTAATACCTGCGGACACATTACCGTACGCAGCGGCACCTGCTATAAATGCCTTAACTGTGGTAATAGCATGGGGTGCAGTTAATTTTACCACGATAGATAATATATAGAAAAGGGCTGTCCCAATCCGGGGTGGCCCTTTTCTATGTATGCCTGTTGCTTACTCTTTTGTCATTGCTGTTGGATGAAATGAATTCAATACCGTTTATTTTTCTTTATTTTAAGCTCCCGGGCATGTGCCTGGCACCCTCAACCTTTCAACAATGTCTCTACCTATAAAACTTGTTGGCTTTATAACTGAGCACGACAAATATATTCCTGGAGCTGCGGTGTTTAAGGATGTACTCAATTCTACACCGGTGAATGCTTTTACCGATAGGCAACGTGCCGACAATAAAAAGCTAATGACCTATCTTGAACAAGGCTGTTTCTTAACAGGCTGGATGGGATATGTCGCAGATCTTCAAACAAGGGAGTTGATTGGTCCGGATGCTTACTTTACAGACGGGGTATGGATCTGGCCCTCCTATTTCCCTCATTACCTGAAGAAATTCCTGTACATGGAAATAAATGAAGCATTCCTGGACCATTTGCGGGCTAAAAATTTCGTCTTTTCCCTGGAACCTGGTTTCGAGGAAAACAAATTAGCCTTTGAAAAGGAATTCGATGCTATATTAACAGGTGGGCGCTCAAATACATTCTCTTTATGACTGATGCAATAAAAATAAGTAAAACTATTTCACACGCCCTTCGCCATGCACCGCTGGAGTACAACCTTCATTTGGATAACGAAGGTTGGGTATCCCTTGCCAGCCTGCTGAACGCACTAAACGATAAAGGGCTGCCTACCACGGAAGAGGCCATCATAGAAATGCTTGCTAAAGCCGAAAAAAAGCGATTCCAGATACTGGATGGAAAAATAAGAGCCTACTACGGGCACTCCATAGAAGAGAAGATCGTAAAACAGGCATCGGAGCCGCCTGAATATTTATACCACGGAACCATCCGCGGTTACCTGGAAAGCATAAAAGAAAAAGGGCTGCTGTCAATGGACAGGCAGTATGTGCATTTGTCCATCGATGAGCGCACCGCTAAAATAGTAGGCAGCCGTAGGGCAGGCGAATTGGTGATCATTAAAGTAAAAGCAAAGCAGGCTTTTAATAACCAGGTTTTATTTTATAAAGAAGAAAACGGCATCTGGCTGTCAGATTCCATTCCGCCGATATACCTGGAGTGTTGATGAAACAAAAAGCAGAGTATGCAGGAACAACTTATCCAGATCAATAAGCTGGTCTATTTTTACCTATTTTTGCGTATTTTATAGAACATCATATGCACCTTAGCTTTTCATACGACAGGAAAAAAGTGTTACAGGCCCTCCGTTATCACTTTATTTCACGCCCGGAAATACGTATTCTCATCATCCTGGTGAATGTATTTGCGATCGTTGCTGCGGTGTTGTTTTACATGAAGAAAGTGCGCCCGGAGTATTTCCTGCTCGGATCCTGCCTCTGGCTGTTTATGATGGCTTCGTTCTGGTACCTGTTACCGCTCACGGTCTATAAAAGAAGCCAGACCTTCCTGGATTCCTTTACCATCGTTTTCCGCGAAGAATTTGTTCGTCTCGAAAGTACCCGTGGTTATGTGGACTGGAACTGGAGTTCCTTTTCTACTTATATCGAAAGTCCTAACTTCATTCATCTCTACTTCAATACCCGTTCGTTCTTCCTGGTCCCCAAAGACAATATGAGCCAGGAATTCACCCATGAGCTGCGCGCCCTCCTGCGAAGTAAGATCGGCACTAAATAAGCAAGGTTGTAATTGATAGCAGTTGCTGCGCCGTTAGGTTGTGGCATAGAATGCCGTTATACTACTGCCGTTTATTCGTTTATCTTAAGGAAATCAACTCCTTCTCCATTTCAAAATGCGGTAACAACACCTCTTCAAATTCTTCACCTACAACCTTGTACCCCAGCTTTTCATAAAAGCCAAGGGCCGTTTTACGCGCATGCATCACTATTTTCTTATAACCAAGATCACGTGCTATGTTTTCGGCAAACTGCATCAGCATACGCCCTACGCCCTTGCCCTGTAAGCCCGAGATCACAGCCATCTGCCTCAGTCGCAACGTTTTATCGCCAATATCCGTGAGCTGGCAGCAGCCTTCCAGTTTGTCATCTTCCATGCAGCAAATGAGAATGTCATCCACTTCCTTTTCCAGTTCTTCGGGAACAAATTCCAACCCCAGCGGCTTACGCAGTATCTGGTACCTGAGCTCCAGCATCTGATTGTATTCCGGGGTGCCATAATCTATTACTCTGATTGCCATAATCGTTAGAAGCTGTTGTTCCCCAAGATAAGCCTTTAGTTCCATACAGAAAACAGGAGAGGGATACACCGAATAGATATTTACTCTACTTTAGCGGTAGACTAAAAGATCCGTCTATGAGCTTAAACATTATCGGCTGGGCAGTTCCCTTTTTTCTCTTCTTCATTGGACTCGAATACTGGTATTGCCGGAAAACAGGCAAAAACTACTTCCAGTTCCAGGAAACCATCGCCAATCTTAACGTGGGCATCGCAGAACGACTGACAGATGTTTTTGTCACAGGTCTGTTCTTTTACTTCTTCAAATACATCTACGATAACTTCGCGCTCTTCTCCATTACCCCGCACTGGTACACCTGGGTGCTGCTTTTCCTGCTTACCGACCTCGTCTGGTATTGGTACCATCGCCTGGCGCACGAGATCAACCTGTTCTGGGCGGTGCATGTGGTCCACCACCAGAGCGAAGACTTTAATTACACCGTTTCGGCACGTATTACCGTTTTCCAGGCCGTTGTACGCAGCCTTTTCTGGGCCGTGCTGCCTTTAATAGGCTTCCCGCCCGAAATGATCACGCTTTTCCTGCTCATCCACGGCCTGTACCCGTTTTTCATTCATACGCAAACTATCGGCAGGCTGGGATGGCTCGAATATGTGCTGGTGACACCCTCGCACCACCGGGTGCACCACGCCTCCAACGACGAGTACCTCGATAAGAACTATGGCGATGTGCTCATTATCTGGGATAAACTCTTTGGCACCTTTCAGAAAGAAGAAGATATCAGGATCACCTACGGCCTCACCAAACCCCTGGAACGTTATAGCTTTCTATGGCAGCACTTCCACTTCCTGCTCGAAATAGCCTACGCCGTTTCAAAAGCCAGCTCATGGAAACAACGCCTGAACATCATCTTCGGCAAACCCGATAACCTCGATGCCGGCAACAGGGATCTCCTGGAAGACAAACTCCTCGCCGGCAAGCAAAACCTGAAAATGACCAGGGTACAGCGGCAGTATATTTCGGTACAAACAGCCGTGTCGCTATTATTGCTTTTCATGGTCTGTCTTTTCGAAAAAATGCTTTCCGCTTCCCAGCTAACCCTGCTCTCGGCATTCCTTTTAATTAGTTTGATCAACACAGGAGCCATCATGGAACAAAAAAAATGGGTGTTCTATCTCGAATATTTACGCCTCCTTATAGTACTTGCCGGAATTGGTTTTTTAAGGCAGGAAGCCATTACTTTATCGGTAATTACACTGATTTTGGCGGTATTTACCTACTATTTCAATACTGTGAAGGGCTTCTATTTCAACTATTTATTCGGCGCTGAAGCAGGCACTGAAAAAGAAAATGGTGGATAGTAAAAACAAAAATGGTCTAAATAATTGCCGGAATGCCAAAAATTATATTTTTGCGCCTGTAACAAAACTTTTTCAAAATGTCAGACATTGCAACAAGAGTAAAGAAGATCATTGTTGACAAATTAGGAGTAGACGAAGCTGAAGTAACCAATGAGGCTTCTTTCACCAACGATCTGGGCGCAGATTCTTTAGACACAGTAGAGCTGATCATGGAGTTCGAGAAAGAATTCAACATCTCTATCCCTGACGAACAAGCCGAGACTATTACTACCGTTGGTCAGGCAGTGGCTTATCTGGAAGAGCATGCCAAGTAACGGCTCCCCCCGTTCTATGCGATATTATTAATCCGCCTGGCGGAAGCACTTTTTTTGCTCCCGCGGGCGGATTATCACTTCAAACATGGGCTTACCATACATGCAGCATATTCAATTAAAAAGAGTAGTAGTCACCGGTCTTGGCGCTTTAACACCTATAGGAAATACGCTCGACGAATACTGGAATGGCTTATTAAACGGAACCTCTGGTGCGGATTTTATACAGCAGTTCGATTGCAGTAAATTCAAAACCCGTTTCGCCTGCGAGCTTAAAAATTTTGAACCAACCCAGTTTCTCGACAAAAAAGAAGCGCGGAAAATTGACCGTTTCACACAAACAGCCCTGGCTGTAAGTGATGAGGCTATGGCTAATGCTGGCATCGACAAAGCAACCATGAATGCAGATCGCATTGGCGTTATCTTCTCCAGTGGCATCGGTGGCCTGATCACCTTCCAGAATGAAGTGACCGAATTTGCAAAGGGTGATGGAACACCCCGTTTCAACCCTTTCTTTATTCCCAAAATGATCCTCGATATCGCCGCAGGCCAGATCTCTATGCGCCACGGCTTAAGAGGTCCCAACTACGCAGTCGTTTCTGCCTGCGCTTCCTCTACGCACGCAGTAATGGATGCCTTCAACCTTATCCGCCTTGGTAAAGCCGATATCATCCTCGCTGGTGGCAGTGAGAGTGTGGTGAGCGAAGCCGGCGTAGGTGGCTTCAACGCCATGAAGGCCCTCAGCGAAAGAAATGATGACCCCAAAACAGCTTCCCGCCCTTTCGATAAAGACAGGGACGGATTTGTAATGGGCGAAGGCGCAGGTATGCTCGTGCTCGAAGAACTTGAACACGCCCTCGCAAGAGGTGCACGCATCTACTGCGAAATAGGTGGCTGCGGCGCTGCTGCCGATGCACACCACATAACAGCACCTCATCCCGAAGGCCTCGGAGCAAGAAATGTAATGCTCGCAGCCCTCGACGACGCTGGTATGCAACCACACGAAATCGACTACATCAACGTTCATGGCACCTCTACTCCTTTAGGTGACTTCGCCGAAGTAAAAGCCATCCAGAGTGTCTTTGGCGCACATGCCTATAACGTCAATATCAGCTCTACCAAATCTATGACAGGCCACCTGCTCGGCGCCGCCGGCGCTATCGAAGCTATCGCCTGTGTGATGAGCGTAGTGCATGATATCGTTCCTCCTACTATCAATCACTTTACCGACGATCCCGACCTCGATCCTAACCTGAACTTTACATTCTGGAAACCCCAGAAACGTACCGTCAACGCAGCATTAAGCAACACTTTCGGATTTGGTGGACATAATGCTTCGCTGATAGTGAAAAAATATGTAGATTGAGGCTGTGCAATTTTTCAGAAACATCTTTAAGAAAGGCCAACCAACGTTTGAAAGGCAGCTGACTAATGTTCTGGGCATAAAACCCGGCAATATCTCACTATACCAGACGGCGCTGAGCCATAGATCGGTTAAAGAAGGACCGGAAGAAAATAATGAGCGTCTTGAATATCTTGGCGATGCAGTACTTAGTACCGTAATAGCCGACTATTTATTCAAGCGGTATCCTTATCGCGGTGAAGGCTTCCTCACCGAAATGAGAAGCAAAATGGTGAACCGCCAGCAGCTTAACGATATCGCCCTCAAAATGGGCCTCAAAAAACTCACCATCTACAACAAGTTCGATGGCTCCCTCAAAGCAAGCCAGATCTTCGGTAATACCCTCGAAGCCGTTGTAGGCGCCGTTTACATCGATAAAGGCTATAAGCGCACCCAAACCTGGGTACTTCGCCATATCGTTTTGCCCCACCTCTTTGTCGACGATCTCGAACAAATAGATATCAATCTCAAAAACAAACTCATCGGCTGGGCCAGCAAGAACGGCAAGATCCTCGAGTTCGAAACCCTCGAAGAAAAAATGGAAAACGGCCGCCGCGTCTTCACCATCGGCGCTGTACTCGACGGCGAAACCATTGCCCAGGGCAAAGGCTTCAATAAAAAAGACGCCAGCCAGATCGCCGCACAGCAGGCCATAGAAAGACTGAAACTATAAAACAGCTTTAAAGTAACAGCGAATGCTCTGACAAGATCTTTAGCAAATGAATGCCGGGCAACGCATTTTGCTAAAAAAAAGCTGTTTCTTAAAGAAGCTCCTGAGAAGCTTTAAAGAAGCTTTTAGGAAGCTTTAAGCGATACCCGGCCAAACCCCCTCTTTTTTTAGCAAAAGCCACGGGGCCCTGACGCCCTAAATCACCCGCTGTTTCCTCATATCCTTCACAATAGCCACCGCATAATCATTAGCCAGTGAACTTACCGAGGAGGGATCAAACGCTTCCGATTGCGCAGAATACAGTAACCTGTTACCGTTTACCGTATACAAACTTGTTTCAAAAAAATAGGTCGTGCTGGTTTGGTAATACCCCGGATCATACACGCGTGGATAGTAATAAGAATAATAACCCCAGAAACCACGGCGCATAATAGGATAGGGCGCATAACTTACATTACCGGGAACATAATACTTTTCTTTGTTTTTATCCAGCAGCGTAACGGTTACAATGCCGTCGACATTAATGGATTTTAGTTTTTGCAGCGCCTGTTCTTCTTTCATGTTCTGGAACGACTTTGGTCCATATTCCTCGGCTGCGGTAATGGCGTCATAACCCAATGCCTTTAAACTGGCGGCCAGCTCCTGTTCGGTCTTCAGTCGCAGCACACGGTCTTTGTCCATGAATAAGCCCAGCACCAATACCTTTTTTAAGGCAGGCATGCTGGCTTCCGTATCCTTCCAGCTGGTGGTGATCCGCGAACTGCTGCCACATCCCTGTGCCAGCAGCGCTAATGCCATGACAGGCAATATGATAAGTGCTTTTATCTTTTTCATAGCTGTTGCTTTACCATTGTGTAAGCAACCTTTATTCCCTACTGGCTGTAAATCAAACCTTTAACGTGGTGTTATTGTAATAAGTTGTTATTAAACAAAGTATTAAGGGAGGTTTTCGGGCACGGTCTGGCATATTTCCATCAATACCCCGCCGGTGCTGGCAGGATGTATAAAACAAACCAGCTTATTATCTGCCCCTCTTTTGGGTACAGGATTCAACAACCGCAACCCGGCATCTTCCAACCGTTTCATTTCAGCATGAATATCGGCTACTTCAAAAGCGATATGATGTAATCCTTCTCCCCGCTTTTCAATATAACGGGCTATAACACCTTCAGGGTCAGTGCTCTCTAACAGTTCCACCTTGGCTTCGCCTGTTTGAAAAAAGGCGGTATTTACTTTTTCGCTTTCTACCGTCTCTGTCTTGTAGCAGGTAGTGTTAAGCAGTGTTTTGTAAAGCGGGATAGCGGTTTGCAGGCTTTTTACAGCAATTCCAATATGTTCAAGTGTTTGCATGGAACAATCGTTTTAACACCTAATGTAGGCATGTTTGCCTTATTTTTGTTGTATACTATTTTAAAGTTTGGACTGGAGATGATGCTGAAAGTACCCGTATATCTGGATCATAATGCGACAACACCCATGGACCCCAGGGTGTTGGAAGCTATGATGCCCTATTTTACAGTACATTTTGGCAACGCCGCCAGTCGCCAGCATCCCTTCGGGTGGGAGGCGGAAGAAGCAGTGGAATATGCCCGCGAACAAATTGCAAAACTGCTGGGCTCCGAATCCAAAGAGATCATTTTTACATCGGGCGCTACAGAAGCCGTGAACCTCGCCATCAAAGGCGTGTTCGAAATGTATGCCGGCAAAGGCAATCACATCGTCACCGTAGCTACAGAACATAAGGCAGTGCTCGATACCTGCCGCCACCTCGAAAAACTGGGTGCGGAGATCACTTACCTGCCCGTTTCGCCAGAAGGCTTCATTGACCTTGAACAACTGGAGGCAGCTATAAAACCTTCTACTATCCTGGTTGCTGTGATGTATGCGAACAACGAAACCGGTGTGGTTCAGCCCATCTCCGAAATAAGCGCCATCGCCAGAAAACACGGTGTGCTCTTCTTTACCGATGCCACGCAGGCCGTAGGTAAGATCCGCGTGAACGTGAACGACGATGGTATCGATATCCTGGCCTTCAGTGGTCATAAAATATATGGTCCCAAAGGCGTAGGCGCCTTATTCGTGCGCAGGAAAAATCCCCGGGTAAAACTAACCGCCCAAATCGACGGCGGCGGCCATGAACGCGGTATGCGCAGCGGTACTTTAAATGTTCCCGGTATTGTAGGTTTGGGGCAGGCATGTGAGATCTGCCGCCTCGAAATGGATGCCGAAAGTAAAAAGAACAAAGCCCTCCGCGATAAACTGGAAACTGCTTTGCTGGCTATAGAAGAAACGCAGCTCAATGGCAGTGTTACACAACGTTTGCCACACACAGCCAACATCTCGTTTAATTATACCGAAGGCGATGGCCTGCTCATGGGCATCAATAAAAATATTGCCGTTTCTTCCGGTTCGGCCTGTACCTCCGCTTCGCTGGAACCCAGTTATGTGCTGAAGGCGCTGGGCGTGAACGACGATCTGGCACATAGTTCGCTGCGTTTTGCAATAGGAAGGTTCACAACCGAAGAAGAAATAAACTATGTGGTAGAACAGGTGACCCAGGTGGTGAATGAGCTCAGGCAACTGAGCCCCCGCTGGGAAATGTTCAAAAACAGTAAAACCGAATACATTAACTTAAAATAGAAATCATGGTTGCTACAGAAAATAGTATCATAGTAACTGATAAAGCCAAAGAAAGGGTGGTAAAGCTGATAGAAGAGGCAGGGCATGGAGATGATCCTTCTTATTTTCTGCGTGTATCTGTTGTAGGAGGAGGTTGCTCCGGCCTGAGCTATAAAATGGATTTCGATAACCAGTTGAAACCTGGCGACCAGGTGTTTGAAGATAAAGGACTGAAAGTGGTGACCGATCTTAAAAGCTTCCTGTACCTCGTGAATACCGAACTCGACTTCTCCGATGGCCTCAATGGCAAAGGGTTTACATTCAATAACCCCAATGCTACCCGGAGCTGCGCCTGCGGCGAAAGCTTTGCAGTATAACAGGCTTTACAAAAAATAAAACCGGGGCTGGCCAAATAATAGCGGTCGGCCTCTTTATTTTCAGGGCGGCTTATGAACTGCGGAATGCGGTTGAAAGCTGCCGTGGGTATTGCTTTCTTATTCAACTCAATCCATCCTAAAAAAACTTAGCTTTGGGCTATGTGGATCATTTGTAAAAAAGAATGGCGGCAGTTCTTTAATAACTTAACCGGTTATATTGCTATAGCCATCTTCCTCCTGCTTAACGGCCTTTTCCTGTTCGTGTTCCCCGATACCAGCCTGCTCGATTTTGGCTATGCCTCCCTCAGCGGCTTCTTCAACCTTTGTCCCTGGATCCTGCTTTTCCTGGTGCCCACCATTACCATGCGCAGCCTGTCCGATGAATACAAAGCAGGAACATTCGAACTGCTGAAAACATGGCCCATCACACCCGCACAGCTCGTATGGGGTAAATTCCTCGGAGCGCTCATCATTGTAGCGGTGGCGTTATTGCCTACCGTTATTTATGGGATCTCTATTCAACAGTTGAGCGCAATAGGAGGGATAGATGTAGGTAGCACCATCGGCAGTTATATCGGCCTTTTCCTGCTGGGCGCCGTATTCACTTCTGTAGGCATCTGCGCCAGCAGCTTTACACCCAATACCGTAGTGGCGTTTATTACAGGAGCCTTTATCTGTTTCCTGTTATACACCGGCTTTGAAGCTATCAGTAAATTACCGGTGTTTCGTGCAGGGCCCGATTACTATATCGAAATGTTCGGCATTCACTTCCATTATAACAGCATCAGCCGCGGCGTTATCGATACCCGCGACCTGGTGTATTTTGCCGGCATCATTTACTTCTTCCTCTTTATTACGCAACGAAATATAACCAAGCGATAATGATCCGTGGTCTCATACGCTCCCGCTGGGGTTGGATGATAATCCTGGCCTTGTTCTTTACAGTCTGCGCTATCTCCGTTGGCTGGCATCACCGTGTAGATCTTACTGCCGAAAAACGTTTCAGCCTTAGCGCTTCTACACAGAAACTGCTGCTGCAGCTCGATACTCCCGTTACAGTTAAGGTCTTCCTTACCGGCGAACTGCCTTCCGATTACCGTAAACTGGGCAATGCCGTAAAAGACCTGCTTGCCGAGTTCCGCGATGTAAGTAATAATAATGTAAGAGTGGAATTCGAAAAGCCCGGCGAAGGTCTTTCCGACACAGCTAAAATGGTGCTCTTCGATAGTCTTGCACGTATGGGTGTAGTATTTGAAAGAAGTGAAACTGTTTCCAACGACGACGCCAAAGCCACCAGCCAGATGATCATGCCTTCGGCGCTGGTGTACTACAAGAACAGGAAACCCTATGCCGTAGACCTGCGCAGCAGCCGCAAAGTGTTCCGCAACTATAACGTGCTTACCGATGTGCCGCAGGAAGACAAAGAAGCTACCCGCAACGCAGCCGAAGCATTGCTCGAATTCAAGTTTGCCGATGCTATCGATAAGCTTACCCGCACCTATATTCCCACCGTCGCCTATGCCGTAGGCAATGGCGAACCCGTAGACCTCCGCGTAAACGACCTCGGCGAAAACCTGCGTAACGAATACCGCCTCGGCGTATTCGATCTTAAACAAGGTTATCCCAGGCCCGAAGACATCAACGCCTTACTCATCGTAAAACCAACTATCCCCTTCACCGATGAAGACAAACTGAAACTCGATCAGTATGTAATGCACGGCGGGAAAATCATCTGGTGTATCGATAAACTCTATGCAGAACTGGATAGCCTCATGCGCAGCCAGGCCGATTTCGTGGCATTCGACAGAAACCTCAACATCGACGACCTGCTTTTCAAATACGGCGTACGTATCAACAGTGACCTGTTGCAGGATCTCAACTGTTCCAAAATACCATTGGTCATTGGTTACAATCCCGACAACAGTCCCAGGATGCAACGCCAGCCCTGGCCTTATTATCCCTTCCTGTCGGTAGCCAACAACAACCCTATCTCCAGGAACCTCGACAGGGTATTACCGGTATTCCCCTCGAGTATCGATACCGTTCAGTCGCCGGGTGTGCGTAAAACCGTTCTGCTGGCGTCCGATTCAAACAGCCGTACGCTCAGCTCTCCGGCTTTGGTAAGTCTTAATAGTGTGAGAACAGAAGATGACTTCCGCTCCTTCAATAAAAGTCATATCCCGGTAGCAGTATTGCTCGAAGGTGAATTCACCTCCCTCTTTGCCAACAGGCTGGTGCCGGCGGTAAAAGATTCTGTTGCCCGTGCGCTGGGAAAACCATTTGCACAGGCTTCCGTAACACCCACCAAACAAATAGTGATCTCCGATGCCGATATCGCTACCAATGCCGTAAGCACTACCACGGGGCCTCTGCCTATGGGGATGCTGCCTTTCGAAAACTATCGTTTTGCCAACAGGGAATTTTTTCTCAACAGTGTTGATTATCTCGTTAGTACCAGTGGTATCTTTGAAAGCAGAAACAAAGACATCACCCTACGCCTGCTCGATAAACAAAAGGTAACAGAACAACGCGGTCTGTGGCAGTTCATTAATATCGTCATTCCTGTTCTGCTGGTATTACTGTTTGGCCTCGTATTGCAATGGCGCCGTAAAAACAAATTCGCTGTGAAAGCAGTTTAAATAAAAATCAATGAGCACGAATCAGTTGATCTATCTCGTTTTTGGTCTCGTACTGGTAATAGCATTGTTGTTCGATCTGGGGCTGATGAGTAAAAAGAACGCCACCATCACCATCAAAAAAGCGCTTATCCAAACCTTGTTCTGGGTGGGACTTTCGCTGGCCTTCTGGGTCTTCCTCTGGTTCGAAAAAGATGCCGTGGTGGCTACCAAATACGTCTCCGCCTATCTCATGGAATGGAGTCTTAGTATCGATAATATCTTCGTGTTCATCCTTATCTTCTCCTTCTTTAAAGTAGGAGAGCAGGATTCGGGAAGAGCGTTGCTCATAGGTATTCTGCTGGCAATTCTTTTCCGTGTAGTGTTCATTGCACTGGGTATTGAGCTTATCGCCAGGTTTCATTGGCTGCTTTATGTTTTTGGTGCTTTCCTGCTCTATACCGGTATCAAGCTGTTTGCAAAGAAAGAAGAAGAAGAATTCGAACCCGAAAAATCGAAGATCTATATCTGGGCTACCAGGTTATTCAGGGTCACCAACCTTCCGCCCGAAGGCCGTTACCTGCTGAAGCATAACAACAAGATCTATTTCACCAGTCTTGCCATGGTGGTGCTCATGCTTGCCGCTACCGATATCGTATTCGCACTCGACAGCATCCCCACTGTAGTATCCCTGGTACGGGAAAGAGCCGACCAGCCTTTTACAGCCGATGATGTGCTCGTGATCTACTCCAGCAACATCTTTGCGGTACTTGGTTTAAGAAGTCTTTTCTTCCTGCTGCGCGGCGCCGTTTCCAAATTCGATTACCTGCAGCAGGGTATCGCAGTTGTATTGGTTTTTATAGGTGTGAAAATGCTCATCGAGTTTTTCCACATCCGTATATCTATTTATATATCGCTGGCCGTTATCGTAGTATGTATAGCAGGCTCTATACTGTACTCCCTCTATGCTGCCCGGAAAGGTGTGCCACCCGAAGTTAAAGATGGCTCCCTGTAATAACAGCAGGTGATATAGTTGACAGTAGCGTTGCTATTGTATATAACATAATGTATTATGGCCTATTCTATTGCTGAGATCGCCGGTTTTACCGGCGGCAGCCTTATCCAGGATCATGCCGCCGGCGAAATTCAGTACCTCGTTACCGACAGCAGGCGGATCTCTTTCCCGGAAACTTCGTTGTTCATTGCACTGCAAACTTCCCTGCGCGATGGACACAAGTATATCCGCGAAGCCTATAACAGGGGTGTCAGGTTCTTTATGATCCAGCACGATACCCTGCCTCCCGAAATAAAAAATGTTTCCTGCCTCGTGGTCGGCAACACGCTCGAAGCATTACAGCTCATAGCCGCCAGGCACCGCAGCAGGTTTCAGTATCCCGTAATGGGTATAACCGGCAGTAATGGTAAAACCATCGTAAAAGAATGGCTCTTCCAGCTCCTGCAACCCGATGAACGTATTGTGCGCAGCCCGCGCAGCTACAACTCCCAGATAGGCGTGCCGCTAAGTGTTTGGCAAATGAACAGCCATCATTCGCTGGCCATCTTCGAAGCAGGCATCTCATTGCCCGGCGAAATGCAGCAGTTGCAGCACATAATACAACCCACCTACGGCATCTTCACCAACCTCGGCGAAGCACATAACGAAGGCTTCAGCAGCTGGCAGCAGAAACTGCAGGAAAAAATGCTGCTGTTTAAACAGGTGCAACTGCTCTTCTGCGCTATCGACGACGAGAGGGTAAAACAGGCCGCCCAGGATCTTGAAGTACCGTTATTTACCACCGGCCATACCAAAGAAGCCGACTTATATATCACTGGCACCGAAAGAGCCGCACACTCAACAAGCATCACCGCTATATATAATGGGCAGCAACGTACCATCGTTATTCCTTTCACCGATGAAGCGTCTGTGCGCAACGCCATCACATGCTGGGCAGTATTACTGCATAGTGAAATGCCCGATGATAGTATCGCGGAAAGAATGTTACTGCTGCAACCCGTAGACATGCGCCTGCAACTGGTACAGGCATTGAACGGATGCGCCCTTATCAACGATAGCTATAGCTTCGATCTTAGCTCGTTTGCCATTGCATTGGAGTTCCTGCAACAGCAACAACAGTTTCATAGCAAAACAGTGATCCTGTCCGATCTGCCGGAACATACGCCCGAACCGGTATACCATGCCGTAGCGCATATGCTGGCACAGAAACAGGTAGGGCGTGTTATTACCATAGGCCCCTTATGGCAGCAATGGAAAGCGGCATTAGCCAGCCTGCCCGCGCGGGTAGAGCAATACACCGGTACTGCACAGTTCCTGCAACAGGTGAACGCCAATCATTTCCGTAACGAAGCCATTCTGCTGAAAGGCGCACGTTTATTTGCCTTCGAACAAATGGTGACCATGCTGGCCCGCAGGGTGCATCAGACGATGATGGAAATAAATCTTTCCGCCTTAAGTCACAACCTCAAACAATACCAGCAGCAGCTGAAACCCGGCACCCGTCTCATGGCAATGGTAAAAGCTTTTGGCTATGGCAGCGGCAGCGCCGAGGTGGCAAGTGTTTTACAATTTCACCAGGTCGATTATCTCGCAGTGGCTTATGCCGATGAAGGGGTTGACCTCCGCAAAGCAGGGATAAGCCTGCCCGTGCTGGTTTTGAATGCCGACGAAGCGGCTTTCGAAACGCTCGTACAGTATAACCTGGAACCCGAGCTGTTTTCGTTTCCGGTCTTGCAATCCTTTCTTCATTTCCTGGAACAGCAGGCGCTGGAATCTTATCCCGTTCACCTGAAGCTCGATACCGGTATGCATCGCCTGGGTTTTGAGTCGCACGATATGCCTGCGCTGAAGGCACTGCTCGAACGGTATGGTAACCGTATAGCGGTCCGCTCCGTATTCAGCCACCTGGCAGCGAGCGAAGACCCTGCCGAAGATGCGTTCACCGGGCAACAGGCCGCCAGGTTCCGCGAAAACTGCCACAAAATACAGGAGGCGCTGGGGTATCCGTTTATTCGCCACCTTTCCAATTCCGCCGCCATCTTCCGCCTGCCTGCCCTTCAGTTCGATATGGTTAGGCTGGGAATAGGATTATATGGCGTTGATTCCGCCAATACGCACCAGCTGTCGCTGAAAACAGTGGCC
Organism: Filimonas effusa; assembly: GCF_004118675.1. NCBI lineage: Bacteria > Pseudomonadati > Bacteroidota > Chitinophagia > Chitinophagales > Chitinophagaceae > Filimonas > Filimonas effusa. The sequence continues at coordinate 697,202 of NZ_SDHZ01000002.1, read as the reverse complement.
ACCCTTACCACCACCATTGCCCAGCTGCGAAACGTAAAAGCAGGAGAAACAATAGGTTATAACCGCAGAGGCCAGCTATCCCGCGACTCGGTCATTGCTACCCTCCGCATCGGTTATGCCGATGGATACAGCCGGAAACTGGGCAATGGCAACGGCAAAGTGTGGATCAAAGGCCAGCTGGCGCCGGTAGTAGGCACCGTTTGTATGGATATGCTCATGGTAGATGTTACCGATATTCCCGGCATCACCGAAAACGACCTGGTAGAAGTCTTTGGTCCCAACCTTCCCGTTCAGCAGGTGGCTGAATGGAGTGGCACCATTGCCTACGAAATACTTACTGCCATAGGCCAGCGGGTAAAGCGGGTATATGTTGAGGAATAGTAAAAAAAGCCCCTATCTTTGGCCCACTAATAAATAACGACCCTTTTTACAAGTATATGAAAGGAAAACATTTGGTGTTGCTGATCGTGTTGATATTGCTGGCAGACCAGGCATTGAAGATCTATATTAAAACCAATTATTACATAGGTGAAGAGCACCGCGTGCTGGGCAGCTGGTTCCGCCTTCACTTTGTTGAGAACGAGGGAATGGCCTGGGGCTGGAAATTTGGCGGCGGCATCGGCAAGATCTTACTTACCCTTTTCAGACTGGTGGCGGTTGTTATCGGTACCTTTTACCTGCGTAAGTTCATTGCTCAAAAATATCATAAAGGATTCATCATCTGTGCAGGCCTTATCTATGCCGGTGCATTGGGCAACCTTATCGATAGCATGTTCTACGGCCTCATCTTCGAGAACAGCGATCCCTTTATGCAGAACGTTGCGAAGATCTTCCCCGCAGGCGGCGGCTACACCAGCTTCCTGCATGGCAAGGTGGTTGACATGTTATACTTCCCGCTGATCACCAATGCGCATTACCCGCAATGGTTCCCCTTCTGGGCCGGCGAAGAGTTCGAATTCTTCCGCCCCGTATTCAACCTCGCAGATGCTTCCATTTCAGCCGGCGTAATAGCCATCCTCATCTGGCAGCAAAAGTTCTTCCCCCAAAGCAAAGACAAAATCGCCAAAGAAAAAGAAGCCGGAACACCGGTGGAGTAGATAATATATGAAATCCTTTAGCCTCACTTCTATCTTCCTTTTGGTATTATTTACGGCCTCGTTTGGGCAGGTGAAAGATGCTGCAGCGAATTTAAAGCAGCAGGCAGCTAATATGGGCAAAGCGCTTATCAGTGGCGATCTTAAGACCTTTGTACTTTATACCTATCCGTCAATAGTTAAATCGATGGGAGGGGCTCCTAAAATGATTGAAGTGGTGAAGAAAGGGATCGATGAAATGAAAGAAAAAGGAATCAATTTCGAAAAAGTGACTTTTGGTGAACCTGCCCAAATGGTAATGTATGGAAAGGAATGGCAGACAACTATAGCGCAGCATATAGAGATTAAAATGCCGGAAGGAATTTTACAGAATACATCTACACTCATTGCAATTTCATCAGATAATGGTGTTAACTGGACGTTCGTAGATGCTTCAGGTAAAGACATAACAAGCTTAAGAAAAATACTGCCGAATCTCAACCCGGCTATAAAGATCCCTCCCCGCCAACGCCCGGTATTGAAGAGCTAGTTTGTTCTTTTTTATTGCCTGGATAATGTCATGAGAGAAGAGGAGGAAGCGTTGTAACTTTTATTAAAATGTTTAAAGAAACTGTTGCTAAAAAGCTATCAACGCTTACTGGTACTGGAATATAATGTGTAATATTATCTCTATTCTTTTGCCGCTACCTTCTTAAGATAAGAGCAAAACTCCGCACTCACACCCCCGGGGCAATACTTGAGCTTTTGCGGCGATTCATGAAATAACTTCGAATACCATACCAGCGCTCCCAAAAAACAACCCGCTGTATTGGCATGATGCCCATCGTAACCGAACTTCTTGTTTTCCCACCTGTACCCCATATGTAATGAATTGGTTTGATCAGGCACCGCCGGGTAAACAGGATTGGCATAATTGAAGGATGTATCTTTTTTAAACTGCCTGGCCGGATCTGTGGTCACCTTCCAGAAAGCATCCCCAACAGGAAGTATACGTATCTTCAGTTCCCCTGCAATTTTATGATAAGCCGCACGTGATTTCAGGTACATCTCCTCTGCATCTTTGGCATTCGTTTTATGAGGCGCAGGACTTGTTTGCCCAAAAACCTTGTCATCGGAACGATACGCCCATGTCTGGTGGATCACCACCTCTGCACCGGGACAAATAGACTTTACATAATTGTACAGGTTACGCGCATAGGGATAATACGTACTGGAATCGGAAGAAAAGACAGACGCCTGCTGAATGGTCACGATATCCCATTTGTCTTCGGAAAGCAGCGTACGCAACGACTTACCTTTATAAGGCATGCCATTACTGTCGGCAGGATTAGCCTCTGCAGCAGCGGCATGGCGCCAATGCCTTTCCATGGGGCATCCGGGTAATTCAGCGCGGCCTATTTTTAAAGGGTGCTTGCCCTCTGCTGCCAGCTGAGGCAGGTACTTGGAAGCATTCTGTGAAAAGCTGTTACCGATAATGAACAAACGGAGTGTATCATTTTTGGCAAGGGCGCTTTGGTGCAGGGTATCTTCTTTTAAAGGAAGCGCAAGCGCTGGTGCGGAAGCAAATAGGAACAAACAAATTGTAAGGCAGGCAAACCGGTAGTTTTTGAGTATTTCTCTCATAATTAATAGCATATTGGTTGAATGATTAATACTGTTCTCTGTTTATCTTAGCAATGCCACTAAAGGTATTCATTTCTTATGAGGGTCATTTTCTTTTCGACACAGCAGTACGACAAAACATTCTTCAATAAGTTTAATGACAGCTACGGTTTTGATATCGTTTATCATAAGTCTGAATTGACGCTTCAAACGGTTAACCTGGCGCAGGGAAGTGATGCAGTATGTGTGTTCGTGAACGATAAGGTCACAGAAGAGGTGATCATCCAGCTCTCTGCCCTGAACGTAAAGATCATTGCCCTGCGTTGCGCCGGCTTCAATAACGTAGACCTCGAAGCGGCAAAACGCTACGGCCTTCGGGTATGTCGCGTGCCGGCTTATTCACCCGAAGCAGTGGCTGAACATGCCGTTGCCATGCTGCTTACCCTGAACCGTAAAACGCATAAAGCCTATAACCGCGTCCGCGAACAGAATTTCGCACTGAACGGCCTACTCGGATTCGATATCCACGGCAAAACTGTTGGCGTACTGGGAACCGGTAATATCGGCCGCGCCTTTTGTACCATCATGCAGGGATTCGGATGCCGTATCCTCGCATTCGACCTGGTTGCCAATAAAGAAATGGAAGCAGCAGGCGTGGAGTTCCTGCCATTGATAGAAGTACTGAAACAATCCGATATCATTTCACTGCATTGCCCGCTGACAGAGCAAACCAGGCACGTGATCAATAAAGATACCCTGGAATTGGTAAAACCAGGCGTCACCATCATCAATACCAGCCGGGGTGGACTCATAGATACCGCAGCTGTAATTGAAGCCCTGAAAGCCGGCAAAATAGGCGCCCTGGGCATCGACGTATACGAACAGGAAGAAAAACTGTTCTTCCGCGATCTTTCCGACGATATCATCACCGACGATACCATTCAAAGGCTGATGAGCTTCCCTAATGTGCTTGTAACAGCCCACCAGGCATTCTTTACCGCCGAAGCCCTCTCCCAGATCGCTATTACCACCCTTAAAAATATTGCGGAACTCGCCGAAGCAAACAATTTAACCCAAAAGGCAGCGTTATTGGTATAATATCCATCTGATAAAAAACGGCATCAAATATGCAAGATAGATGATGTTGATGGCGGCAACCCTCTTCAGCAAGGGATGTCATGTCATTGACATAAATACAATTTGTTGTAAATGAGAAAGTTATTACGCCAGGGAATCGTATTGTTTTCAGCTGTCTGCTTACTGGCCTCCTGCGCCAAAGAATATAGCCTGGAAACCGGCAGCGGGGGAACGCCGGCTACCGGTGCCCTTGTAAAAGATGAAAACGGCAACTGCTCCGGTATCACCATCCACGGTACCTACGATGCAGGTGTTGTCATGAACGACTCCAACTACGCAGAAGTTTCCCTTACCATCAATAAACCCGGTTCTTACTACATAAGTACAGATACGCTGAACGGGATCTCCTTTGTCGATTCAGGCTATTTTTCTGTAGTGGGTTCCTATAAAGTAAAACTAGGCGCAACAGGTACACCCATTCTGCCCATTACCAGCGACTTTACGGTAAGTTTCGATACCACTACCTGCGGCTTTTCTGTAACAGCTACAGATGGCGGCGGTGCCGGTGATCCTAACCAGTCGGCCACTGCCTGGCAGTTTTCCGATCCTGCTAAAAGCTATAACGGAACCATCGATACCGCCTACTTTTCTACCGAAACCGGCGGTGTAAATGCGTTCACCATTGTGGGCAGAAGCGCTGCCAATGCCGACACCACCTTCAGGCTGGTAATGGCTTTGTCCACCGCACGTACACTTAATGCAGGCGATACGTATAATACGCAAACCGCTGCCGATTACCTTTTTGCAAAAGCCAGTACTTCAACGGAGATCTATGCGGCAAGACCAAACAATGCGGCCGCGGGAGGCAATGTTACCATCACCATCACTTCTTACGATAACACTACCCGCATAGCCCAGGGTACTTTCAGCGGCGCTGCAGTGGCAGCTGCCGGGGGAACGATAAATATAAGCGGGCAGTTCAGGGCAAGAGTATCTACCTTATAAAAAAAGCCCGGATCACTTCCGGGCTTTTTTCTTTAGATTTTATTATAAACTATAATTCTCCTACCATTTTAGCAGGTACCACCCACTCATCAAATTCTTCAGGAGTCAGGTAGCCTAACTTCACTGCCATTTCTTTTAAGGTAGTGCCTTCTTTATGTGCTTTCTGGGCGATCTCCGCCGCTTTATAATAGCCGATCTTGGTATTTAAAGCTGTAACCAGCATCAGGCTGTTGTCTACATGCTTTTTGATATTGTCATGTAAAGGCTCAATGCCTTCTGCACATTTATCGTTGAAGCTTACACAACCGTCGCCAATCAGGCGCGCGCTGTGCAGGAAGTTGTAGATCATTACAGGCTTGAATACATTCAGCTCAAAATGGCCATTGGCGCCGCCAATGTTAATAGCGACGTCGTTACCCAATACCTGTGCGGCAATCATAGTCAATGCTTCACATTGTGTAGGATTAACCTTACCCGGCATGATAGAAGAACCTGGCTCGTTATCAGGGATAAACAGTTCTCCGATACCTGAACGTGGACCTGAGCTTAAGATCCTGATATCATTGGCGATCTTCATCAGGCTTACAGCAACAGTCTTTAAAGCGCCATGGGCTTCAACGATAGCGTCGTGAGCCGCCAGTGCTTCAAATTTGTTCTCTGCAGTGATGAAAGGCAAACCGGTAAGTGTGGCGATCTTTTTGGCAACTACTTCGCTATAACCTTTAGGAGTGTTGATGCCGGTACCAACTGCCGTGCCACCCAAAGCCAGTTCGCTCAAATGTTCCAGCGTATTTTTGATGGCCTTTAAACCATGGTTCAGCTGCGATACATAACCGCTGAACTCTTGTCCTACGGTAAGCGGCGTAGCATCCATGAAGTGTGTACGGCCTATCTTAACAACATGCATGAAAGCGGCGCTTTTGGCTGCAAGCGTATCACGGAGCTTCTCGATACCGGGAATAGTGGTTTCGAGTAATATCTTGTAAGCTGCAATATGCATTGCAGTAGGGAAGGTATCGTTCGAAGATTGCGACTTGTTAACGTCGTCATTGGGATGTAATACTTTCTCCTTATCGGTTAACGCGCCGCCGGTAATAACATGTGCACGGTAAGCTACCACTTCGTTCACGTTCATGTTGCTTTGCGTACCACTGCCTGTTTGCCATACTACCAATGGGAATTGATCATCCAGCTTGTTTTCCAGGATCTCATCACATACCTGCCCGATCAGGTCACTCTTTTCTTTTGGTAAAACACCCAGCTCCAGGTTAGCCTGTGCTGCCGCTTTTTTGAGATAAGCAAACGCTGCTATGATCTCTTTGGGCATACGGTTAATGTCCTGGGCAATCTTGAAATTTTCAATGCTACGCTGGGTCTGCGCACCCCAGTAAACATGAGCAGGAACCTTTACCTCGCCCATCGTATCTTTTTCTATGCGATAGTCCATACAGCTATTTTTTTGTGTGCCGCAAAGTTAGGCGCCCGGAACCAAAAAACGTAACCGGTTTATTTGCCCGTGAATACAGGCTTACGCTTCTCAAGAAAGGCATTGGTACCCTCAACCTTGTCAGCAGTGCCAAAACATTCACCGAATTGCCTGATCTCAAAATCGTACCCCTTCTGTGTATGATCAAAATTGTTGATGCAGGCAATCACACGCGCTATCGCAAGCGGCGCCTTGGTATGTATCACCAACAGTATCTTTTTTACAGCGTTCAGCAGCTCAGCAGCAGGTACTACTGCATTCGCAATGCCATATTGCTGTGCCTCCTGCGCGCTAACCATTTCACCGGTCATGATAAGCTGCATAGCCCTGCCTTTGCCCACTGCCTGGGTTAAACGCTGGGTGCCGCCATAACCGGGAAGTAAACCCAGATTCACTTCGGGCTGGCCAAACTTTGCATTTTCACTCGCCAGTATAAAATGACAAGCCAGTGCCAGCTCACAACCACCGCCTAACGCATAACCGTTTACAGCAGCTACAATAGGCTTGGGGGCCTGTTCTATGCGGTCAAATACCAGTTGTTGATTCTTGCGTGCCAGTGCTTCGCCGCCGGCTGCATCCAATGAAGTGAATTCACTGATATCGGCACCCGCAACAAAAGCTTTCTCTCCTGCACCCGTGATAATGGCGGAGCGGATATCGGAACGCTCATATACTTCGCTGATGGCTTGTGACAATTCTTCGATGACGTCCCTGTTCAATGCGTTCATCTTGTCGGGCCTGTTGATGGTAATCGTAAATATTCCTTCCTCTAACGTCGTTAATAAAGTCTTATAGGACATAGCAATGAATTTTGGTGCAAGTTAGAACTCCCTGTGGGCTTTTGTCCAATTATTAATGTAATCTGCGATATCTGCCATCGAAGCTCCCGGCGCAAATAATTTTCCTATGCCCAGCGCCTGCAAAGTATTCATATCGGTTTCCGGTATAATGCCGCCGCCGGTTAACAGCACATCGTCCATCTCTTTTTCATCCATCAGTTGCTTCACCCGCGGGAAAACGGTCATATGCGCTCCTGATAATATGCTGATACCTATGGCGTCCACATCTTCCTGCAAAGCGGCATTCACCACCATCTCGGGTGTCTGGCGCAAACCGGTATAAATCACCTCCATGCCGGCGTCACGCAAAGCAGTTGCGATTACCTTGGCGCCCCGGTCATGACCATCCAGGCCTACTTTTGCTACCAATACCCGTATCGGGCGATTGAGTGTGCTGTTCATTGATGCTAACGGTTGTTTGTATTCAAATGTAAGGAAAAACAACCTTACATCGGCCAGCCCTTTATCCGGCTGATAAAATCAGACAGTTCCTGTGCAATTTCATGATGTTCGGCCAGGCTCGGATGATCGCCGCAGCCCGAATGGTAACGCCGGCCGAAATAATACCGGTAAACATTCCTGTCGCCCCGGTCATTACACCCCGTTACAATGGCGTCGAGATATCGCCGCATCATCTTTAATAAACCCTCGTCAGCCATAGGGCTTGTTAAACAAATAATAGCTGCCTCAGGGTAATGCATTCTGATCGTGTTTATAAACTTTTCATAGGCGTTACAAAACAATACAGAATCCTGCTGCCCGTCATTTTGCCCAAGGCATATCGTCACCACATCGGGCTGATAGCGTGAAAAATCCCAGGCAAGACTGTTGCCTGCGAGGTTTATCTTATCAAATACCTGGGGCATCAACACTTTCATATCGCAACAACTATGTACCAGGCCAATGCCTGATACAGAAGTCAGGTGCCAGTTGGCCTTTAAATTCCTTGCCGTTATTGCGCCATAGCTGAACCATGCATTGTGCTGGTCGTACCACTCTCCCTGGCCGCAGGGCTTCTCCGATATATCGCTGCCGGTACCGCAGGTGATGGAGTTGCCGATAAACTCTATCTTACGTACAGGCGCGGGCGCGGGCAAAGAACTTAAGTCCATTGCCATTATACCGCCAATGCTCATATAGCCTATACTGGTTTCTGTATTCTTGCAAATGATCACCTGGTGTGTTGCATTGTTATCGTCTCCCAGGTGAATGCCGATGGTATCAACATCCTTTTTCAATTGCAAACGATAGGTTTGTTTGCCATCGATGATTATTTCTATATAGTTCCTGTACTTATTGTATAAATGTTCATCCCCGATAATAAAAGCGCAGCTGTCGCCCTTGATACCTGCGGTTACATAACTTCCTGCGGTCCATAAACGTGGCTGGTTGATATCGGTAAAATCTATCCTGCCGGTATAACGTAATAACGGAGAGCTGGCCTTATAAAATTGCAGCGGCTTGTTAGTGCTGCCGGCTTGTAATCCGGTAACCAGCAACGAACTCATGAGTAACAAGAGAAAGTATTTCATAATGATAGTGATATTATGATAGAAATGTTGGCTAAATGAACGTGCGAACGCCCGAAGCATTGAATGTTTCCCGGAATTCCTTCGGTGTGCATATTTTTTTCTTTTTGAAGATGCGGTTGAAGTTCGAAAGATTGTTGAAGCCGCACCTGGACGCTATTTCGGCAATACTTTGGGTGGTATCTATCAGCATCCTGGAGGCATTACCCACCCTTATTTCATTCAGGGTGTCGATATAGGTTTTGCCTGTTCTTGTTTTAAAAAAGCGGCTGAACGATACAGGCGCCATGCCTGCTATGGCTGCAGCATCTTCCAGGCTGGCCGTTTTCTGGAAATTTCCGTTAATGAATTCCATGACACGATGTATGCGCCGGCTGTTATAGGCAATACTTTCTTTGGGAGTGAACGCTATATCGGATAATATAGTGATAGGCTTTACAACAGAGAGCTCATGCAGCAGCGTCAACAGGTCCAGTACGGAAGGAAAGCCCTGTGCCTGCGTCAGCGCTTTTAAGCGGGGCATTAATGCGGTGGTTGCCTTTGCCGGAAATAAGATCCCTCTCAGCGAACGCTCGAACATGGTCCGCAGCGCACTCATCTGGTTCCTGTGCAGGAAACGTTCCGGGAACAGGTCGCGGTGAAACTGTACCGTTATCTCTTCTATCTTACGGCTTTTGCACCGGTGGGTGAACCACCCGTGCTGGAGGTTGGGGCCTACAAGAACCAGTTCCAGGTCGCCAATCTCTTCAATATGATTGCCGATAACACGCTGCGCCCCCCTGGCATTCCGGATAAAATTCAATTCAAACTCTTCGTGGTGATGAAGAGGGAAATCAAACTCCGATTTTATTCTTGAAAATATTGTAAAACAATCGCTTGGAGTAAGCGGAATGATCTCCCGCAGCAACTCTTCTTTCATATAGCAAGCATTTCGTTGGATGAAAGTAATGAAAAATATGATTATTGTTTAAATAATATAGGCGTTTTATTATAGTGTATTTCCTTGCAATACCCCTGTAATTAAGGTATTAGGCAGTATCCGTTCTTTAGTGTATTATCGTATTGTATAAAAAATACATTGAAAAGATAAAATAGTATCATTTTTAAAATGCCTTATACTCTACATTTGGTTCATTAAAACGAATTGCCATATGCCAAACAGAACTATTCCACGGTTCATCTGCTTACTCACAACTTTGCTGCTTGTCAGTTCTATTTTATGGGCACAGAACAAAACCATATCAGGTGTTGTAACCGATGAAAAAGGCGCTCCCCTGGTAGGAGCAACCGTTACAGTAAAAGGTCAGTCAAAATCATTCGTCACCAGCCAGTCGGGCGCATTCAAATTGCAACTGCCGCCAGCTGCCACCATATTGGTGGTAAGTTATGTAGGACTGGAATCTGCAGAAGTGGAGATTGGACTGAATACCACATTCAACATTGTACTTAAAGGCGCCGTTACCAACCTGAACGAGGTGGTGGTAATTGGTTACGGTACCGCTAAACGTTCCAGCGTTACCACCTCAATCGCATCAGTGTCGGAGCGGGAGATCAAAAACCTGCCGGTGCCTGGTGTGGATCAGGCATTGCAGGGTAAAGTAGCCGGTGTTACCATTGCCGCCAACGGCGGTCAGCCCGGTGGCGGTGTTTCCGTTAGGGTAAGGGGTATCACCAGCGTAAACGGTAACGATCCGCTGTATGTGATCGATGGGGTGCCATTAGCTGCTTCAACCAGTAGTCTTAGCCAGGATGTACTGGGTGGCAGCGGCGGACAAACCGGCCAGAGCGTGCTCGCCACCTTAAATCCCAACGACATTGCTTCCATCGATATCCTGAAAGATGCGTCGGCCCAGGCGATCTATGGCTCCAGGGCGGCTAATGGTGTGGTGCTTATCAATACAAAAAAGGGTAAGGCCGGTGAAGGTAAAATGGCTTACAGCATGTATTATGGTGCTGCTGCCGTTCCTAAAAAACTGCCCATCATGAACCTGCGCGAGTATGGCCGGTACCAGAACTCACTGGTAAAAGAATTCCGCGCCGTAGGTGAAGTGGCCGATACAACAGTTGAATTCAAAAACCCCGATCTGCTCGGTACCGGTACCGACTGGCAAAGCGCCATCTTTCAAACCGGTATCACGCAAAATCACCAGCTTTCGTTCTCCGGAGGCCAGGGTAAAACAACCTACTATTTCTCCGGTAACTATTACACACAAACAGGTACGTTAATAGGAACCGACTTTAAAAGATATTCCTTCAGAATGAATGTTGATCAGCAGGTGAAAAGCTGGTTGAAAGCAGGTATCAGTACCAACCTGTCGCGCAGTAATCAAAGAGTGGGACTTACCGATGGCTTTGATGCGGTAACCAGCGTGGTGTTGCACAACAGCCCCGCTGCCGTGATCCTTTCCCCGGATGGGCAGTATGCCGGTGCGCTGCAGATCTCAGGTAATCCAATAGGTACCGATAATAACCCTGTTGCGATGGCTAACCTCAGAGATGTAAGACAAATTCAGTCCAAAGCCTTTGGCGCCATTTATGGCGAAGTAGAAATACTGAAGGGGCTCACCTTCCGCAGTGAAGTGAACTACGACTTTAACTTCATGAATGGGAAAGCATTCCAGCCACTGTTGTTCAACGTACAACCTAATAACCATGGCGGTTACGACAGTGTCAGGATCCTTGGCCCATCCAAACTCAGGGAACAAAGGGATAATAGCCTCTACTGGGGTTTGAAGAATTACCTGAACTATAATGGCGGCTTTGGTAAACACTGGGTATTTGCCACATTAGGTCATGAAGTACAAAGCTCACGTTACGATTACCTCCAGGCCTACAGGCAAAATCTGCAGCAAAACCTGCCTTCGCTCGGGGTTGGTGAACAAGGTAATAACTCCAACGAAACTATTGGCGCAGGTGCAGGTGACTGGAAAATGGAATCCTATTTTGCACGTGTAAACTATTCTTACGATAACAGGTATTCTATAAGCGCTTCTGTCAGGAGGGATGGTTCTTCTGCTTTTGGTCCCAATAACCGCATCGGTTATTTCCCGGCAGTATCGGTGGCCTGGACGCTCACTAACGAGTCTTTTGCGAACAATCTTTCCTGGGCCAGCTCTATCAAGATCAGGGGCGGTTACGGTGCTGTTGGTAACCAGAATGTTGCTGCCAACCAGTACTACACCAATATCGATCTGTCACGTACCAGTCCCTTTGGACCTGCAGGTTTTCCGCGTAATATCGGTAACCTGAACCTGGGCTGGGAAGCGGTTAAAACATATAATGCAGGTATAGATGCGGCCCTGTTCAATAAGAAAATAGATCTTACTATCGACGTTTATAAAAAGGTATCCAGCAAAATGCTGCTGGCGACACAGCTGGCCGATTTCTCTGGTATAGGCGAACAAACCAATAGCGATAACTGGGACGATATATGGACCCCAATCGCCAACAACGGTAAAATGACCAATACCGGTATCGATGTCTCTCTTACCAGCTATAACATGACGCGTAAAGATTTCAACTGGAAAACTACTTTAACGTTCAGTCACTACAAGAACACTTTAAATGAACTGAATACCAAGGATGCAAAGCTGGCAGGTAGTATTCGTGTAGACTATTCCGGTAAAGACCCTGTTATCACCGTAAGCCAGCAGGGACAGCCTGTAGGCGCTTTCTATGGTTATGTGACCGATGGCCTGTTTAAAAGCCAGGACGAGCTCAATAACGGTGTAAACTGGGGATTGGCAGTAGGGCCGCAGCAGTTATGGCTTGGTGACCAGCGCTACAAAGACCTGGATGGTAATAAAATACTGGATGACAAGGACGTGAAAATGATAGGCAACCCCAATCCTAAGTTTACAGGTGGCCTCAACAATACCTTCCAGTACAAAGAATTTGATCTGTCGATTTTCCTGTACGGCAGCTATGGCGCTAAAGTGTACAATGCAACCCGTATGCTTACCGAGAGAATGAGCAACCAGTGGTCTAACCAGCTGACTACCGTTTTGGACAGGTATACAGCCGATAATACCGGCAGCGATATGCCCCGCTTCAATAAATGGAGCAACTATAACCTCAGGGTATCCGACAGGTATATTGAAGATGGCTCTTTCCTGAGAATTCAAACTGTTTCCCTGGGATACAATCTGCCAGCTGCATGGGTAACAAGGGCTAAACTTTCTTCTGCACGGGTGTATGTTTCCTGTCAGAACCTGTACACATTTACCGGTTACTCCGGCTATAACCCTGACCTGGGATCTATCAACAACAACGTATTGCTGATGAACATAGACCAGGGACGTTATCCTATTCCGCGTACAGTTACCATAGGTGCTAACATCGAGTTCTAACTTTTAAATGAAACAGAATGAAAAAGCTTGCTTCTATATATATCCTGCTACTGGCAGTATCGGTCGGTTCCTGTAAAAAAGATTTCCTGGATACCACGCCCGCTACCAGTGTAACAGTAGAAAATTACTACCGGAATGCCGCAGAGGTTAACGGCGCCACCGGTGTGCTCTACAATGCCGTTTGGGGCAGATGGTTCGATAAAGCCTTCTTGTGCGTAGGTGATATCATGGCCGGAACTGCCATCGTAAGAGGTGATGAAAACTATAAAACGTTTTATAATTTTAATATCCTCAGTACCGATGGACCTGTGGGTGCTACCTGGCGTTCGTGTTATAAAGCTGCCGGTAGTGCGGCTGTTCTGATCAATCTTTTTGAACAGAAGAAAAAACAGGTAGGTGATCAGGCTTATCTTACACAAGGTATTGCCGAAGCCAGGTTTATCAGGGGATTCGCCTACTTCTACATAGCCCGCGCATTTGGAGATGCACCTATTGTAGATGATCCGGTTATGCTTACCGAGCCCGGTAAATACCTCGTTCCCCGTTATCTGCAGAAAGATGTACTGCGCTATGCGTTGGAAGATCTTAAATATGCAGAAGAACATCTTGGCCAGGATGCCTACCAGGCAGGCCGTGTTACCAAATGGGCGGCAAAAGGGATGATGGCTAAACTGTACCTGTATTCAAAAGATTATGCCAATGCCAAGCTGAAAGCAAAAGAAGTGATCGATTACTCCAATGCCAATCCTGCTAAAGTGGGCTTGTATGGCGACTATGGTAAAATGTTCACTTCTGCCTCTGCCAACAATAACAAAGAATCACTGTTCTCTTTACAATGGCTGGCTTCCATGGGCTATAATGGAGGTAACCTGTTCCAGGAGTATGTAGCGCCGCAGGCACTGCTGAAACCCGGTCCTACAAATGCAGACGGCTATTCTGCCGTAAGGCCTTCACTGGACATGCTCAATCCCGCTACGGGATACGCTACGGGCGATAAAAGACGCGGTTGGAGTGTGATGGAGCAGGGCTTTCATCGTGCCGACTGGATAAATGATAAATTCCCGAACGGCTTTAAATACGATACCACTGCGAAGGTAGACGACCTCTCCAACACCTTCAACGATGTACGTGCCAATATCCTGAAATATGTGATCGGACCTGCCGGTGGTGCTGAGCCCGTGAGTGGCTTGTTCACCAGCATGGGCACTTACATTCTGCGTTATGCTGATGTATTGTTGATTTATGCGGAGGCTTCGCTGTTAAGCGGCGGTATCGACGGTGTGGCGCTGGATGGTTACAATGCTGTTCATACACGCGCAGGGCTTTCACCTGTAAGTACATTTACTATCGATGATATCCTGCATGAGCGTAAGGTAGAATTTGCTTTTGAAGGCGACTTCTGGTTCGATATTCAGCGCCAGGGCTTTGAAAAAGCAAAACAAATGGTGGGAGCACAGGAAAGGGGTAACCTTAATTTCGACGGAACGCTTAATCCGCTAAAGGTGGTGCTTACCAGTCCTTCGCAGCTGTTCCTTCCGGTGCCGCAGGCCGAAACAATTGAAAACCCGGCTTTACTTGGTGAAGCGGTACCTTATTATTAACCAGTGTATAAACGATTCATATGAAACGACTGAACTACTTACGCAACATCGGCGCCGTAATGAGCCTGACTTGCTTCATGCTGGTTGGCTGTGTAAAAGATAAAGATTATTCGCTTAGCAGCGCTTCCAATAACCCGGTACCGGATGCCATCGCCCCGGGCGAAGGCGCATCCAATGCCAGCCTCACCTTAACCGGTAAAGGCCTTGGTGATATTCGTACCATCATCTTTGATAACGGTAACATTATTGCCAATTTCAACCCGGCATTTAATACCGATAATGCCATCCTGTTCCGTGTGCCGGTAGACGCTATTCCGGCAAGCCAGAATATTGTCTTTACCAATGGACTTGGCAAATCATTCTCTGTTCCGTTTAAAGTAATTGCTTTGCCGCTGATCACCGATGTGAGCAACTATAACTTCCAGCAGAACGGCACACTTACACTTACCGGCAAATACTTTGAAAAAGTAGAATCCGTAACTTTTGCCGGCACTACCACCCAATTGGAGGTAGTGGCTAAAACTGCCACTACGCTTACGATCAAATTCCCGGTAACAACACTTACCAGGTCTAAGCTTACCATCGTTAACGATGCAGGGGCCATGACTACCAAGGAAGAGTTTGTGAACCTGGATCTTGCCTATGGTGTATTTAAAGATGCACTGGCCCCGGGTATCAATGACTGGAGCTGGGGTACGCTTAATTCCGTTTCAACTGAAAATGTGAAAAGCGGAAGCGCCTCCTGGAAAGTGGCCTATAATGGCACCTGGGGAGGGGTTCAGCTGAATTTCAGCCAGCCTGTTGATTTAACGCCTTATAAATATGTTTCGTTCTGGATTAAAGGCGCTGCCGTAGATAAAAACATTGCCAAGTTCAATTTCAACTGGGCAAAAGATAATGTAGTGAAAGTGCCGGCAAATGTGTGGACCTACTACAAAATCGATCTTACGGAAATGAATGCGTCTACTTTAACTACCTGGGTGATGCAAATTGAAGACGCCGGCGAAACACTGTACATGGACGATCTGATCCTTATTAAGTAAGCTGTATATATGAAGAAAGCAAAGGCTTTGTTTTTTCTGGCAATGTTCATCACGGGCTGCCTCTCTGCGCAGAGGCAGCCAGCTTTTGTCCGCTGCAAAGGACAGCAGTTTGTACTGGGTGATAAACCTTATCACTACATAGGTACCAATTACTGGTACGGCGGATTGCTGGGACTGACGAAAGAAGGCACGCAACGACTGAAGAAAGAACTGGATTTCCTGAAAGCAAACGGTGTAACCAACCTGCGAGTGATGGCTGGTGTGGAAGGCAGCGGTAACATCAATGGCGTACAGCGTGTGAACCAGGCTTTTCAAACCAGGCAGGGGGTATTTAACGAGGATCTGTTAACAGGATTGGATGTGCTCCTGGCTGAGATGAAAAAAAGAGACATGAAGGCGGTTATCTTCCTCAGTAATAACTGGGAATGGACAGGCGGCTTTCTGCAATACCTGAACTGGAATGGTCTTATTGCCGATTCTGTTTTACGCAGGAAGCTCAACTGGGATGAACTGAGAGATTATACCAGTAAATTCTATACCTGTGATTCGTGTATGTTGGCTTATGCCCGGCAGGTGAATCTTGTTGTTAATCGCATCAACACCATTACAGGCGTTCCTTATACAAAAGATCCTGCTATCATGTCATGGGAGCTGGCCAATGAGCCCCGTCCTATGCGTCCTGCTGCGAACGAGGCTTATAAAAAATGGATAAAATCAGCGGCAGAGAACATTAAAAAGCAGGACGTCAATCACCTGGTAACAATAGGGCACGAAGGCGATCAGGCTACAGATGGCGATATGTCCTTGTACGAAGCTATTCACGCCAATACGGCTGTAGACTATCTTACCGTTCATATCTGGCCCAAAAACTGGGGCTGGCTGAAGCCCGAAACTATGAGCGCCGATCTGCCCGTTGTGCTTGCCAATACTGCAGATTATGTAAAACGGCATGAAGCTGCTGCGGCCCGCCTCAATAAACCATTGGTTGTAGAAGAGTTTGGCTTGCCGCGTAACGATCATTCCTTTAGCCCTTCCGCTCCGGTTGATTTGCGTAACAGTTTCTATAAACTAATCCTGGATGCCTGGAAAACAAAAGGGGTGGCGGGTTTAAACTTCTGGGCCTTTGGTGGCACAGGCAGGCCGGTACCGGGACAGGTATTCTGGAAAGAAGGTGATGATTACCTCGGCGATCCGCCAATGGAGGAGCAGGGGCTGAATACTGTTTTTGATAGCGATAAGGCTACCTGGTTACTCATCCGTTCTTACCTGAAGCCCTGATAAAGCCGGCGGTCCGTTGCAAACAGATGATTATAAGATCCATTAAAACAGAAGAAATTGGAAATAAGTATTAAAGAAAAAGCAGGCTACGGCTTTGGAGACTTTGCCTCTTCTATGTTCTGGAAGTTGTTCTCCGTTTACCTCCTGTATTATTATACCGATGTATTTGGCATTCCTGCCGCTGCCGTAGGTACCATGTTCCTCATTACAAGAATATGGGATACCGCATTGGATCCCGCTATCGGTATTATCTCCGATCGGACAGAAACAAGATGGGGCAAATTTCGTCCTTACCTGCTGTGGATGGCAATCCCTTTTGGAATAGCAGGGATCCTTACCTTTTCGGCGCCGGAACTATCTCTTACAGGTAAACTTATTTATGCCTACATCACCTATACCATAATGATGATGGTGTATTCGGCTATCAACGTGCCTTATGCTTCGTTGATGGGCGTAATGACGGCCGATATCAAAGAGCGTACAACGCTTTCTACTTTCCGCTTTGTTTTTGCCTTTGCAGGCAGTATACTGGTGCTTGCTACCGCAGAGCCGCTGGTGAATGCATTGGGGACTTCATCGAAAGGTGTGAACCTGCAAACAGGATGGCAGTATTCCATGATGATCTATGCTGCGATAGCGGTAGTATTGTTCTATTTCAATTTTCGCTGGACCAGGGAAAGGGTGAGCCCGCCGAAAGATCAGAAGATCTCCCTGAAAGCCGATCTGGCCGATCTCTCAAAAAATAAACCCTGGTTTATACTGTTGGGAGCAGGTGTGGCTACGCTGGTGTTCAACTCCCTGCGCGATGGTTCTGCCGTTTATTACTTTAAGTATTATTTCAGCGATCAGCAGGCTTTTAAAATCCCGTTAACGTCTATTGCTGTTGGCTATAGTACTTTGTACCTGGTGCTTGGGCAAGGCGCCAATATTATTGGCGTAGTGCTTGCCAAGCCGGTCTCCGATCGTATAGGAAAGAAAAATACTTTCCTGTATGCAATGCTGGTGGCGTCGGCCCTGAGTTGTATCTTCTATTTTTTAGGCGAAAAAAATGTAGCCCTGATCATGACGCTGCAGGTGCTCATCAGTATCTGTGCCGGCAGTGTATTTCCACTGTTATGGTCTATGTATGCCGATATCGCCGATTACTCTGAATGGCAAACAGGCAGGCGTGCTACCGGTCTTATCTTCTCCTCTTCTTCCATGTCGCAGAAACTGGGATGGACGCTTGGTGGCGCCCTCACCGGCTGGCTGCTGGCCGTTTGGGGCTTCGAGGCCAACATGGTGCAAACCGAACAGGCACGCACAGGCATCAGGATGATGTTAAGTTTCGTTCCTGCGGCAGGGGCGCTTTTGTCGGCAATATTTATCTTCTTTTATAAACTAAGTGATGCTTTCATGCTGGTTGTAAGCAGGGATTTGCTGAACAGGCGGCATAAAGAAACTCCTATTATGGAACAGGTTTAAAAACTTCTTTATGGTGGAAAAATTTGAAAAAAGACTTGCGGCCCTGCAACAACAATACGCCGCACTGCTCTCCCGCGAAAATGAAAAGATACCCCTCGGAAATGGTGTGTTTGAACGATGGAAATATCCTGTTCTTACCGCACAACATGCCCCGATCGCCTGGAAATATGACCTGAACCCCGGCTCCAATCCTTTCCTGATGGAACGGTTTGGGATCAACGCTGTAATGAATGCCGGCGCTATTAAACTAAATAATAAATATTATGTAATTGCCAGGGTGGAAGGTAGTGATAGAAAGTCCTTCTTCGCTGTTGCCGAGAGTGATGATGGCATCAGCTTCCGCTTTTGGGATCGCCCTGTTACCATGCCCGAAACGGATGAGCCTTCTGTGAATATTTACGATATGCGCGTAGTGCTGCACGAAGATGGATGGATCTATGGCCTCTTCTGCGCCGAGCGCCGCGACCCCTCGGCGCCTGAAGGAGACCAGTCGGCAGCCGTTGCCCAATGTGGTATTGCGAGAACCAGGGACCTGGTCAGCTGGGAACGCCTGCCCGACCTGGTAACGCCTTCGCCGCAACAACGCAACGTAGTGCTGCACCCGGAGTTCGTAGAAGGTAAATACGCCTTTTATACCCGTCCGCAGGATAGTTTTATAGAAGCAGGTAAAGGTGGCGGTATTGGCTTTGGTCTCAGTGCTTCTATTGAGAACGCTGTTATCGAAAAGGAAATAGTGATCGACAGGAAGGTCTATCACACGGTATATGAGGCAAAGAACGGGCTGGGACCTGCTCCCATAAAAACACCACATGGCTGGCTGCACCTGGCGCATGGCGTGCGCAATAACGCTGCAGGGCTGCGATATGTCCTGTACCTGTTTATGACCAGCCTCGACGATATTACCCGCGTTATTCATAAGCCCGCAGGCTATTTCCTCGCGCCCGAAGGAGAGGAACGCGTAGGTGATGTGTCGAACGTGGTCTTCAGTAACGGCTGGATTGCCGATGATAATGGTGATGTATTCATTTACTATGCATCCTCCGATACGCGCCTGCATGTGGCAACCACTACTATAGAGCGATTACTGGATTATGTCATCAATACACCGGAAGATGGTTTAAGATCGGCTGCTTCGGTAGAAGTGCTGAATAAGCTGATAGCAGCGAATGATAGTTATGTAAATCGGCCGGCGGAAGTAGTCCGTTAAACAATGAGTAATATGAACAGGCAACTTACTGACTATAAGAAGGAAATGCAGGAAGAGCTGGATAATATCCTGCATTATTGGGCCGCTCATGCTGTAGATGAAAAGTATGGAGGTTTTGCAGGGCGTTTGAATAACGAAAATGAAGCCGATGAGCTGGCTCCTAAAGGCAGTGTGCTGAATAGCCGCATTCTCTGGAGTTTTTCAGCAGGTTATCATGTTACAGGCAACCCGCTGTTCCTTCAAATGGCAGAACGCGCTTACAAATATCTTGTCAGCCATTTTACAGACCCGGAATTCGGGGGTGTGTACTGGACGGTAGACTATAAGGGTAAACCCCTTGATGCTAAAAAGCAGATCTATGCGATTGCTTTTGCTGTATATGGACTCAGCGAATACGTGATTGCCTCGGGTGATGATAATGCCAGGGCTCAGGCTGTAGCGCTTTATCAATCGATCATGTTGCATAGCTACGACCCGGTCTATGGCGGTTACCTCGAAGCGCTTGGCAGAGACTGGAAAGAACTGGATGACCTGCGCCTGAGCGAAAAGGATGCCAATGAAAAGAAGACCATGAACACGCATTTGCATGTACTGGAAGCATTTGCGAACCTTTACCGCATCTGGCCTGATAAATCTCTATATCATAACATAAAGGACCTGCTGGAAGTTTTTACCAGTCATATCGTTGACGCACAGACAGGACACCTGCTTCTTTTTTTTGATGAACGATGGAATGCTAAAGCCCGTACCGTATCATATGGACACGACATAGAAGCATCATGGCTGCTACTGGAAGCGGCGTTGATCATTGACGACAAGCAACTGGTGGATATGCTGAAACCTGTATGTCTGCGTATGGCTGACGCTGCCAGTCGCGGCCTGGATGCTGATGGAGGTCTTTGGTACGAATATGAACCGGAGACCGGGCACCTGGTACATGAAAAGCACTGGTGGCCACAGGCCGAAGCTATGGTGGGATTTATGAATGCCTGGGAGTTGTCGGGTGAAGATCATTTCCTCCATCGTTCGCTGGCGTCCTGGGATTTTTCGAAACGGCATCTGCTCGATAAAACAAATGGTGAATGGTTCTGGGGGGTAGATGAAAATGATCAGCTTATGCCCGGGCAAGATAAGGTTGGATTATGGAAATGCCCCTATCATAATAGCCGCGCCTGTATTGAAATCATTAAAAGAATAAATGAACGATGAAAAAAAGATCCTGCTATTTGTGGCTGGCAGCGCTGTTCATGTTTACAGCGGCCATGCAAGCTCCGGCAAAACAACGCATAGTTTTCTTTGGCGACTCTATTACACAAATGGGCGTGAATGAAGGTGGTTATATCAGGTTGATTCAAAAAAAGCTCGATGAAAAAGGAAAGGCATCGGCCTATGACCTCCTGGGCGCCGGTGTAGGTTATAATAAAGTGTATGATCTGTTCCTGCGCCTCGAAAAAGATGTGGTAGCACAAAAGCCGCAGGTGGTATTGATCTGGATTGGCGTAAATGATGTAGGTCACAAATCGATTGGAACCGGCACCGATGCCGATAAATTTGAAGCCTTTTATAATGCCATCATTAACAGGCTGAAAGAAATAAATGCAAAGCTGGTACTGGTGACCCCTGCGGTCATAGGAGAAAGAACGGATTGTACTAATGCTATGGATGGCGATCTTAACCGTTATGCGCAGATCGTAAGGAAACTGGCCGCGCAGCATAATTGTGGTATCATAGATATGCGTCAACAATTTATGGCGTATAACCTCGTGCATAATCCTGATAATCAGGAGAAAGGGATTTTAACCACCGACGGTATTCATCTAACTGAACAGGGAAACAAGCTGGTGGCTGATGTTATATTCAAAGCATTGAACTTGTAGGAACCCGATATCGCGTAAATTCAGGAACTAAAACCTATAAAAATGTTCAGAAAAATTCAGCTTTGGCTGCTAACGATGCTGCTAACCAGCTTTGCCTATTCTCAAACAAAAACTACTTCACAAGCCATGTACAAAAATGCTTCTTTACCTGTGGCAACAAGAGTGAAAGACCTGCTCGGTAAAATGACGGTTGAAGAAAAAGCCGGGCAATTGAACCAGCTGACGGGTGGTGCTTTCACAGGACCTGCATTGAACGATGCCGGCCAGCAGGCAAAAATGCAGATGGTGCGCGAAGGAAAGATTGGCTCTATGTTAAATGTAATTGGAGCCGCTGAAACCAAAGCTATCCAGGAGATCGCTGTGAAAGAAAGCCGCCTGGGTATACCGCTGCTCTTTGGGTACGATGTTATTCATGGCTTTAAAACAATATTTCCCATTCCATTGGCGGAAGCCTGTAGCTGGGATCTTGACCAGGTGCAAAAGAACAGCGCCGTAGCAGCCAGGGAAGCCGCTGCCGCCGGCATTCACTGGACCTTCGCGCCAATGTGTGATATCAGTAACGATGCGCGCTGGGGACGTGTGATGGAAGGCATTGGTGAAGATCCCTGGTATGGCGGTTTAATTTCTGCTGCCCGTGTAAAAGGGCTTCAGGGTAATGGTGATGAAAAACATATTCTCGCCTGCGTAAAACATTTCGCCGCCTATGGCGCCGTAGAATCGGGAAGAGAATACAACTATACCGATATGTCGCGCGTATCGCTCTGGAATAAATACCTGCCTCCTTACGAGGCTGCGGTAAAAGCGGGCGCTGCTTCGGTGATGAATGGCTTTAATACTTTTGAAGGAATACCCGTAAGTGCCAGCAAATACCTGGTAACAGATGTTTTAAAGAAAAAATGGGGTTTTAACGGATTCCTGGTGAGCGACTGGAATTCATTCGGGGAGATGGTGAACTGGGGATATGCCGGCGATAGGGAAGAGGCCGCCCTGAAAGCATTGAAGGCAGGCAGCATGATTGATATGGAATCCAAACTAATGATCGAATATATTCCTGCACTGGTAAAAAAAGGAAAAATTACCGTGGCGGAACTCGATCAGGCGGTAGGCGCTGTATTGGCTGCCAAGTTTAAACTCGGCCTTTTTGAATCGCCTTACAAGTTTAGTGATGAAGCAAGAGAAAAGAATACCATGTTCACTCCTGAGAACAGGCAGCAGGCATTGGAAGCAGCGCAAGGCGCGGTGATATTGCTGAAGAATAATAACCACGTACTGCCGGTACAAAAAACGCCTGCCCGTATTGCGCTCATAGGACATTATGCCAATAGCGCAGATGATGCCTTCGACTTCTGGATCGCGCAGGGGGATGCTGCCAACGCCGTAACGCTGAAACAGGGCCTGGAAACGGTATGGCCTGGCAATCGTATAAGCTTTACACCCGGATATCTTGCCGATGGTTCTTCTACCAATGCGCTTATCGATGAAGCAGTAGCGCAGGCAAGGGAAGCTGAAATAGTGATTGTAAATATCGGGTTGTCGGGTAAGCTTGCAGGAGAAGACCGTTCCCTGGCTGCGCCTGTTATTCCTGAAGGGCAGGTACAGTTGCTGAAAGCATTAAAAGCTACCGGTAAACCTGTTGTAGCTGTAGTAACGGCCGGCAGACCGCTGGTGCTTACCGCGATAGAGGAATATACCGATGCTATTGTTTATGGCTGGATCCTGGGAACCGAATCTGGTAACGCCCTGGCCAATATTATTTCCGGCAAAGTGAATCCCTCTGCTAAAACAGTGGTTAGCTTCCCTTATGCTGTGGGACAAATTCCTGTTTACTATAACCACTTCCAGACAGGCCGCCCCGTGGAAACCGATGGTAAGGGTAACTGGTTCAGCCGCTACCGCGATATTCCCAGGGAGCCGTTATATCCCTTTGGTTTTGGTTTGAGCTATACGAGTTTTAAATATGAGGGACTGAAACTAAGCAGTAATGTTATTGGCAGAACACAACCTTTACAGGTTTCTGTAACCGTTGCCAATACTGGTGAGTTTGATGGTGAGGAAGTGGTGCAGTTATATATCCGCGATCATGCTGCAAGTATCATACGCCCGGTAAAAGAGCTGAAAGGATATCAGAAGATCTATCTCAAAAAAGGCGAAAGCAGGGTGGTGTCGTTTACGCTGCGTAGTGATGCCTTGTCGTTCTATGACGCTGATGGTAATAAAGTGCTGGAGAACGGCGCCTTTACTGTTTTTGTGGGAGGTAACTCAAGAGATGTGCTGGAAGCTGGTTTTGAATTGAAATAATGTTTCATCGATTGTAATAAGTATGCCAATGAAAAAATGGATTGTTTTGCTTGGGTTGTCCTGTTTAACGTTAGCGGGCCGGGCGCAGGGAAATAACTATGTTCAGAACTATACGAAGTTTCCCGGCCTGGCGCTAACACCGCCGATGGGATGGAATAGCTGGAACAAATTTGCTTGTAATGTAACGGAAGATATGATCCGGCAAATGGCCGATGCCATGGTGGCAAGCGGGATGAAAGAAGCAGGCTATACTTATGTGAACATCGATGACTGCTGGCATGGTGAACGGGATAGTCTTGGTTTTATCCATCCCGATCCGCAACGTTTCCCATCCGGTATGAAAGCGCTTGCCGATTATGTACATGCTCTTGGCCTGAAGCTGGGCATTTATTCCGATGCAGGTTCCCAAACCTGTGGCGGCCGTCCCGGCAGCAGGGGGTACGAATTCCAGGATGCACTTACTTACGCTTCCTGGGGAATAGACTATTTAAAATACGACTGGTGTAATACCGAAGGGCTTAAAGCCGAAGGGGCCTATAAAACCATTACCGCTGCTTTACGTAAGGCAGGCCGCCCGATGGTATTGAGTATCTGTGAATGGGGGACCGATGTTCCCTGGACATGGGGACAACAGGTAGGACATCTCTGGCGCACTACCGGTGATATTTTCAATTGTTTCGATTGCATAGAAGATCATGGTACCTGGAAATCATGGGGTGTAATGCAGATCCTCGACAAACAGGAAGGACTGCGCAAATACGCCGGTCCGGGTCACTGGAATGACCCTGATATGCTTGAAATTGGCAACGGCAGGTTAACCCCTGCGGAAGACAGGGCGCATTTTTCTATGTGGGCCATGCTGTCGGCCCCGTTAATGGCAGGTAATGATCTGAGAAGTATGGCGCCTGAAACAAAGGAAGTGCTTACCAATAAGCATGTGATAGCGGTAAACCAGGATAGCCTGGGTGTACAGGGTTTCAGACATACTGTGAAAGACAGTATTGAAACCTGGTATAAGCCATTGCATAATGGTGAATGGGCGATCTGTTTCCTTAACAGAAGTACGCTTGCTGTTGTTGTTCATCATAATTGGAAAACCGTAGTGAAAGATGAGATATTCAATTATGAGCTAAATACAGAGGACAATACATATCGCCTGGTCAACTTATGGACAGGCAAAGAGCAGGGTACTACTACCGGCATGTTAAAATATGTTTTGCCACCACATGATGTTTTAATGCTTAGAGCGTTTCCTCCTGCCGGCATTGCCGGCAGGCAAAACGCCGCTGCTCCGCGTGTAAAAGACAATGAACTTCCTGCGGACAGGCAGGCAACTACAGAAACTGTCAAATTATACCAGCATCTTAAAACGCTTCCGGGCAAAGGGTTCCTGGTGGGGCACCAGGATGCGCTTGCCTACGGCGTTAACTGGAAGTACGTGAAAGGCAGAAGTGATGTTAAAGAGCTTGCCGGTGATTATCCCGCATTGTACGGCTGGGAACTGGGCAACCTGGAACTGGGTGCTGCAGTGAACCTTGACAGTGTTCCATTTGATAAAATGAGAAATTATATCAGGGAAGGCTATAGCAGGGGCGGTGTAATTACTATCAGCTGGCATGGCAACAACCCGGTAACGGGTAAGTCGGCCTGGGATGTCACTCCGGGTACGGTGGCGGCAATTCTTCCGGGTGGCGCCAGTCATGGTGTGTTTGTGCAGCAGCTCGATAAAGTGGCGGCATACCTCGAAAGCCTTACGGCAAAAGAGGGTCGCCCTATTCCCGTTATCTTCAGGCCGTTTCATGAACTTACCGGAAGCTGGTTCTGGTGGGGCGCTAAATCCTGTACTGCTGCAGAATTTAAAACCTTGTTCCGTTTTACTGTAGATTACCTGCGCAACAAAAAGGGACTTCATCATCTCCTGATCAGTTATAATACCGGAACGGAGTTTACCGGCCGCAATGAATTCCTGGAACGTTACCCGGGTGATGACTATGCCGATATCCTTTCTTTCGATACCTATCAGCATAATGACAATACTTCGCCTGATACTGCTTTTGCCAAAAGCCTTTCCGCGCATATGACAATTGTAGAACAGCTGGCATTAGAAAAGAATAAGATTCCGGCTATTGGTGAAATGGGATTCAATAAGATCCCTTACGATAAATGGTTTACAGAAATCGTGGCAGGTGCATTAAAAGGCCGGCGCCTGGCTTACCTGTTGTTCTGGAGAAATGCAGGTTTCAAACCGCATGATCAAACAACGGAATATTATGTGCCTTACAAAGGCCATAAAGCGGCGGCAGATTTCAACGCGTTTTACCGCCTTCCCGAAACGCTTTTTGAAAAAGAAGCGGCAAAACTAAATCTGTACAAATGATGACGATTTAAATCCTCTATGCCATATGAACAGGAAATCATTTCTTCGCAATGCGGCTATTTTATCGCTTGCTGCCGGCGTAAAAGGTACGGCAGCTTTCGTTAAGCCGGGCCAGGGATTCAACGAAAACAAGCCGGCTCCGGATGGCGCCAATGCAGCAGCAAACAAACTGCCTGCCTGGAAAGGATTTAATCTTACCGACTTCAATACGCCGCGTCCCGCTTTAAACCGCAAATACACTTCAGAGGAACAGTTGCAATGGATTGCCGATTGGGGATTCAATTTTGTTCGCCTGCCCATTGCCTATCCTTACTATCTCAGTTTCAATAAAAACAGGGATATCAGGCCCGACGAAGTATTTGAATTCAGTAATAAGCGGTTGGATAGTATCGACAACCTGGTTTACCTGGCGCATAAACACAACCTGCACGTAAGCCTTAACATGCATCGTGCTCCGGGTTATTGTGTAAATGCAGGCTTTCATGAACCTTATAATCTCTGGAAGGATAAGGAAGCGCAGGATGCCTTTTATTTTCATTGGTCGATGTGGGCGAAACGCTATAAAAATGTCTCCGGGGCGAAACTAAGCTTCGACCTGCTGAATGAACCCAGCATGAGGGATGATATGAACGACCAGCTTTCTACATCAGGGCCTGTGCCCGGTGCACTTTACCACCAGGTGGCGAAAGCGGCGTTAAAGGTGATTCATGAGCAGAATAGCAGCCGCATTGTCATTGCTGATGGAAACAGCATGGGTAATACGCCTATCCCCGAGCTGGCAGATCTGCCCCTGGCACAAAGCTGCCGTGGTTATTTTCCCCACGCGATTTCGCATTATAAAGCTCCATGGGCCAATAAGGAGCCTGAAAAATTGCCTGTTCCTGTTTACCCCGGTAAAACCGGGCAGCAGTATTTCGATAAAGCAGCCATAGAAGCCTATTACAAGCCCTGGATTGAACTGATGAATAAAGGTGTTGGGATCCATTGCGGAGAATGTGGCGCCTGGAATAAAACACCACATTCCGTGGTATTGACATGGTTTAAAGATGTGCTGGATGTATTGGCGGCCAATAAAATAGGATTCTCACTCTGGGAGTTCTCCGGCGATTTCGGTATTCTCAATTCCCGCAGAACGGATGTGGCATACGAAGAGTGGCATGGTCAGCAACTCGACCGGCAGTTATTATCCCTGCTGCAGCAGTATAAATGATTAGCCGCGATTCGGATGCTTGTTTGTAAATTTGCTGCTCATGTCTCTGTTTGTTACTTCTTTAAACTCCGGCAGCAATGGTAACTGCTATTATGTAGGATCAGAATCGGAAGCGATACTGGTTGATGCGGGCATTTCATGCCGTGAAACGGAAAGAAGAATGTTGCGCCTGGGCCTCTCTATGCAAAATGTAAAGGCTGTTTTCATTTCACATGAACATTCCGATCATATCAGGGGATTGCCTGTATTGGTAAAAAAATACAAGCTGCCTGTTTATATTACAGGCGATACCATGCGGGAAGGGCGTTTAACGCTGGCGCCGGACCTGGTAAGATCATTTTGCGCAGAAGAAAAAGTGCAGGTAGGCAGCTTTTTCATCAAGCCCTTCCGTAAGTTTCACGATGCCTGTGATCCGCATAGTTTTACAATTGAACATGAAGAACTGCGCATTGGCGTATTTACCGATATAGGTACGCCATGTGAGCACCTGGTCCATGAATTCCGCCGGTGCCATGCCGCTTTCCTCGAAACCAACTACGATGAAGCCATGCTTGAAAATGGCAGGTATCCTTATTTCCTGAAAAAAAGAATTCGCGGTGGTAATGGCCATTTGTCCAATACACAGGCGCTGGAGTTATTTACCACACACCGTCCGGCTTTTATGAGCCACCTGTTTTTATCGCATCTCTCGCAGGATAATAACTGCCCCAGCCTGGTGCAGCAATTATTCGATCAGCATGCCAATGGTACAAAGATCATAGTGGCGTCCCGCTATGCCGAAACACCCCTCTTTAAGATCTCTGCCTGAAACTTAATATAGTTGACCTAACTTTGCTGCTTTCTAATATCCAAGAAGATGACACTTGAAGAAAGGATTAGTCAGTCAGAAACACGCATATTCAAGACCGTATTTCCCAGCACAACCAATCACTACGACACTTTATTTGGCGGTACAGCCATGGCGCTGATGGATGAAGTTGCTTTTGTGGCAGCTACCCGTTTCAGCCGCAAACGTATGGTAACGGTATCCTCCGACCGTATCAACTTTAACAAGTCGATCCCGGCTGGTACTTTTATAGAGCTGGTAGCTAAAGTGATCCATGTTGGCAATACCAGCATGAAAGTTCAGGTTGATATTTATGTAGAAGAGATGTATTCTTTTATCAGGGAGCAGGCGATAACAGGCAGCTTTACTTTTGTTGCCATCGACGAGCATAAACATCCTATAAAGATCATGGAATAAGGCGCGTTCTTACTTTCTCCAGTTTCTCTGCGCGCTTTTCTTCGTACAGGTATTTCATATTGCCGATACGGGTATGTTTTACCGGCGAAAAGCCACAGAATTTCAGCGTGGCATTCTTAAGCGTATGCAGGTCACTGTTGCGGTTATGCCACGAGAGCCACCATTGCGGGGAATCGCTCGTGCTGATCAGCTGGGCCGATCTGCCTTTTAGCAGCTTGTCCCAGAAGGGATCATTTTCGTGGTATTTGAAAGCAAATGAAGGTAGCAATACTCTGTCCATGAATCCTTTCAGTAGGGCAGGCACGGAGCCCCACCATACAGGGTAAATGATGGTCCAGTGTTCGCACCAGCTGATGTTTTCCTGTGCCCTCAGCAAGTCGGGTTCCAGTTCCTGTATTTTTTTATAGCCCTTCCAGAGAATGGGATCAAATTGCAGGTCGCCAATGTTCTGGCGCCTTACTTCATGTCCTTTTGCAATAGCAGCCTGCTCATACGCATCGGCAATTTTTCCGTTAAAGCTGCTCGTATCAGGATGTGCCAACAGAAGATAGATCTTCATTGATATGGATTTACGGGTAAGTTTAGGAATGCTATGCTTACAAATAGAAGGTATTACGCGGGCTTTTCAAACTGCAAAAGTCAGTTGAAAACATGATATATATCAGTTTTGAGAGACTGTGGACTAAAAAACGCTACATTCGCCCGCATTTTAAAAACGGCAAAGCATGAAACTGGAAGAACAATTACAACAGAGAAGCGGCAACAAATGTGAACTGTGTCAGTCTGAAGCTCCTTTAAAAGCATACGAAGTGCCACCTGTTGATCAGGCTAATGCCGATAATACCATCCTCATTTGCGATACCTGCCGTGCGCAGCTCGAAAGAAAAGCAGAGCTGGACAGCAATCACTGGCGTTTCCTGTCTGAAGTTATGTGGAGTGAATTACCTGCGATACAGGTTGTTTCGTGGCGCATGCTCAACCGCCTGAAACAGGAAAGCTGGGCGGCAGATAATCTGGACATGTTATACCTCGACGATGAAAACCTTGCGTGGGCCAAAGCTACCGGCGATCATGAAAATGATGAAGCTGTAGTGCTTCACAGAGATGCCAACGGCCAGCAGCTCCAGCATGGCGATTCTGTAGTGCTTACAAAATCCCTTGACGTAAAAGGTTCTACCCTGAATGCGAAAATGGGCACAGTGGTAAGGAATATACGTCTTGTAGAAGACAATACCGACCAGATCGAAGGCAAGATTGAAGGGCAGACCATCGTCATTCTTACCAAATACGTCAGAAAGCAGGGATAATAGCTGTATGCTGTTCTTTGCCTGCGGTTGCTGATGCTTCACGAAAAGCTTATTCGTGCAGGAGGCCCATTGTCATGGCTATTCGTACAGCTTCCGTTGCATTCGTTACCTGCATTTTTGAAATGATATTTTGCCGGTGACGATAAACCGTGTAAAGTGCGATATGCAGCTTTGCGGCAATCTGCTTGCTGCCCAGTCCCTTTGCTACCAGCGACAATATTTGTACTTCTCTGCCGGTGAGCAATGATCTGTCGTACCTGCTGTATTGTTCCACGGCTATTATTTCCCCGGTATCCTGGTTCATTATTTTGCCGTCTATACCTGCACGGTTTGAATTGTCTGTTGCAGGGGCGTAGAGACACAGCGAAAGCCAGATGCTGCCGTTTTGATGGCTTTTCAGGTAGAAGATGCGGTGATTGATATAAGTATAGCCGCCATCTCCGTTTGATACCCTTACCCGGCAATGGCAGCTGAATTTGGTACGTTCTGTAACCGGCAGTTCTTTTTGCATGGCAAAATATCTCAGTTCCAGTATATGTCTTTCCAACAGATCATCGGGATGCAGTAAATGGAAAATGCAGTCTTCAAATGCCGATGGCAGCAGTGTGAAGGGTTTTTCTATATGAAGACTTTTGCCAAAGCCGCCTGCGTACATATAACTTACATCAGAAGCAAAATCCGATAACACGGCAACACTGCCATCTACCTGTACATATGACTGCGCCAAACGCCGGCATTCTTCGAGTGCCTCCAGTTGTGATGCATCGTCACAGAATGGCTGATCCAGTAATGCTGGTATGGTATGGTCTCCTTTTTCTGGCATCCTTGGGCAAGACATGTATGGCTAATTTTAAGCATTTGCAGTAGTTCAAATCTATGCTAATCTTGCGCATAAATGAGCAGGCCTGCGTTTTTCAGTGTCCTGCACTTCATACAAGTAATATAAACCGGTAAAATGAAAAGGATCGTATACTGTACCTGGACTGTTGTTATCGCTGCTGTTGTTTTTGGCTGTTCCGGCAATACTGAGCAATCTAATCCGCTGCAGGAAGCTGCGGCTGCCAAAACCGATTCTGCAAAGGTGAGCGGTGTTGACTGCGATATCAGGCTTAATGATATTCATTTTACAAAAGCAATCAATGGGGCGGACTCTCTTATAACACCTGGCCAGGATGGTATCGTTACTTTCAGGGCGGGAGAGAAAAAGGATTTTTTCTGCGATCCCAACAATGAACTATCCAACAATACTGCCCCGGTTTTACTGGCGAAAGTAGACAACAAAAAGCCCTTTACACTTATAGCCAAGGTGAAACCAACATTTACAAAAACAGGATTGTATAATGCCGGCGTATTGTATCTCTATGTCAACGATAACTTCTGGCAAAAGCATTGCTTTGAGCAGGACGAAAGAGGACAACACAGGATTGTTACGGTGCGTACCATTGGTACTTCCGACGACAATAACCACGATGTAGTTACCCAGCCGTACGTTTATATGAAAATATCATCCGACACCCGTACGGTGGCGAGCTATTATTCTTTGGATAGAAAAAACTGGCATATGGTGCGGCTTTATCAGAATAATTACCCGGCGGAAATATGGGCGGGTATAAGTACACAATGCCCGGTTGACAAAGGCAGCGTTGCTGATTTTTCGGAAATAAGTCTTAGCCAGAAGGCGGTTTCCGACTTCCGCATGGGAAATGATTAGCTATGTACCTGTAAAAAGTACCATAAATGGCATAAAAAACACCTTATCCGGCGGTAGATCTCTCATAGCTTTGCAGTAGAAACAGTAAGGTTATGTCTAAAGCCCTTCCTACCTACAGTATTGATACCTTAAAGGAGCAGCCGGTAGCTGCCGGTGGCTTTATGGCGGATGGGTTTGCGCATTACCTGGAAGCGCATAAGAACCTCCATTTTCCCCATAAACATGCTTTTTACCACCTGGTCTATTTTTCAAAAGGATCGGGCGGGCATTCCATCGATTTTGTTGGTTTTCCTGTAGAGCCCGGCCAGGTCTATTTTATGGCGCCGGGCCAGGTGCATAGCTGGGACTTTGAATCGGCCCCTGATGGCTTCATCGTTAATTTTTCAGAATCCTACATTCCGGCCCTGGTGGCCGATCCGCGTTATCTGGATCAGTTCAGCATCTTTTCGGGCATTGCCCGCGAACAGGTGATAACCATACCCGAAGGCGATCGTCCGGTGTTTGAGAAGCTGCTCGAAACAATTGTCCGTGAAGGCAGATCAACTGAGGTATTCCACGACGATTTTGCAAGAACAGCGTTGCTGCAGCTTTTTATCATGGTAAGCCGTTATACCGGCAAAGCGGATGCAACACAATTGCCTGATGCAGGTTCACTGGTGATCAGTAACTTCCGCAAGCTGATAGAAAAGCATTATAAAGAAAAGAAGCTGACAAAGGATTATGCCGCCTTGTTATATGTTACACCTAATTATTTAACTGCTTTAAGTAAAGACGTTACAGGAAGTTCGGCGGGAGAGCTGATCCGGCAGCGCGTGCTGCTTGAAGCAAAGCGTCTTCTGGTGAATGCCAGGATGAATGTAACAGAAATTGCATCCGAATTAGACTTTATCGATAACTCTTACTTTACGAAGTTTTTTAAGAAATATGAAGGGATGACCCCTGAAGCATTCAGAAAACAATTCATTAAAAAATAGGTTATGGAAAATATAGGAACAATGAACGATCATGTGTCAAAAGATAAAAAGCCGGGCCCACTTTCTTTATTGAAATGTAAGTGTCCCAGGTGCAGGACCGGAAATATGTTTGAAGGCTCCAATCCGTGGGATCTGAAAAAGACCATGAAGATGCGTAAAGAGTGCCCGGTTTGTAAACAACCTTTTAACCTGGAAGTTGGATTCTATTATGGCTCCAGCTATATCAGCTATGCACTGACCATTGCATTGAGTGTTGCCACGTTTGCGGCATGGTGGGTACTGATTGGGTTTTCTTTAGATGATAACCGGATCTTTTACTGGCTCATCTTTAACGGCATATTCCTGCTGGCATTACAACCCTACCTAATGCGTCTGGCACGCACCGGGTGGCTGGCCTTTTTTGTCCGTTACGATCGTAACTGGCGAACCAATGCGCCGGCTAAAGTGGAACGAACCAATGAGGCGCATGAAAGTAACTGGTAAACGCCTCCCATTATAGTTTACATGATGCAAATGTGCTTTTGGAAATGCCCCATTAAGTGTCTTACTTTTTGGGGCTTGTTTCTTTTGCTTTTCTCCGCCAGCCGATTCCGATAAATTGCCCTACTTTTATCAGCTGAATCATAGTTTCCGGGAAGACCAATTTGACTGCTGAACACTCACATAACGAAAAAGCATTACTGCAACTGGTAGCAGATGGCGACGAGCTGGCATTTACCCAGCTTTTTAACAGCTACTGGAATACTGTTTATGCGCAGGCGCTGGCCTACCTGAAATCGGTGTCGCTCGCACAGGATATTGTGCAGGAAGTGTTTCTTAAGGTATGGCATAAAAGAGCCGCCCTGCCAGCTGTGGAGCGTATTGATAACTACATTTTTATCATTGCCCGTAACGAAATTATCAGCCAGTTGCGCAAGAAGCTTCCCGAGGGCGACGCCTCCGCTTTGCCGGAGCAGGCACCGGAGCTGGTGATGCAGCCGGATAAACAATATGCCTACCGCCAGCAGCACCAGCTATTGGCGAAAGCTGTAGAACTGCTTCCGCCCCAGCGGAAACTGGTATTCTCCCTCAATCGCTATGAAGGACTTTCTTATGAAGAAATAGCACAGCAGCTGGGGATTTCCCGTGAAACAGTAAAAGGGCATATGGTGAAAGCCCTGGCTTTTGTTCGCACCTACCTCGTTTCCCATGGCGATGTATTACTCCTGTTGCTGCTTTCCACCCGCCTTTGAACCCACCATCTATGCATTTTGCCTGTTTGAAAAAAAATCCCGGAACAGAGCAACCCTGTTTTCACGCAATAACGTCTTTAACATATGAATGCTACGCTGCTCAGAGATTTATTGGATAAATATATGTCCGAAACGGCCTCCCCGCAGGAGCGTGCCCAACTGCATACGCTGTTGCAGAACGATGACTACAGCCGCGTGCTTGCCGGAATCATCGATGATGACCTGGGCAGGCAGCACTATGATAATGCGCCCGATGAAAATATCAGGCAACAACTTCTTGATCGTATCATGCCGGTAATACAGCACGGCGTAAGCTATTCTGAGATCCTGCCGGCAGCAGCTCATTCCATAATGCCGCAGGAAACGGGCCTGGCTGCAATAAGCCGGAAGGAACAGGTGGCGGCAACAACCCTTAGCCATAAAGCTTTGTCTGCACCGGTAGTAACCATGCGCCGCAGGCTGCAACGAATGGCTTATGCAGCTGCAATACTCCTGCTGTTTGTAAGTACAGCGGTTTGGTTAAAATGGCCCCTACATAAACCGCAGGAACAGCCGGCAATTGCTATTGCTGCTATCCCTCCCGGGCGAAATGGTGCTATACTAACGCTGGCAGATGGCAGTACAATTCTGCTCGATAGCGCCGCTAATGGCGCTGTTGCCAGTGATGCCAACGGAACTATCACCAAAACGGCTGATGGTTCACTGGTTTATATCGCGGGCAACGGGTTTGCAGGTACAGGCGCGCAGCTGTTCAATACACTTCGTACGCCGCCGGGGCGACAATTCAATGTTGTGTTGCCTGACGGCAGTAAAGTATGGCTCAATGCTGCTTCTACATTGCGATATCCTACAGCATTTGCCGGTAATGAGCGTCTTGTATCATTAACAGGAGAAGCTTATTTCGAAGTGACATCCAATAGCAGCAGGCCATTTAAAGTACAATCGCCCGGCCAGCTGGTGCAGGTATTGGGTACCCATTTCAATATAAATGCCTATGCCAACGAACCGCTTACCAATACTACTTTACTTGAAGGCAGCGTGAGTGTTACTGCTTTGCCGTTTGACAGTATTGCAGGCCAGACTTTAAAGCTGCAGCCGAAACTATTGTTGCCTGGCCAGCAGTCGCAACGTAATACGGCAGGAGGGCTTGCGATCGTGCATGCCGATGTACAGCAATCCATAGCCTGGAAAGAGGGATTATTCAGTTTTAAGAAAGCTGATCTCCGCGCTATCATGCGCCAGGTGGAGCGCTGGTACCAGGTGCAGGTTGCTTATGAGCGAAACCCCGGTGGAGAAACTTTTACCGGCAAAATAGGCCGTAATCTTTCCCTCCAGGAACTGATGGAAGGATTGGCTTTCACGCATGTGAAATACCGGATTGAGCCTGGTAATAAAATAGTAATTGAATAAAATGAAAATGACCGTATAACAGGAAACGCAGAAAAAAGCCCCCTGCAGGTGAAGGCGCAAGGGGCTAAGTATCTGGATCTATATCAAGTCCTCGACAGACTATTTTTTAAACCCAAACTAACGCAAAAGTATGAAAATTACGATTCGGCGTGGCGTGTACCCCCGCGCGCCTATTTCAAGGCAAATGTTGTTGCAGATGAAACTGACTACTTTATTTCTGACTGCTTTTTTGGTGCAGGTATCTGCCCGCTCTCTTTCGCAGAACGTGACTTTTTCGGGAACGAATGTTTCCCTGGAAAAAGTGTTTTCAGCCATAGAGAAACAAACCGGTTATGTATTCTTTTATAACAGCAGCGATATTGTTAAGGCAGGCCCGGTTTCGGTAAGCCTGAAAGACGCAAGCCTGCAGGCAGCGCTGCGCCAGTGTTTGGTGAATCAGCCATTGGGGTATGTCATTAAAGGGAATACCATTTTTATCAACGCCAGCAAAGCCACGCTGGCCACAGAACCGGAGGATCTGCTGTTTCTGCCGCCACCACCTGTGGCGGAGCTGAAAGGGCGTGTACTCAACGCCGCGGGTCAGCCTGTAGAAGGTGCAGCGGTGTCTTTGCCATCCTTAAATAAAGGAACTACAACCGACAGGGCAGGCAGTTTTATTCTTACAGGTATTCCTGCCGGATCGTACACCCTGGAGGTCTCTTACGTAGGATACCAGCGTTATACACAGGTTGTGAACGTTGGTGCAAAAGGAACCGGTATAGCCATTACCTTACAGGAAGCCGATAATAACCTCTCCGATGTAGCCATTGCTGTGAATACCGGCTACCAGAAACTGGAGAAATACCAGCTTACGGGAGCAGCTTCCGTACTTTCCCAGAAACAATATGACCAGCGGGTGGCGGTTACCGGCAACTTCCTGGAAAGCCTGGAGGGTAAACTGCCGGGACTGGTTTATAACAGTCAGTCCGGTGAGCTTTCCATCAGGGGCGTTTCAACTTTTGACGCTGTAAAGCAGCCGCTGATCGTAGTAGATGGATTTCCTACTGAAATAGATATCCGTACCATCAATCCTATCGATATTGTTTCGGTAACGGTGCTGCGTGATGCGGCCGCTTCTTCTATTTATGGGGTACGTGCCTCCAATGGTGTTATCATCATAGAAACACGCCGTGGCAAACAAGGTAAGCCGGCTTTTTCTTTGCGTGCTACTACTGCTTTTCAGCCGGCCCCGGATTTCTCTTACCTCAAATATGCACCCGCAGATGAATATGCACAGCTGCAGGTAGAGCAGTTCCGTAAAGCAAATCCTTCGGAAGCAACTTATATCACTTACGGCTATGCCAAAACGCCTGTACAGGAAGTGATGTTCGACCTGAAAGCAAACAGGATCACCCAGGCGCAGGCCGATCAAAGACTTGCGGCCATTAAATCATACGATAACCTGCAGGAATATGAGCAGTTGTTCTATTGTACACGACAGGCTACCAACCTCGACTTTGATATGAGCGGCGGCAACGATCGCAGTACCTACCTGCTGGGCATTAATTATGTAGGAGAGAAACCGGTAAAGCAACGCAGCAATAGCAACCAGTTTATAGTAAACCTTGCAAACACCTATAAGCTGAGCGAACGCATTAATTTCGACTTCAGGGGTATTTATACCAATTCGAAGTCTTCCAATGGCGGAGATGTTCCCTATACCGATTTCTTTCCTTATGAACGGCTTGCCGATGATAACGGTAATGCATTGGCTGTTGCACTTGGCCCCAATAAGGATTATTTATCCTATGTTGCCA